>JAFOYZ010000198.1 GCA_017424485.1 Bacteroidaceae bacterium
GGATCGTGAATGGAGCACAGCAAACTGGAGCGGGTACACAGGCTGTTGGGAGATTGTATATGGACGGCTTTACTTGAAGGAAGTAATAGCATATATATATGATGATATCTTGAAGATACACTACGAAGTCACATACGATGCCAATGACTTGAAAGAATTGTTTGCTCCCTACTACACTGTACATGGCATCAGTGCCGAATGGTATAGCAACAAAGCTGTAACCGCGGGGCGTGGAGAATGTATCAGGTATATTCACGATGCGTATGATAGAAACTACGCCGAGGAACTGGTGATGACCTTCGAGAAGGGTGAAGTAGTGAAGGAAGAGTATTGGCGCAACAAAAAGATGACCGATGGGTGGGACCTTAGAGATGGTGGTGGAGTGAAAGTGATGAAGCTGTTCCCGTACGAGCAGTTCCCGGAACTTGACAAGGAACTCGTAGTCGTATACTTTAGGAATGTTACGGTATCTGCAGACGGAAAGTTCATGGATTGTGATGCTGACCTATATTGGTCGAAAGACAAGCATAGGGATAAGAACTCCAACCATCCGATTGTTGCTGCATTCAAGGAGACGATGCGCAAGGTATATCCGTGGGAGACATTCTATATCCATGGTAAATATATGATAAACCATGGTAGCCGATTTTCAATACCTCTAAACAAGCGTAGGGTGAAGAATTAAGGGAGGTAAGTTTTAAGGCAACAAACAAATAACAAAAGAGGCCGCATCGTATGATGCAGCCTCTTTAATTTCGCTAAAACAGCACAGATTACTTACGCAATCCGAGAGCCTTAACGATAGCACGATAGCGAGCGATATCACGATCCTTCAAGTAGTCGAGGAGGGCGCGACGCTTACCTACGAGCTTAGTCAGTGCTCTTGCAGTGCTATAATCTTTACGGTTCTTTTTCAAGTGCTCCGTCAAATGGGAAATACGGTATGAAAACAATGCAATCTGAGCTTCAGGTGAGCCAGTATCAGTGTTAGACTTTCCGTATTGTCCAAAGATTTCTTGCTTTTTCTCTGGGTTTAAATACATAATTTAATGATTAAAAAAGGTTTATTTGCAAAATGCGGGTGCAAAGATAGTGCAAACCGAACGAAATACCAAATTTATTTGGAAAATTCAGAGCCGCAGCCTAATTTTCCGTTTTCACCGATGCCAATTTAGCCTTCGCAACACCAAACTTAAGTATAAGATCGAGCTGTACAGGAAGGTGTTGCTCATCATCGGTAGTATAGAAACGGATAATCTCGCGGTCTTCAAGCTCACCATCCTTATTTTTCTTTTTCTGCACAAGGCTAAACACTTGGCATCGGTATATGCCACCCGAAAGTGTCTCTACATCTTTTTTACCCAAGTAGATAAGGTTCTGTTCTTCTACTTTAACCCCTGTCACCATAGGAAATTGAAGTTGCTGGCCTATGGTCAATGAATCGGTATCGAAAGAGCGCGAATAGAGCAACAGACTCACCATATCATATATGCAGCGACTATCGTCGAATGAGGTCTCACGCACACGACCATCGTCATATATCTTAGTCTGACGCGCAATACAGACTCCATCACCATAGTCAAACCATGCACGATCGTATATCATCTCCTTGCCTTCGTCGCAACGCTTCACAAAATATAGAGGTACAATCTCGGGAGTAACAACGGTGCGTATGGTGTCGCGCAGACGGAAGATGAGGTCGGCTCGCTGATTGGTACTTGCAAGCAATGTACTCTCGTAGGCCGGAGCATCCTGATAGGTGGTAAGGTGTGTGGTAAGCGTAGCTTCACCCGCCTTTATCCATATAAACTTCCAGTTGAAGAAGAGTTCGTAACGTATCTCTTCACCATCAATAAGAAGTCCTTCAGGTGCAGGACACTGAGCATGGCTACTCAGCACAAGTAACAACATAGAGAGTAGAGACAATACCTTTTTCATTACTTTTGGTTTTGCTTATTTTTCTTAGCTTCGCGCTCTGCATTCTTTGATTTGCGCTCCTTGGTGTCGGACTTCTGTTTCTTTATATCATCAGGTTTCTGACGCTCAATAGGAAGTGCTGTAGGATTCCATTCTTGTGTATAGTCCCAATTCTCACGCATCTTTATAGAGCCGGGGAAATAGTATATCTCTTCGGCATGTGCCTTATCTTCATAGAGTCCGGTGTCCCATTCTCCATTTCCATTGCGATCGTTGAGTACACGTATATGATAGGTTCCAGGCTTGAGGAAATAGAAGTCGGCCTGATTCTTTACCACACGCTTATGGCGCACTACTTTGTCATCATCGAGAAGTTGCACCACATAGTTTGGCCCAGCATCAGGAACAGTCAGAAAGAGAGTACTATATTGATCCAGACGCTTAAATTTGAATGTATTCTCTTGACGCTTGGTATGTAATCCGTAAAGTCCTGAGAAAGCTGCCGAATCAAGCACAAGTTTGTATTCTGTATCAGGTTTCCATTCACCCAACAACTCATATCCTAAAAGTTCATTCTTACGTTGACGGAAAAGATGAGGTTCGGTAATCCACAGCGTATCTACCTTTTTATATAGATGTATAGCAGTATCATTAACCTGTATGAGTGGCTCAGCAAAGTCTATCAGCACATTAGCGGTGAGATCCATGCTCGAACTGCTATTTATCTTGATACTGAGAAATTTTGGCTGCGCCTTAGGCTCTGGTATAGTATCGCCTCGCTTCATACGTTTCTCTCGTTCCTTCTCGGCCTCCTTGCGTTTCTTTTCCTCTTCTTGTAATATTTTAGAACGTGTTTTCTTAGGCACCAAATTAAGAGTATCGGTACGTGGTACCAATTGACCTAAGGTATCGGTATACTCATAGGTAAGAGCAAATGAAATGGTATCCTTATAATAGGCTAATGTATCTTTCATCCAATAGGTGATACTGTCATAATCAGTACTTGACTGCACTATATAAGCATCTTCATCATCAAAGTTGAGCGGAGTAATCAGCGGTAGACTATCAGCACCCAATGAGAAATAGATAGAGAACCTGTTCAGATCGGGACGATCGGTCTTGACAAGATAGCGCTGTATAGGTGACTCCATGAAAGCAAGCAGCACCAGGTCTTCGGGTAGATAGTGTACACGAGGCACAGTGCGTATAGTATCAATGGTGAGCGAGTCAATCCACGTCGTGTCTTGATGCATGCGTATCTCTGTATATGGTGTCACCAACGAATCCAAGAAAGCTATCATCTCATTCTTTTGGTCGAAGATAAAGTTTTGATTAGCATCTTGCAAGGCATAGGCCCTATAATTTCCTGGAGCAATGCCACGTATCGTAAAACGACCGTCAGCATCAGTACGTGACACACGGTCGAAGGGTTTCTTGGTAAAAGCACTATCAGCAAGGTCACTGTGCAAACCTACCAATATACCTTTTATAGGTTCCAAATTGGATGCATTGAGTACTGTACCTGACACAGCTAGCGTATCTATCCTATCACCCGTAGAAAAGAGAAAAGCAAAATTGCCCAATGGATTACCCTCGTTATTATCTACAATGGCATCACTGAAGTCGATACAATAGGTTGTGTTTGATTTAAGCGAATCATCCAGTTCCACTACGATACCCTTGCCACTCGTCTTTATTATGGGTGGAGTAATCTGCGGTGGCGAGACGACTACCTTCTCAGCCGCTTTCTCAATCTTGATAAACTCGTCAAACTTCAGTGTCACGCGTTTGTCCTTCACCCCTAATGCAAAAGGATCAGGCGTACTACCAAGGAATACTGGTGGAGTCTCATCATACGGACCTCCATCGGGCGAGCCAATTGAGGCACATGCAGCTATCATTGACACAACAAAGACAAGAGCAGCTAAATACTTTACCTTTAATTGCATAGTATACTCCTATTTCACCAACTTATCAGAAAGCTGCAGCATGCGTTCTATAGGTTTGATGGCTTTGGCTGCAATCTCTGCATCGACCTCTATCTGTGGATATTCGTAACGAAGACAATTGTATACCTTCTCGAGGGTATTGAGACGCATATAATTACATTCGTTGCAGCTACAAGCTGTTTTGCCATCAATAGCTTCGGGAAGAGCAGGGATAAATACCTTATCGGGACAACTTTTCTGCATCTCGTGCAGTATCCCTGATTCGGTAACTACGATAAACTGCTGCTTTTCGCTCTTCTTAGCATAAGAGAGCAAAGCAGCAGTAGATCCTATAACATCGGCCAACTTAAGAATGACCTCCTTACACTCGGGATGGGCCAATACAGCAGCATCGGGATACTGTTTCTTCATATCTATGAGTGACCCTACAGAAAATTGGCTATGCACATGGCAAGCACCATCCCAAAGGAGCATATTACGGCCCGTAATACTATTTATATAACCACCAAGATTGCGGTCGGGACCAAAGATGAGTTTAGCATCCTGCGGGAAGCTCTCTACTATCTGTTGGGCATTACTTGAGGTGACCACAACATCTGTATGTGCCTTCACTGCTGCTGAAGTATTGACATAGGATATAACCTGATGTTCGGGATGTGCAGCTACAAACTCGGCAAACTTATCGGCCGGACAGCTATCGGCCAAAGAGCAACCTGCATTCAGGTCTGGCACGAGCACCATCTTGTCGGGACAAAGAATCTTGGCAGTCTCACCCATAAAGTGTACACCACATACGACAAGTACATCGGCTTCCACCTTGGCTGCCCATTGGGCCATGGCAAGGCTGTCGCCTACAAAGTCGGCAATATCTTGTATCTCGCTACGTTGGTAGTAGTGACCAAGGATGACAGCATTCTTCTCACGCTTGAGTTGGAGTATCATTTCTACCAACTGCTCTTTATTCTCTACGGGTTCGTCAGCGAACCCTTTGGCTACCCATTCCGATTTCATTATATCCTAATATCTTTTGTATTTCCTTTTTATAATCTTAGCGGTATACCACGAAGTTTTTCACTCAATCCACAAAGACAATAAATATTATTCTTCTTTTTTATTTTCTAAAAAATGAATGTGTGTATGGTAATAGCTTGTGGAAACTGTGCATAAAATATTTGTTCCAAATTTGCATATATCGTACCTCACATTAGGTTTTATACAATCAACAGGTTATCCACTGTCATTATTCTATGTTGAAGACTGAAAACCAGTACCAACGCAAAAGTTATCCACAACCTGTTGATAATTGGCAAAGTTAATAAATTAGCTCCGAATATCTATGCTAAAATTGGTGAAAACTACCGTTGAAAAGTCATTATTAAAAAAGAGCTAACTTTTTTGGTATTTCCATAATCCTGTTTAAATGCGTCAAGAACTTTGAAGCACCAAATTTTTTCTCTGTTTTTTATGAAAAAGTTTTCCACAGTTATCCACCGATATTAACACATGTATTGTTGATATTGTTCAGTCGTCTGTATTTTTTTATTTCTTACTGAGGAATTGCATGATCTGATCTATCGATTCGTCAAACTCATGTGGTTTGAATCCATGTCCTGCTCCAGGGATAACGTGCAGGCGAGCATCCTTGTATATCTTTACAGCACGTTCAGAGTCCTTCATCGATACTACAGGGTCTTTGTCGCCTTGTACGATGAGTACAGGACGTTTATACTTACCTATACGTTTGAATACATCCATATCGCGTATTTCTGTGAAGAAACGTCGGCCCATAGGTACATTCCATAGGCGTGTGGTGTCGGGGATATCGCTCAGGTTGGGATAGCGTGTATTCCAATTGTCGGGAATACACAGAGCAGGGAAGATGAGTATGGTGTGGCTGATATCCTTGGGCATACTTGCTGCTGTGAGTGCTGAAACGAGTCCACCTTGACTCTCACCGATAAGCACGATACGGCTTGCATCTACATCGGGTTGTTGTTTGAAGTGGCGTACGATAGCTTCGAGGTCGCTCTGCTCATCTAGAATTGACATCTCCATTGTGTTATTGTCACTACGGCTATTTACTGATCCACAGGCAAAGTCGAAGGTATATACCTGGTAACCTAGTTTATTGAGTGCATCGAAATAGTTGCGACCAAAGTGGTGGGTGCCGTTAAATCCGTGGGCTATGATAGCTACAGGCATCTTGCCTTTAGCATGTGTAGGGCGACTGAGAACACCATATAGGTGGCGCTCACCATTGCGTATCCATAGACTCTCAAAATTTTTGTTGGCTCGTATGAGTGCATCCTCAAGTGCAGGTTTTACATAGTTCCAATCATGTGTCCCGGCATCTACGTGCATGGAGTAGTTGATACCTTTGTGGCGCAATGTTTTCACCATATCCATATTGCCTTCCAATGTGAAGTCTTGGTCACCTACACTGACTACCCAGTCTACCTGATTCCATGCTTTCACTTCCTTATCGCTTCCTTCACCAACACGCTTTATAGGGTTATTAGCTTCCACAGCCTGCTGTCTCCATTCAGCCGATGGGTCGTTCTTTAAGAAGTCGAGTGGTTGGCGGCGCAAGTAACCGCTTATATTGTATACCATAGCAAACTCTTCGGGATGGTGCACACCATATACCGTAGCGGCACCGCCACCCATCGAGAAGCCTGCAATGGCGCGTCCTCCCTTGTCGGTGCGCACTCTGTAGTGCTTTTCTATATAAGGAACAAGCTCTTTGAAGAAATAATCCTCATAGCGCCATTGGGGAGTATTGAAGTACATCATTTTTTGCTTGTTCCCTTCGGGGCACACAATCACCATATCCTCTATGGCATTGCTGTCGGTGAGACGGTTGACCATTTCACAAAGACCCGCATGTCTTTCCCAATCGGTATGTGCACCGCCGCCACCATGCATTAAGTACATCACAGGATATTGGCGTAGGGTATCCTCTTCATAGCTTCCAGGCAGATATACCGAGTATTCACGCTCGCTAATGCCATCGAGCAGTTGGCAAGGCATGGTATGTTGCTCTATTCTTCCTGGACGTTGCTTGAAGTTCTTGGCTTTTACAGTCCAGCCTTCATACTTATCTAGCTTTCCATCAAGGAAAATGGCAGCCTTGTCCTTCTTGCCCTTCAGTTGCCAGTCGAGCCAATCGATAACCATACGTCCATAGTCTCCTCCATAGGGATGCTCGTAGGTACCTCCGTGTCCTGAAGCAGGATGATCGGCCAAGGCAACAGGCGTGTCGGTGATGCGTTCATAGTCCTTCTGCGCATTCTCGAAAGCCACATCGCTGGGTCCTCCTACAATATATAGAGCAGGTCCGTGCATATGGGGTAGTGATGCTTTGCTCGCTCCCGCCATCTCCATATCTCCCATTCCTGCATTGAGTATGAGGTATGTCTTCAATCGTGCATCGGTAGCATTGGCCAATACTTGGGCTCCTCCGCATGAGTGTCCTGCAGCGCCTATGCGTGCAGTATCTATATTCTGGTAATAGTCGCTACCTTTGGTTATGCTCTGCTGTACTATCCAGTCGAGTCCACGCTTTAGTTCCGACGAGGGGGTATGACTCTCTTTACGGTCGTTACGTACCTCTTGCATCTCACCTATGGCCATCACGATATATCCGTGTGAGGCTATCTCGGTAAGCATTCGCTCATAGCCTATGCTTGTGTCCATACATCCCCCGTTGGCAAACATCAGGAGAGGCAGTGCGCCACATCGGGCGTGAGCATGCATCAGGTCTTTGGGGCGATAGATGACAAAGTCGGGCATACCGCTCTCCTTTACTGCAATGGCTTTGAACATGCCTGTACCACCATTGTCGATATTTTTTGTCTTCAGGGGTTGAGCCAGTAGCGATGTGCATAACATCATACCGAAGGCTACAATAAGGCTTCGTGTTTTCATATAAAGTTTGTTTTTTGTTTCGGCTGTAAATGTACAAAAATATTTGTACAATACCGCATTTCTACTCTACTCCATTTGTAATTACGGTTTTTTATTACGTAATTTGCGTCAATGGTTACAATAATATCTACGATGAATTTACTCTTACGCACTCTTACCGCCTTTTTGCTTGGTATTCTTATCACAGGTGCCATGCTTTTCCTTCCAGCAGGAACGTTGGACTATCCTGGTGCATGGCTTTTCATTGCACTGCTCTTCACCCCTATTCTTATCATAGGAGTGGTATTATTGGTTAAGAATCCCGAGTTGCTGCGCAAGCGTTTGGAGATGAAGGAGCGTGAGAAGGAGCAGCGGGGTGTGGTAGCCATCTCAGGACTTCTTCTAGTGTCCTCGTTTATTGTGGCAGGACTCGACTATAGGTTTAGTTGGAGTCACGTCTCTATCGTAGTGGTCGTCGTCGCTTCCGTGGTACTACTCATCGGTTATGCCCTCTATGCCGAGGTGTTGCGCGAGAATGTATATCTTTCGCGTGTGGTCGAAGTGCAGGAGGGGCAACGCGTCATCGATACAGGCCTGTACGGCATTGTGCGTCATCCCATGTATTCGGCAGTCAGTCTGCTTTATCTCTCCATTCCGCTTGTGCTAGGTTCGTGGTGGGCACTGCTGGTAATATCGCCCTGTGTGCTTCTGTTGTTTGCACGTATAAAAAATGAAGAACACGTATTACGTAAAGGCCTTCCAGGCTATATAGAGTACACCCAACGTGTGCGTTATCGTATGATTCCATTTGTTTGGTGAAATAACTCATTCATATAGCGAAAAGATCCTCATCATACAGAGTAGTTTTAATAGCTATGATAAAGCTTTTCTTCTCGATACGACAGGCAGTGCTTCTGGGGATATTGCTGCTCTGCACATTGCCTACCTCTGCGCAGTTTCTCTCGTGGGACGACTTTGTGGAGCAGCTTTTCGTGGAGGCTGAGAGTGAGGGTGAAGAGTCGGTAGCGACTGCTGAGAACCTATACGACGATTATGTATACTGGCATGCTCACCCTATCAATATTAACCGTGCCGACAGTACGGAACTGCTACAACTAGGCTTCCTAACCGATCGTCAGATAGAGGGTATACATTATTACATATATAGGTATGGCGCCTTGCATAGTGTGGGTGAACTGATGCTTATCCCCGAGCTCGACTACCATACACGCCAATTGCTGTCATACTTCGTCACCTTCGGTTCTCCGGAAGAGAAAAAAGAGGATGCTCTCGACATTTGGCGCCGTATGCTCACCCGAGGGCGCAGCGAACTCTCCTCGCGGCTCGACATACCGCTCTACAACCGAGCAGGATATGCACCACGCACACAAAGCCAGCTCGATGCAGCGCCTTCGCGCTACTACACAGGCAACGCACTCTACCACAACCTGCGCTACAATTACCGCTACGACACACGACTCTCGTGGGGAATCAGCACAGAGAAAGATGCGGGCGAGCCTATCTTTACCGCTACCACTCCCCTACCCGACTACCTATCGGGATACATACAGTTAGGCGATATGGGCATACTCAAAAATCTAGTGGTGGGCAACTACCGTCTGCGCTTCGGTCAGGGACTGATACTTAACTCCGACTTTGCCCTTGGCAAGACGATGCTGATGCAGGGGTTGGGAAGGCAAAGTGCCTCCATCAAGCCTCATCGGGGCACGGGCGAAGGTGATTACTACACGGGAGCAACAGCTACTCTGGCGTGGCATTCGTGGCAATTAACCACCTTTGCTTCGTATCGAAGGCTCGACGCTACACTCAATGGTGCCGCCATTAGCACCCTAAAGACTGATGGCTACCATCGTACACCCACCGAACAAACAAGGCGTGGCAATACGCGTGGTAACCTTTTCGGTGCGCACATCGGCTATAGTAATCACGGCCTGCACGTGGGAATGACAGCCATGTACCAATCATTCAATCGCCTCTTTGCTCCTCCTACACAGGACTATAAGCGCTATGCTCCACAAGGACATACCTTCTTTAACGCCTCGGCTGACTATGCTTGGCATCATCATCGCCTAAGCATCATAGGCGAAACAGCATTAGATGGCAAAGGATCGGTGGCTACACTCAATATGTTGCGCGTGAAGGCAGTAGACGGGCTACACTTCACCCTGTTGCAGCGCTACTATGCCCACGATTTCTGGGCTTTGGAGGGTAAGAGTTTCTCTACCTCATCAGACATCCGCAACGAGCAGGGCGTATATCTCGGTGCCGAGTGGCAACCTCACCGCCGCTTCGTGCTCACGGCATACGCCGATGGTTACCATTTCCCCTATCTACGCTACCGAGTGTCGGCTTCATCGTACGGTACCGATGGTGTAGTCACAGCCCGCTATATGCCCAATAACGAGCACAATCTGCTGTTGCGCTATCGTTTTCGCTTGAAGCAGCGCGATGTAGCCGACGGCTACCGTTTACCCAATGGAGGGTTACTCAATGAATGGACGCATCGCTTGCGACTACAATGGAGCGGTACGCTGACTTCTCTACTGAGCCTTCAAACCATGATGGAAGGATGTTTCGTTCAAGCCGAGAAACATGCTATGGGAGTCATGGCCAGCGCACAAGGCACCTACTCCCCTACCCTTGGCCAACACACTCTGCGCCTCTCGTGCGGACTCACTGCCTTCCGTGCCGACTATGCCGCCCGGCTCTATGGCTACGAGCGCGGCCTCCTCTATGCCTACAATTACCAAATGTATTACGGCACGGGGCTGCGCAGCTACCTGCTCCTACAATATAGCCACAAAGAGGCACCGCGCCTCACTGCCACAGCCAAGCTTGGTGCTACATACTATTTCGACCGCATCACCATGGGTAGCGGAGCCTCAATGATTGACGCTTGCCACCGTGAAGATGTGCAGCTACAGGTGAGGTATACCTTCTGAGAGAGATCACGGCACACGTGAAATGTCTTCCAGCTACGTATGTAGTGTTAGAGTATTTTTTTTCTTTATACAAAACATTGTAGTTTTTTATTGCATTATATTTTCTCTAACAAGCAAAAATGGTACAATCATTGTGTATGGCACTGTTTGTTTTTTTATACATTATATATATCTTTGCACCCCCAACCAAACTGATACACAGATGAATTTTATAGGATTACTCGTGGGCCTCTCTACATTTCTCGTTATAGGCCTCTTCCACCCATTGGTGATCAAGGCCGAATACTATATCGGAGTAAAAAGCTGGATTATCTTTGCCGTGGCAGGCGTGGTGTTTGCTATTGCCTCTTTGCTAACCGAGGGATTCATACTCTCTACCATCCTTGGTGTAGTGGCATTCTCCTCTTTCTGGAGCATATTGGAGGTATTCGAGCAGCGCGAGCGCGTTCGCAAAGGCTGGTTTCCCGAGGGTCCGGGGCATAATAAGTAAAAAAGTAATTAATTCAATAAACCTTAACGAAAAATGAACATTCGTACACTTATCATCACTCTTTTCCTGTTTGTAAGCAGCGTCGTGGTATCTCAGGAAAACAAGGTCATCAAGGGTTTCTCAGGCGGTATGATGGTACATAGCGGTTATCAATACGGTGGCGACAATCCCTTCGGGCTCGACATCAGCAGTCCTACTTTCGGCATCGGCGGATGCGCTAAACTGAATTTCACCGACCACTTCCGTGCAGGCTTCGAGGGCTATTTTTCTACAGCCCCCATCAAGAAAGGTGCCGAGAGCGGAAGCCATAACAAACTCTTCTGGACTGGTGTGCTGGCCGACTGGTTTTGGCAGCATGGTAAGTTTACTCCCTACATCGGTACCACACTTGGTGGTGGTATGGAGACTTCATTCTTTATGTTCGATGGTGATAAGCATGACTGGAAGCCCGAAGGCATGACTGTACTGCACAAGCAACCATTCTTTGCCGTTGACCCTTATGTAGGTGTGGAATATGCTGTGGGCAAGGCCTTGCGCCTCACTCTCAAGGTTGATTGGATGCTCGCTATCAACTCTGACGGATTAAATCGTCCCATGGGTCCCCGCGTCTACTTCGGCTTTATCTTTGCTCATTAATAGGACATGCCACCTCCAATCCTTTCTCTCATATAGCATGTGGAGTTAAGGGATAAAGTACGACGTTGCCGATGGTCAGCGAGGTTTTCACATCAATGATACGCTGGTTACGGCTACCGCGGAAGTGGAGTGAGAGGTCGCGCTCGGCCTCTATGTAGCGCCCGTCAACGATGACATCGCATAACTCTACGAGCTGACGGCGTATGGGGTGGGAGAGGAGTTCCTCGAAGCGATAGCCCGTGTAGCACCATATCGTCTTGTGGGTATGGCGTTTTATAAGGCGTGCCAGGGCAATGAACCCTTCGGGGTGAAGCATAGGGTCTCCACCTGTAAACGTTACGTTCATGTCGGCCTCCACGATGAGATGGTAGAGCTCGTCTATGGGGATTGGCTCGCCACCATTCTCATCCCACGACTGGGGGTTATGGCAACCGGGGCAATGGTTTTCGCACCCCGCGCAGTAGAGCGAGGTGCGAAGTCCGATACCATCGACCGAGGTGCCGTACTTGATGCCCAGGATGCGAATGCTATTATTTGTGGACGATGCGGTCATTGAGTTCGGCCAGTTTTGATTTGTTCCAACGCTCGGTAGTACCCACTAGGTAGCCTGTGATGCGCTGTAGCTTGTCGATATTGTCGCTAC
>JAFOYZ010000199.1 GCA_017424485.1 Bacteroidaceae bacterium
AAGTAATTGACAATGCACAATTGACAATTCACAATGCAAATCATAAATCATAAATCATAAATTATAAATCATAAATCATAAATCAATTGGACTTCTACGATCTCGACCTCAATGACGACGTGCTCGATGCACTCGACGCGATGAACTTCACCACCTGTACCCCCATCCAGGAGCACACGATACCTCCCTTGCTCGAGGGACGCGACCTCATCGGTGTGGCACAAACGGGTACCGGCAAGACGGCTGCCTACCTGCTACCGATACTCAGCATGCTGAGCGACGGCGGTTTTCCCGACGATGCCATCAACTGCATCATCATGTCGCCCACCCGCGAACTGGCACAGCAGATCGATCAGGCCATGGAGGGTTTCTCCTACTACGTGCCCGTGAGTAGTGTGGCCGTATATGGCGGCAACGATGGCATCCGTTACGAGCAGGAGCGCCGTGGACTCGCCTTAGGTGCCGATGTGGTGATTGCCACGCCCGGACGTCTCATCAGTCACATCTCGTTGGGCAATGTGGACCTGTCGCGCACCTCGTTCTTCATCCTCGATGAGGCCGACCGCATGCTCGACATGGGATTCTACGACGACATCATGCAGATTGTGAAGCAGCTGCCCGACACGCGCCAGACCATCATGTTCTCGGCTACCATGCCCGATAAGATACAGAAACTGGCTGCCAACATCCTGCACGACCCCGTGGAGGTGAAACTCGCCGTGAGCAAACCTGCCGAGAAGATTGTGCAGACGGCCTACGTGTGTTATGAAACACAGAAACTGGGCATCATCAAGAGCCTTTTCCGCGAGTCCAAGCCCGAGCGCGTCATCGTGTTCTCCTCATCGAAGCTCAAGGTAAAGGAGGTGGCTGCCGCCTTCAAGCGCATGAAACTCAACGTGGGCGAGATGCATAGCGACCTCGACCAGGCACAGCGCGATGTGGTGATGCATGAGTTCAAGAGCGGCCGTATCGATATCCTTGTGGCCACCGACATCGTGTCGCGCGGTATCGATATTGACGACATTCGCCTCGTAATCAACTATGATGTGCCCCGCGACTGCGAAGATTATGTGCACCGTATCGGTCGCACTGCCCGTGCCGGAGCCGAGGGCTGTGCCATCACCTTCGTGTCTGTGGACGACCAATCGCGCTTTGCCGCCATCGAGGAGTTCATCGAGCGCGAAGTGTTCAAGCTCCCTGTGCCTGAGGAACTGGGCGAAGCACCGGAATACAACCCTAAGAAGAGCGGCGGAAAGGGTCGTGGCCGTCATGGCAAAGGCACACACCGTGGAGGCAAGAGCGGCGGCAAAGGGAAGAATGCCCACCGTGGCGGAAAGAACCATCGCGGAGGTAAAGGGCGGAAGGACGGGAAACCAAGTGTTAACTAATGGAAAATAGAAAACGAATGTAATAAAATTTGCAAAAATGGCAGGTTATGTTGGTCTTTTCGCTATTTTTGCATAATAATCAGAAAGTAACCAAACGGAACAATATGAAGAAACTGTTATTCGTACTTTGTGCCTCAGCAGCATTGCAGGCAGGAATGGCTCAGACTGACGATCCTATCGTGATGACCGTAAATGGGGTAGATGTGCCTCGCTCGGAATTTGAGTACTCATACAACAAGAACAATACGGACTTGGTAGTCGACAAGAAATCGCTCGATGAGTATGTAGAGCTTTTCGTCAACTACAAACTCAAAGTGGCTGCAGCCAAAGATGCGCAGCTCGATACGGCAGCGGCATTCATTAAGGAGGTGGCCGACTACCGCTCACAGCAGGCCGAAGAGTACCTGATAGACTCGGCATTCATCGAGCAGGAGGCCCGCAAAACTTATGAGGCAACAGCCAATCAGATTGGGCCTGACGGTCAGTTCAAGGCGGCCCATATCCTCATCCGTCTGCAGCAACAGGCCACGCCGTTAGAGCAGGCTCAGGCCAAACTGCGCATCGACTCTATCTACGCTGCGCTGAAGGGCGGAGCCGACTTTGCCGAGCTGGCCAAGCAACTCTCTGAAGACCCCGGTACCGCACGTGAAGGCGGTATGCTCCCGTGGCTCTCGAAAGGTCAGCTGATCAGAGAGTTTGAAACCGTGGCATTGGCCATGCAGCCTGGCGAACTGAGCGAACCGGTGCTCACCCCCGTGGGATACCATATCATCTATATGAGCGACCGAAAACAGTTTGAACCTTATGAATATCATCGCGATGCGATATACCAGTTCCTTGAGCAACGCGGAATACGTGCTCACGCCAAACGCTCGATGGGTATGAAACTCGCACAGGCTATGGGTGGCGATATCACTCCTGAGGAGGCATTGGCCAAGGCCGAGATGGAACTCGATGCCAAGTATCCCGACTTCGGCTTCTTGATGAAGGAGTTCTATGAAGGCTCGCTGCTCTATGAAATCAGTACCCGCGAGGTGTGGGAGAAGGCTGCCCAGGATGAGAAGGGACTGGAGAAATATTTCAAGAAGAACAAGAAGAAATACCGTTACGACGAACCCGTATATCGCGGCCTTGTAGTACACTGCGTATCAGAAGATGTGCTGAAGCAGGTGAAGAAAGCCGTAAAGAAACAGCCCCAGAAAGAGTGGGTGAAAGTTATCCGCGAGGCGCTCAACAGTGACTCACTGATGCAGGTGAAGATGGTGCGCGGCCCCTTCAAGGCGGGTAAGAACGTGTATGCCGACTACTACGCCTTCAACCAAGGCGAGCGTCCCGATACGGTGGCTGGATTCCCCGTAACCGGCGTGGTGGGCAAACTGCAGAAGAAAGGTCCCGATACGTATGATGATGTGCGCGGCCCTGTGACTGCCGACTATCAGAACCATCTGGAGCGGTTGTGGGTTAAGGAATTGCGCAAGAAGTATCCGGTGGTACTCTACCCGGAGGCTTTGGATACGGTAAACAAGCATTAAGAGTATTGGTAATCGGATAGGCTATGAGGTGTTGTAGGCAAGAAAGGTTTCTCGTGCAGCTGCTATTGGTAGCTACACTCTTGCTTGCTGCGTGCCAAAAGTCGGTAAACCACGGAGGAAAAACACCTGTGGTGGAGGTCGAAGGCGAATTCCTCTACAAGGAAGATGTGACCAAGGTCATACCCTACGGACTCTCCTCGGCCGATAGTGTGGC
>JAFOYZ010000200.1 GCA_017424485.1 Bacteroidaceae bacterium
CAAAACGTGGAGGAGATTGCTCCCGAAGCACTCTTCCAGGCCATCATAGAACCACACAAGGGCAAGGTGGTGCTGATAGACTTTTGGGCAACGTGGTGTGGTCCCTGCCGATATCTCATCAACGAGATAGAGCCTTATAAGACTGGCGAACTTGCCAATGATGATCTCGTATGGATATACATTACCGATAGCAGCTCACCCTCGGATGTATATGCCGAGATGATTCCCAACATCAAAGGCCTACACTACCGCATAAACAATGCACAATGGGATTATCTGACCGACAAGAAGTTTGAGATTGACGGAATACCCTCGTATGTGCTTGTCGACAGGGATGGCAACTACGCCTTGCGCAACGACCTACGCGACCACAGCAAGATGGTGAGTATGCTGAAGGAGGAACTGAAGAAGTAGCAGCAAAGGTTTTCGTGGCTAATTTATGGCTAATTCATGAGCATTGCCTTTAGCCCCTGCGGGCGGCGAACTTCGTTTCGTGTTCCCTTTTTTCAACATAAATTCCCGTGAATTGCCCACAAATTAACCATAAATTAAAAAAGAGAATAAATTCAAGCCCTCAATAACTAACAATAAAAGTTAAACTCCGCGAGTTTGATGCAATATCCTCCATGTCTTGTTGGTAAGTTTACATAAAATGGCTTACTTTGTTATGACACACCACCATGTGGAATAAAAACAGATGGGGACTGCCATATTTAGGGCATATATATAAAGGAGTAGAAACAAACAACAAATAAAGCAATGAAACACATCACAACCATCATCGCCGCACTGCTCATTGCCGTTGCGGCACAGGCGCAAAACCGCGTGGTGGACAATCCGCGCATAGAGACAAACAGCACGAACGGGTGCATGGAGATAACCCATGTGGAGGTGAACAAACGGGAGACGGTGGTGACGGCCACGCTGAGACACTTGCCTAACTATTGGATTCAGTTAGACAGCACGGAGGTGCTGAAGGGACGGCAGACGGGAAAGAAGTACAAGTTTGTGCGGTGCGAGAACTTCCAGATGAACACGCATGTGTTTATGCCCGAGAGCGGACAGATGGACATAAAACTCTTCTATGAACCCATCGACAAGACAGACACGGAGGTTGACTTCAGCGAGGGAAGTTGGAGCATCAAGGGCATATCGCTCGTGCAGCACCCTATGGCACATTTGCTGGGCGAGTGGGAAAAGGTGGACGAGGCAGGCAACGTGGCGCTCGTCATCAGTCACGACAAGATATTCTACGCCGACGAGATATGGAACTACGACGTGGAGCGCAAGGGCCGACAACTGACGGTAAGCCTCAGCAGTGGAGGCACGGGGCGTCAATTCCTCTTGGAGGAGAAGAAAAACGGCCGCTTGCTCCTCAAGGTCAATTCGAAAGACAAGGGTTATCTGCTGACTTGCGAGTCTGCACGGCTTACTGAGGCGGCTCCCTACAGTTATAATCCGCAATCCGTCAGTCCGCTCTTCTTTGCCAAGGGAAAGGCTTTCATCAAAGGGTATATAGCCAACCGTGCCGCCGATGCGGGGAAATACCTGACTATATCCTATCGGGAACAGGTGAGTGGAATAGAGCACAAGACTGCGGTGGAGGTGAATGCCGACGGCACCTTCCTCGCCACGGTAGAGATTCCCTATCCCTGCTATGTGAGTCTGCAGGGCGACTTCTTTACCAATTTTTTCTTAGTGCCTGGTGAGACGGCGGTATGCCGCTTCGATGCCGCCCAAATGGCCGGGCCTACCAGAAATCTTACGCCGCAAATCTTGGGCAACAGCCTCTCGGCACAGGTAAACCGGCACACCTACTCATGTGATGAAGCTCTGCAGAAAAAGGACGGCTTTCAATATAACGACGTGGGGCAACTGACCTCGATAGAGAACGCGCTGAAGTTCCGCGATATTGAGTTGAAACGCTTGGAGCGTCTGTTGACAGAGGGCCCCGATAAATTGGCTGCGCTGCCCATCAGCGATAGGGCGAGAGACATACTCATGACCAATGCCGTGACAGACATCCTGTGCAATACGCTCGATATCGCCATGTACTATGACGACAGCAGATACGAGAAAGTAGATGAATATACATATAAAGAGAGAGAAGACTTCGTTTCCCCTATCAAAGGTAATTACTACGACTACTTGCTGAAGCACTACGATCTGTTGATGGACAACATGCTGATGCTCTCCTCCAGCAACACATGGGTACCGTTCAACCGTGCGGCTTTCGGTCCCTTTAGGGTAGGACCTCAGCAAATGGATAACCGTTTTTTTAGCGAAGAGGCATTGCCCCATATGGCGGACAGTACATTGACCGAAGAAGAACGGCAACGGAAAAGAACGCTGAACGAGATTTGTAACCTAAACCTTAGTTTGCTAGACAGCTACAATGCCCACGTTTTGGAATATGTTGGCGAAGAGCCGTATGACTCGCTGCCCACACTGCAGTGGCAGTTCAACAGCGCCTTCGACAACATGCAGCGCATACACTCCTTCAACAGCGGTTTCCTGCCGGAGGCATCTATCGTGGGATGTGAACTGCAACAACATACCGATGTGGATGCCATGGGCGAATTTCTCATAGCCTTGCTCCCTCACCTGAAGAGTCCCATCGTCATCCGCGAAGCGCTGAACGCATGGCGCGCACTCATACGCCAAAACGAAGGTGGAGTAGCGTCTGACGAATATCCCGAAGTTACCCAATTCCTCAGCGACATACGCAAGAAATACGACACACCGCTCATCGTGCTCGACTTCTGGGGTCTCGGCTGCGGACCCTGCCGCGCCTCTATGACAAGCCAAAGCAAATGGACCGACAACTATGCAGGCAAAGCGACCTTCCTCTACATCTGCAACGAGAAAGATAATCCCGAAGAGCGCGTGCAACAGTTCTTTACAGAAAAGGGGATTAAGGGAGAGAGTCTGCGCATCAGCAACGACCTGTGGCTGTTGATGCAGGCGCGATTCAACTTCAGCGGCATCCCCTACGCAGCACTGATGGGCAAGGACGGCTCTATCGTGGAGGAAAACATCCATGTACATGAATCCCTCCTCGACAAACATCTGGCAGAATAGGGATGGGACAAGAATTTTGACTTCGTCGAGATAAACCTTCCCTTAAATTCATGGCCAATTACATGGCAATTGCCTTTAGCCCCTGCGGGCGGCGAACTTCGTTTCGTGTTCCCTTTTTTCAACATAAATTCCCGTAAATTGACCATAAATAGGATTATTGTAACCCCTACTGCCACCTATGCAATTACATTTTTGCCGGGTGGCAGTTTTTTATCGTCTTCTATTTACAGTTATATAGTGCCTTCGGTGATGATTTACAGAGCATTTGATTCTATTCTATGGCCAGGGAAAACGCATTATAGAATATCGCTAATATTCCTACACGAATGATTGAATTTTATAGTCCATTTTCTCGCAAATATTTGATTCTCACGCAGACTCCGCAGACTTACGCAGAACACGCATCGTAAACTCGCGTGTACCGTCCGGATGGCAGCGAGGGCGAAGCGACTCGCAAATTCTGCGTAAGTCTGCGGAGTCTGCGTGAGGCTAAAGGTTGATTATCTGCGAGAAATAAACC
>JAFOYZ010000030.1 GCA_017424485.1 Bacteroidaceae bacterium
GAGAACAATCCTGTCGATGGCGATAAAGCGCAGATTACTGCAGCTGTTGCTTATGGCCTTCGTGCACGTGCAAACATGCTGATGGGTCAATATGCTGATGCTGCGAATGATGCTGCTAAGGCGTTGGAACTTTCTGGTGCCACTCCTTACTCTATTGCAGAGGTTTCTGTGCCCTCATTCAACAACGATGCCCACTCTTGGATTTGGGGTTCTATCATCACCACAAACAACGACGTAGTACAGACTGGTATCATCAACTGGCCTTCACACCTCTGCTCTATGACGGGTAACGGCTACACCACTGGCATCGGTATGAATGTGGTACACAAGCGCATCAACTCAGCTCTGTGGGAGCGCATTCCCGAAACAGACGTTCGCAAGGGTTGGTGGGTAGATGCTGATATGTTCTCTCCCAACTTGGAGTATGCTTATGGCACAGGCGCTTCTGCAGGTATTGCCAATGCGGCTGTGTTCGCCACATATACCAACGTGAAGTTCGGTCCTCAGGACAACATCGTTTTCAACACCGAAAACTCACAGGACTGGCCTTTGATGCGTGCCGAGGAGATGCTGCTCATCCAGGCCGAGGCATTGGGTCGCAGCGCTGGCGTTGATGCAGGCAAGCAAGTGCTTGAAGGCTTTGTAAAGAACTATCGTGACCCCGCTTACACTTGCACAGCCACCGACCTTGACGCTTTTGTTGACGAGGTATGGTTCCAGCGTCGTGTCGAGCTTTGGGGCGAAGGTTTCTCACTCTTCGATGTTCTCCGCTTGAAGAAGCCTATCATCCGTAAGGGTGCCAACTTCTCAGGCAACGTAACCTTCGAGGACCTTCCTGCCGAGTCACCCATCTTCATCTTCTCTATTCCCGAATCAGAGAGAGAAGCAAACAAGGGTATCGATGTGTCGCTCCTCAGAGAAGACCCCGTAGCTCCTAAGGCTATCATGTAATTACACATTACACCTATTATATATTCAGGGCACCGATGCGTCGGTGCCCTGAATTGTTTATTGCTGTCTGCAGCTTTCGTAGCCTTTGAAATTCATCATGTTAAATTCTGATTGGTACTATACAAAAAAATAACTTGTAATTTGTCGTTATTGAAAAAAGAACTATCTTCGCATCGTGATGTTGTTATAAACTTATAAGTCAGACCCTATGAGAACAGTAAAAGAGACTCAACAAACAACTTGTAACTCCGCAAAGCGGAGTAAAGGAGATCGTTTGGGATGGACGCCACGTAATGAAGTCCAGCAGGTGGAGGTGTGTCTTATGGTAAAAGGAACCATCGTCAATGAATCAGAGTGCTACATCTCTGCCCCTGCGCAAATAGTGCAATAGCATGTTAGATTCTGTCCAACCTTTTAAACTAAAATTTATACAGAGAGAAAAAGCATCCTCGGAACGGGATGCTTTTGACTATGCATTGGTATATTGTTTCTACACTGAGCGTACAGCCAGTTATCAGCGTTTAAAGTATGTTCTTAGAGTAGAGGCATAAGAAGATGTTTTTGCCATTAAGTTTTATGCTGCTAGAGACCGCAAACTGGATGATAAGTATAATCGTATTATTAAAGCACACGATTACAAGAATGCTTTACGTATTTTCCTTACCTGCGCCTCAATTATTCCTACACTATTGAAAGAACATCCTTACGCTTCATTCGCTGTAAATGGTGCTGAAAGTTTGGATCTGGAAAGTGACAAGATTGAGTCAAGGAATAAGAACCAACGATTCAGGATATATAGGACAATGGCGCTAAACCTTTTTGGTCGAAAGACATTTGAACACGTACAATATGAAGACGTGAGTTCATACCTATTGATCAATAGAGAAAATTGCAGCGACATCAACGAGAAAGCAGAACGGATAAAGCGCATGTTCGTCGAAAGAGGATTTGATGCATGACTATCGGATAATCTGCGCAAGTATAGGGAAAACACCCCATTTGCGCAGATTATCCAAGAGTAATTGCAATGTAAAGCACACCTATTATAAAATATTTTCAAACAAGACCATTCAAAAAGAATAATTACAGCATGGTAATCATTCACATGAAGAAAAATAAAAAGCCTCCTTTACGGGAGGCTTTTTATATCGTGCGATAACGTAATGCTTAAGCTTGCTTGGTGACAACTCGTTTTTCTTTGATACGAGCCTTCTTACCGGTAAGAGCACGCAGGTAGTACAACTTAGCGCGACGAACCTTACCAACCTTGTTCACTACGATGCTGTCGATAGCCGGTGAGTTGATGGGGAAGATACGCTCAACACCTACAGTACCAGACATCTTACGTACAGTAAAACGCTTGTTGTAGCCGTGACCTGAGATCTTGATTACTACACCGCGGTAGAGCTGTACACGCTCCTTGTTACCCTCGACAATACGATACGCTACGGTTACAGTGTCACCAGCCTTGAAAGCAGGAACCTGACCCTCTTTACCAGTAGCAAATGCTTCTTCAGCAATTTTAATTAAATCCATTGGTTTTAAATAATTAAATTGTTATATCGTCCCAACGCAACATATCAAGTTACTCTTCCTATGACAGCGATTGCGCGAAAGCGGGTGCAAAGGTATGATTTTCTTGCGAAATGACCAAATAAAGCTATTGCTTTTTGCTGAATCACTTAATTTTATTGTAATTTTGCGTAACAAAAAAACAACTATATGCTGCTATGAAAAGAAATACATACCTCATCGGGGTGATTTGCACCTCGCTGTTCATGGCCTGCCACACCGGCTACACCATTACAGAGGTAAAAGGGGTGCGCCACGAGATTGGCACAACGTATGACACTGCACCTCACGCCTTGACTACGGAGTATCTCACAATCTATAAGGAGCGAGTACGTGAGATGCAAGCTCCGGTGTTGGGCGAAAGCACACAATTCATGGAGGCAAAGCGCCCCGAGAGCCTTCTCTCAAACCTCGCTGCCGACATCATACGCGAAGCCGCACTGAAATATGGCGGCAACCCTGCCGATGTGGGCATCATGAACATGGGCGGCCTGCGCAGCACATTACCGAAGGGGGAAATTACCGTGGGTGATGTATATAAGATCTTTCCTTTTGAGAACAAGTTGTTCACACTGACACTGACCGGAGAGCAACTACTGGAGCTATTCAACCGCTTTGCTCAAGTAGGTGGACAAGGTATCAGCGGAGCAGAAATCATTATAGGCAAAGCAAATGGACAAACCCACCTCGCAGCAGCATCCATAGGAGGAAAACCCATCCAAAAGGACAAAATCTATCGCATAGCCACCATCGACTACTTAGCCGAAGGGAACGATGGCATGAGTACGCTACGCAACGGCACTGAGCGCCAGCTGTATGACACGCTTACCCTCCGCCAAGTGGCAATGGAGTATATTGCAGACCAGACAAAGGCTGGCAAAAAGATAGAATCGAAATTGGACGGCAGAATACAAATCGTAGAAATCATTGAAAACATCGAAGACTAAGAATCATGAAACGATTATCATACATACTATTAGCCATAAGTATTGCTCCACTGATGCTATGTGCACAGACGAGCAAGAATATCACCATACTCCATACGAGCGACACGCACAGCTGCATCGACCCTGACAGCAAGACGGGACTGGGCGGCGTAGTACGAAGGGCCACCTTCGTAGAACAGAGGCGCAAAGAAAAGCCTCAGGCTCTGCTTGTCGATTGTGGCGACTTTTCGCAGGGCTCGCTATACTACAACCTCTTCAAAGGGGAGACAGAGGTGATGATGATGAATGTAATGGAATACGACGTGGCAACGATAGGCAACCACGAGTTTGACTTCGGACTCGACAACATGATGCGAATCTTCGCAATGGCTGAATTTCCAATCGTATCGACCAACTATGATTTTACGGGAACATCAGTAGAGCCTTTCGTAAGACCATACCATATCATTAAAGTTGACGGGGTACGTGTAGGATTCGTTGGCGTGGGACCTCAATTGGAAGGCTTGGTAGCAGAGGCCAATTGCAAGGGAGTGAAATATAACAACCCTATCACAGCCGCAGACTCTATGGCTGCTGTGCTCAAAGAACAAGAGAAGTGCGACGTAGTAGTATGCCTGTCACACCTCGGCTGGCAGACGGGCAATGGCGTTGACGACGTACATCTGATAGCTGGCACACGCTACATAGACCTCGTACTTGGCGGACACACGCACTCATACTTCAAGGAGCCGCTGTATTATAAGAACCTCGACGGACGCGACATCATGCTGATGCACGTGGGAAAGAACGGGCAGTATGTGAGCGAGACGATGATTGAGTTGAGGGTTGGGAGTTGAGGGTTGAGTGTTGGGGTTCATCCATCACCCATCATCCATCACCCATCATCCATCATCCATCGTCCAATAACCCTAAAACTCATACCCGAAACTGAAATAGGCACCAAAACGGTGATGCTTATCGTTCCAGTGCGCATAGAGCGACAAGGGACCAACTGTGGTATTGTATACAAGTCCGCCTCCAAAGCCCCAGATGCCACGCCCCTCTAGGGTCTGACGTAGTTTATGGCTACTGTGAGCATAATTCACAATACCGGAGAAGTAAAGGTCTGACGTAAGTTGCTGCCGCAAATCTACGCGAAGCACGACCAGCTGGCGCTCTGCGAACTCACACCCCGTGAAGCCCACAAAGGGAATCTGCTGACGCGTATAGCGCCCGGCGAGATATCCTCCCATATTATTACCATAGACAAAAGGTACGGATTCGCCAAACAACATACGTATATAGGCCGCAGGCTGCAATACGGTAGTGCTACTCAGAGAGATTGCAGTCGACGCATGGGCCTGCAATGTCCAGAAATGGGTACCACTACGACTCCTGTTCTTCATATTATACGCAGCCTCCACTCCATAAGCATAACCCGTAGTAGGCAGATATGCGGCATTGAAAAGATTGTTGCGCAGCGAGGCATAGAGCCCAACATAGGAGTCGTAACTCTCGGTATCAGTGTAGATGCGTTCTATCTGTTTCTCCCGATAGAGGTCGCGCACGAGGAAGTAGTCATAACGGGCACCAAAGCGTAAATCAAAATTACGCGAAAAGATATCGGACAGATAAAGTTCACTACCATAATAATGATAATTGAAGGCATGGTCGTTCGTGTCATAAAAACGATTGACATCGGAAAATCTATACCTGAGCGCCACGTTCACCTGTGGCATGTTCCGCAAAGCATAGGCAGCATGAGCCTCTACCCAGGGATTGATACTCAGACGGGTGGTGAGATCCAGCTTGGGGCCTGTCAGTTTAAGGCGATTGACACCTACACTAAACAGCGCAGCTGCTGCCTCCTCGGAGTCAAGATGTAGGCCCAATTCGACCTGATTGAGCGGGTTGCTGCTCACCAATATTTCCAACACATAGGGACCTCGACCCAGCAGATGATAACGCACCGAAGAGAAGGTACCCAGGCCATAGATGCGATTGACCGCGTCGGTGAGCATAGCTTCGTCAAAAGGCTTCCCCTCAACAATATCGTATTCTGCCAATAACACTAATATATCATCGCGATGGGTGCCACGCACCACAATATGTTCCATGATCGGCTTATTCCATTCTTGCAGAACGGGCGACTCAAGCACAGTGGAATCGGCAGACAAGCAGTCCTTTTCACCCATCGGAGAGGCAAACAAAGAGAGCTTCGCCTTTAGCGACTCCAATTGCGATTTGCTCTGCAGTGCTGTTTGATATCCAATCTCGATCAGCTGACTCAAACGTAATGTATCAAATCCCATAACAGGGAAATGAGCCACCTGAGGAGCAACCAATAAGTCGGTGTCTTCTAGATTCTGACGATGCAGATCAGCACCCATGGTACCTATAAGGCGCTCGAAGATACCTGCAAATGAGCGCAGCTGACTGATTTTTGCTGCACCTGTACTCAAATCTACACCAATGATAATATCGGCCCCCATTTCACGGGCTACATTCACAGGATAGTTGTTGACCACACCACCATCGACCAACACCATACTATCCTTATATATAGGATAAAACACACCAGGGATAGACATGCTGGCCCGCATGGACTCTGCAATATATCCCTGGCGGAGTACGACAGCGTCGCCCGTGACCATATCAGTAGCCACACAGGCAAAAGAGCGGGGGAAAGCAGCATAGCTCATCGAATCATGATAGGCGATAGTAAGTTCGGTAAAAGTATTGAGCAAGTTCTGGCCATCAATAAGCCCAGGACGTGCCAGCACCTTGGGAAATGCCCGTTCACTGCTCCGGCGCACCTTGAAGCCACCATCACGATAACGCACATTACCCTCAGTGCGCACAACATTGACATAGGGGATACTCACTTGATATCGCTGCTCGGCCATACGCTGCGCATAGGGCTGCATCGTACGAGGGACACCATTGCTCAGAAGCGCCTTCCAATCTTGCACCATGAGCAGCGAATCCATGTCATCGGACGTGTACCCTATCGCATACAGAGCGCCTACAATAGCGCCCATACTTGTTCCTGCTACATAATCAATGGGAATATCCATCTCCTCTAAAAGGCGAATAACACCTATATGTGCAGCTCCACGTGCACCACCGCCACTCAGCACGAGCCCCACCTTGGGACGCTCTACAAATGCCGTTTCAGGAGCGAACTGCGCCTGCAATAGAAACGGCACACACAGCGACAACATCAATACAACACAACCTCTTTTGCTCATCATACCCAATTATGCAGCGATAACATCCACCGCCCTACTTTTGTTTGGGAACGTCACCTCCTCTATCCTCAAGGAGCCTAGAAAAAAAATATGTGGCCGTCCTTGTCAATAAGAGAGAAAACACCTACCTTTGTGTTTCTATTAAGCAAAAAATATTCAATACATTATATAATGATACTATCGATGACAGGCTATGGTAAAGCCATAGCTACCTACGGAACAAAAAAGATTTGCGCTGAAATAAAATCGCTCAATAGCAAGGCGATGGACCTCTCTACACGTATCGCGCCACTCTATCGTGAAAAAGAAATGGAGATACGTACACTCATAAGCCAATCCCTGGAGCGAGGAAAGGTTGACTTCAGCCTATGGATAGAGGAGGATAGCACGACACAAGCCACTCCCATAAACAAAGGGCTTGTAGAAAGCTATTACACGCAAATCAAAAGTATCAGCGAAGCAACGGGAATCCCCGAACCTGAAGATTGGTTTACCACTCTGCTACGAATGCCTGACGTACTCACTCGTACCGAAATAAAGGAGCTGAGCGATGAAGAATGGAGCGTAGCCCGAGGAGCCGTGACTGAAGCTATAGAAAAATTGCTGGACTTCCGCCGACAAGAGGGGGCAGCATTGGAAAAGAAATTCAATGAAAAGCTAGATAACATCACCTCACTGCTAGCGTCTATAGCTCCTTACGAGCAGGAACGCACTGAAAAAATCCGCGACCGCATACTTGAAAGCCTACAAAAGAACTTGGGTATAGAGTATGACAACAATCGGTTCGAGCAGGAACTCATCTTCTATATAGAGAAACTCGACATCAACGAAGAGAAACAGCGTCTTACCAATCACCTTAAATATTTCCGCGAAACTATGCAAGAAGGGCACGGACAAGGGAAGAAACTCGGATTCATTGCCCAAGAGATGGGACGTGAAATCAACACGACTGGCAGCAAGAGCAATCATGCAGAGATGCAGAATATTGTGGTGAAGATGAAAGATGAGTTAGAGCAGATCAAAGAACAGGTACTGAACGTAATGTAACACTATGAAAGGAAAACTTATCATATTCTCAGCCCCCTCGGGATCGGGCAAATCGACCATCATCAACTACTTGATGCAACAGGGTCTCGGGCTAACCTTCTCCATCTCGGCCACGAGCCGTGCCCCACGCGGTACCGAGCAGCATGGTGTGGAATACTTCTTCCTCAGCCCCGAAGAATTTCGACAGCGCATCGCCAACAACGAGTTCCTTGAATACGAGGAAGTATATCCCGACCGCTTCTATGGCACCTTGAAGGAGCAGGTAGAGCGTCAGCTTGAAGCTGGACAACATGTCGTGTTTGATGTAGATGTTGTAGGCGGATGCAACATCAAGGAATACTATGGTCATCGTGCACTCTCCATATTCATACAGCCACCTTCGATAGAAGAATTGCGTCGCCGACTTGAGGGACGTGGCACTGACACCCCAGAAGTTATCAAACAACGCATTGATAAGGCTGAATACGAATTGTCTTTTTCGCCTAAGTTTGACAAAATCGTAATCAATGACCATTTGGGAACAGCCCAAGCCGAGACCCTAACACTGATAAAGCACTTTTTGAGTTGTGAGGATAGTGTAGAGTGTAGTGTGTAGTGTGTAGAGTGTAGAGTGTAGTGTGTAGTGTGATGCGATTATCGTTAATCGTTCAACGTTAATCGTTCAACGTTAATCGTTCACCATTAATCGTTCATAAATGAAACGTATTGGGATATTTGGAGGTTCGTTTAACCCTATACACTTAGGGCATACCGCTCTTGCTGCATCCATATGCGATTTGGGAATTGTAGATGAAGCATGGCTAATGGTGAGCCCGCAAAACCCATTTAAGCGTGACCTCGAACTACTCGACGAGAATGAGCGTCTCATGATGGCCCAACTAGCAGTTGCCCCCTACCCCACACTGCGTGCATGTGATTTCGAATTTGCCCTACCCCGCCCATCCTATACATACCACACCCTACAGGCCTTGCGAACGACATACAGAGACTATGAATTCAGCCTCATCATTGGAGAAGATAATTGGCAGCATTTCAACCGCTGGTATCGCAGCGAGGAGATTCAACGCGACACACGCCTCATTGTATATCCACGCAGCGAACAAGCGGAGGCTGACAACAGCCAGCTGTATAAAGGCCTAAAAACAATATATAATTCAGAAGTCAGACATTACCATTTTGAGCTGCCCCTTCTCCCTTATAGTTCCACAGAGATACGTCATCTCCTTGCCAAAGGAGAAAGTGCCAGCCATATGCTACACCCCGACGTAGAGGAATATATTAAAAACAAAGCCTTTTACACCAACACGAATAACGTATGAGAAACCTTGTCCTTATCGTCATCATAACATTCATCAGCCTTACTAGCAAAGCTCAAATCTTCACAGAAAGATACGAACTTACACCAGACTATATGCAAGAAGTATTCTGCAATATCATCAGTTCGGAATGCAATATAATCAGGCTTGGCGATGCCTCCGGACAATATATAGGATACTCACACAACAACAGTTTCTTTGGCTGGGGAAACTATACAGCAGGCAATGGCAACCAATGGATAGGACAATGGAACAAGGGGAAATGTATCTTTGGCATACTCATCAAAGAGAACGAGGGACGCATCGGATCGGACTCCCATTATGTAAAATATGACCTCACGAAGGGAACCATCATGCATATCGTCAAAGACAATGAGACCTTCAACTATACCGCCGAACAAGCTATCGCCTCACCCTACCGATTTGTCAAACTCAGATACGAAAATGGTGATAACTACATCGGAGAAACTCGCAATGGACTCCGACATGGCCAAGGCATCTACTACTGGGCCAACGGAAGCTATTGGTATGGGACCTTCAAGAATGGATACCGACAAGGATATGGCGCACTCTTTAATCCTGACGGCACCATCAACTATGGCCTTTGGCTAGGCGATGACAAACAATAAATATTACTCTGCGGTATAGTCCTTATACAAAGTCACCACCACCACATCGGTAGGAGCAAACATACGAACGGGATAACGTGAAGTTCCCAATCCATTAGAAACAATTATAGGAAGCCCATTGCTATTGTATTTGAGCCCCGAACGAAAACGCATACCATAACGCGAAGCTGTAAAGGGGGCATAGAGCCCAAAGATGGTCACTTGCCCACCATGTGTATGCCCAGCAAGGGCAAGGTCCACTCCGCTGACATCGGCATCCTCTACATACTCTGGAGTATGGGTTAGAAGAATAGTAAAATCCTGGGAGGTGATGTGCATAGAGTCGGTGACCCCAAGAGATCTAGAAGTTGAGTATTTACCGGCATACGGATTGGCCCCCCACAACACAATATACTCATTGCCTCGATAAATGGTATCAGACTCATGCTCAAGCAAATGCATCCCTTTGCGCTGGATAACATCGCGTATCAGTTCTGTACAACGCTCATAATCATTGTTCCCAAGCACTGCATAGGTTCCATCATGAGGTACCACACGGGCCAACTCTTCAAATAGTGGTTCTACATACTCACACCCCTCTTGATAATCACCACCAAGCAACAATATATCAGGTGCAAGCATCTGCAATGCCTTCACCGTACCACGTAACTGACGTTCCTTGAACTTGCTCTTAAGATGAAAGTCTGACGCAAAGGCTATACGATAACCTTCGAATGCGGATGGCAAATCGGGGGAAGAAATCTCATAGTTACGTATGCGGTTCACACCGGCATAGCGCATCGATGTACATGAAGAGAAAGCCAATAAGAGTAACAGCCATGACAGGACAGAACAAGGCTGTTTGATACCACCTACACGAGCAGTCAACATCGGCATCATAGCATGAATCTACTTCAATCTTTCTCGATCAACACCGTAGCATATGCCGAGATACCTTCTTCGCGACCTGTAAAACCCAGTTTTTCAGTGGTAGTGGCCTTAATGGTCACATCTTCCTCATCAATACCCATGACATCGGCCAGTGTCTGCTGCATAAGTGGTATATGTGCCTTCAATTTAGGACGCTCGGCACAAATCGTTGCATCAATATTACCCACCCGATACCCTTTAGCTGCAATGAGCGCTATGGTACGGGACAGCAGGATCTTGCTATCAATATTCTTAAATTCGCCAGCATTATCAGGAAAGTGATAACCGATATCACGCATGTGAGCTGCACCCAACAATGCATCGCATATGGCATGAATGAGCACATCTGCATCAGAGTGTCCCAATAGTCCTTTCTCATGCTCAAGACGTATACCACCCAACCATAGTTCACGGTTCTCGGCAAATTTATGAACGTCAAATCCGAATCCTACACGTATTTTCATAATTGATAAGAGGAGTTACAGGAGTTCAGGAGTTTTCGTTTCACTCAGGAATTCAGACAACACCTACGACTATGAATAGCAACTCGATGGGTTACGAGACAAAGGTATTCCAGTAGCTTGACTATTAACTGAACTCCTGACCTCCTTGATTGTTATTATCTTCCCATAATCTCCCTTATACCATCCATATCGAATGACAAGGTAAATCGCAGTGTCTGGTCGAGCGGATTGCTCTGCGCCATGGAGATAAGGTAGGCGGCATCGAGTGAGAACACGCTCATCTTAAAGCCTGTACCCAGGGTAAAGTACTTACGATTGCCCTTAAACTCATTCTCATAATGATAACCTCCACGAAGGAAGAACTGATTGTTATAAGCATATTCTACACCTACGCCCCAATAAATCTCTTGCAACTCCTCCTTGAAGCCTCCTGGAGCATCGGCAAAAGACTTGAAAATACCCGAGATGGGCGAGATGTCATTGTAGCCACTAGCATCAAGCCACGACTGATATTCCGAAGCATACGAGTAGCTGTCATCCTCAAATTCGGGACCAAACTCCTCGTCCAAGAACTGTCGGTACGATGGTTTGGTAGGCACCATCAACTTATTCACATCAGCGCTAAACGAGATGGTATTGTACTCATCGATAGGCACCATGAATGATGCTCCCAATCGGAGATTGGTAGGAATAAACTGGTTGGTATTACCACCATCATGCGAGATCTTACTACCAATGTTCGATGCATTCAGTCCGAGATTGAAAAGGCATTCGCGACGGCCTAGCATCAAGTAATTGGTATAGAAGAGAGCAATATCTGCAGCAAAAGCATTTCCGACCGACGTATCCTCATCGAAGTTGAAATTCAAATCCGAAATGATATATCGCAAACCGACTGCAGCCGAGAAGGTCTCAGAAAGCATACGTGAATAGGCAAAGTCGACTGCCATCTCATAGGGTTTGATAGTATAATCATCAACCCAAACCTCACCTAAAGAGAAATAGGTGAGCGAAGCACTAATAGCTTGATAGTCACCAATACGATAGTAACCTACGAGGTTGGCCAGGTCAATATCGCTCACCAACTGGCGTAGCCACGGAGTATAAGCCAACGAGAATCCTGCAGGACTGATAGCAAAAGGATATTTGGCGGGATTCCAATACTGCGAATTTACATCCGGATCAGTAGCAGCACCCACATCACCCATAGCACCAGCTCGAGAGTCTGGAGCAATAGTGAGCGATGTGACACCAGTCATCACAGGATTAAACGTCTGCACATCGTCTGATGTTTTTTGCGCATTCATTGATGCTGCGCCAAGCAATATCACGGACAACAAGAGGAGTGTCTTTTTCATAAAATGGTTCTATTGTTCAATGTATACTTTATAGTAACTATAAATCGGACTGTTTATTGCCTTCAACGGCGCAAAATGGTTAATTTATGGGTTCTGCTCGTCGACTTCCCGCTAGCCGATGTTACTGTTGCGCGATACAGGTACACCCCAGTAGCTAGTGGCTGCCCTGACGAAGCACATAGTCCCCAATCTAAGGAGTAGGTATTATCTGGAGTGATAATCTCTTCCTTGTGCATCCATAACATGCGCCCAGAAAAGTCAAAGACTTCAATCCCTACAGTAACCTCTGTTTCAGGTCGATCGTGAGCAAGCACGAAGGTTGTTTGCTCATGAGCCGGACTATGCGTTGTACTCACCTCAAGGATGCGCGGACGCAATCCCTTCACCACTTCAAAATCAATGATTACCGTAGTCGCATTATTCATCATATCCCATGCTCGGAACATCAGCGAATGCGCACCTTCAGCAAGTTCTGGCAGCGAATACGATACGGAGCCGCGGGTATAATCACCCAGGTCTGACTCATAATATTCGTTGAGAACATATGTCATCGAAGCATTTCCATCAACTATTGCTACGAGGTCGTGGCCAATTCCATTACCTACAGTATTGATGCCATCAACATCTTCAAGCAACACTGTCAAGCGAGGAGTCTCATTAACTTTATCTCCAGTGACAAAGTCAGGCGAGTTAAGGTATAGCTGCACCTTGGGACCGAGACTATCATTGAGTAAGGCATCCTCTGTGCCTCCCAAAAGGAAATCGTCATACATGCCTTTAGCTTCGCGTTCATGCGCATCATCTATAGCATACAGATTGACGAGTCCGTTCTTCATCGAGTAGTTGATATCCATAGGAACCCGGAAGACAAACTCAAATTCTCCTCCACGTACTGAATCCCCCCCCATAAAGAGTGTCTTCGTACGTTCGTTATACGTAAACGGGGACGATGCTGTACCTGCATTGTTGCGACAGATAACCCGCTCCACATTGTCCGATACGGTTGCATACATCAATCCTTGGAAATCGGTAGCATGCGCTCCTCCAAGGGTGCTCACATGCCCCTTTACCGACACACGAGACCCAGCCTTTAATACGATCTCCTGATTACGATCTACCACGACTCCGTTGACCTCGTCGACCACCATATTATACTCAGTATTACCAATAACAAGTGCGGGGTCGCCCAAAAGAACATAATTAAGTTTGTTCTCTGTCATATCTTGCATCGAAGACGTTGTTGATGTTATTAGGCTACACTTTGCCATACGAATTGCATCGCCCAAACTAAGGCGCTTATTGCTCTCGTCGCGCGAAAAAAGATATTTAGAGAAGAAGTAGTTAATACGACGATTCTGGTCAGCAAAAGTTGTTCGCGTCGAGGTCATCAATGCTATTGCCCCACCCTTAGGATTAAGGAAGGCATACTCACCAAACGACATGGTAGAATTATCAAATGGGCTGATATCACACGATACGGTCACCCATACCGGCAAACGCGGCGACTGCAGCTGCTCCATATCAGTCTTACCGATTACCAATTCGTGAGATATCACATCGGGACTTCCATGGCCGCTATAATTGACCATCAAAGCACCCTCATTGAACAGTTCGAGCAAACGCTTACGCACTGTAGGATAGCTATGCCCCGTGGCTGTCACCTCCATAGGGTAGCGATCCCAATAGATGCGTTTAACCATATAATCAGGATAATTGCTCTCAAGCATTCCAGCTACCTGCTCGGCATCGCGCATATGTTGGTTGTTGTCACCGTCATCGCCTAGCATGAGAATCGTGTTTTTCCATGCTCCAGCCTCAGCATTGTCCATATAAGCTATCACCTTATCCACCATCTCACGAGCCTGTGTTGCTGTTGTCACAGGGAAACGACCTACTCCAACATCTACCTTATCGTATAGCAAGCGGCCTCCCTCGCCATCATCAAGCAGCCCGAAATAGTCTTCCATCACATATGATGAGGTAGCGCTGAACGAGTTCACCGACTCGAAACATAGCAGATAATCTTCGGGAGACTTTCCCTTCCATGCAGAAGAAAGCATACGATTATCCCAAGCGCCATCACCAAACAGGAGTAGGTACTTAGGAGCGTCGGCTATTGTTGCCGCACGGTCGTACAACATCTTCAAGTAACGGCGATAAGCTGTGGCATCAGGTGTACCCGAGGAGAACTCGTTATAAACCTCGTCAGCACGCACCACCTTTACACGCAGACCACTGCGTGTTCGGTGTGCTTCGGCCAGGCGCTCTGCTTGGGCAACCAGTTTTCCGCTCGAAGGCACGATAATGATATAATCCATTGGTTCCGTAGCATGCAAGTTTTGGTTTGCCACCTCACCCATCTCCTCCGGCATCGGATAGTTTGCCTTAACATCAAGGGCAATATAGACATCGCCACGTTCGCCTTCAACAGTAAACGAATGACTTTCCTTATCGAAAGGTATCTGCTCTATATCGGCAGCGTCAGTAATGCGCCACACTACCGTATTCTCATACCCCCAAGCATCCAGAGGCAACTCATAAGTATGAATTCCCGAGCCTGTAGCATAAATAGGATGGCCTAAGCCGATTACGCGAGTATAGTTGAGGCGCAAGTAGTCAAGACGTCCTGAAATGCCGGCCGCTCGATTATGAGTGAGTTTAATTTTCTGCGAACCATGACTATCCTTTACAACCAAAGGCATAGTATAACCTCGTGTGGAGGCCATAGCCTCACTGTGTCTCCCAACTGGACTCAACGTCATAGTTCCCAATGTAGTACTGTCACAGGCTATCGAAACCGAACTGCTGGTGCTTCCATTATGAGTGAAGCATACATCAAGAATTGCATCTTTCAGAGGGTAGATACTTGCAGCATACAACGTGTAAGACTTCACATTACCCCCTGCATAATCGTAACTCTCTACCAGTTGACGCCCACCATGAAACCAAGCGTAGCCGTCGACTTCGTGCAAGGAGTATGCCGGCGTAGTACCTATTACCGAGGCCACAGCGTCAAGCTTCTCTCTCTCGGGAAATATTGCAGAATTGCCTTCTGTATCTTCTGTCAAGAAGTAATAGCCGTATTCTGAATAGGGATTGCGGGTATGAGTGAAGGTATTATCGCTTTGCAGCGTCCA
>JAFOYZ010000201.1 GCA_017424485.1 Bacteroidaceae bacterium
GAATTACACAAAGATTTACACTTTATGTACATTAGCCACTGCCCCTCGGCGCATAAGGCGTCGAGGGGCAGGAGATTGGCGTGGAAAAGATGAGGATGAGATGTTATCGTACAATCATCTTCTTATCCCCGATGATATATAATCCACGTGGCAACATATCGATGCTTGTGTTTACTTTCACACCTTGCAGTGTATATATGCTTGTGTCTACAGGTTGCTCGCTATACTCAACATCCTCTATGGCTGTGGCTCCGTAATAGGCGAGCTTTACCTTTTCGGCACGGAACTCCTGCGTGTTGTTACCGTTCAGAAGATCAGCCTGCCATCCCAACAGCACCTCTTGCGGCTCCGGGAGTGTGAATCGTATACCCCAATACTCACCATCTGCAGCACACTCTGCTATGCGCATATATGCAATCGCACGGTCGGGAATCTCTGCTGTCGGTAAGGTCTCTGCTGCAGCAAATACGTATGCATCGGTCATGTTATATATAGTATTGTATATAGCACCGAAGAAATAGGTACCTGCATCGAGAGTTACAGGGCGATATACGCGTGTATTGGTGATGTCCGATGTCTCGGGAGCATTCTGCTTATCGTCCCATACTCCTATGGTGAGATGGTCGTGACCAGGCCACTTGTCAAGTCCGCCACGTATACCCTCCGTCGCAGATGGTATGTCATAGTTCTCTACCGTCCAATATAGCGGTGAGCCGAAACGGTCGTTCCCACCCTCTTTGCGCGTAAAACCGTATATCTCGATGAGGTGTTGCTCGGTCATGTCTGTTGCGTCAGTTTCATCATAGGTGGTTCCTTTGATGCGGCCTTCCACGAGGAAAGTGGCATATGCAGTAGTGAGTGCATCGTAGGCAGCGACAATCTCCTCTACTGATGCTCCTTCGGTTACAGCTTGTGCGTCGGCAATATGCGCAATCAAGGTCTCGTATGCTGCTGCAGTGTAGTGTCCTGTATTGTCGCTCACCTTGACAGATGAGATCTTTGAGTTGATGCTGGTGATTAGTTCTTGCAGCTTGGCGTGGGTCATGTCATTGTATTGGTATAGCGCCACTTGCTCGGCACGTATCTCTTGAGTCGATGAACCGCTGGTAAGGTCCATCTGGAATCCTATGTAGAGGTCAGTTTCCTCAGCAAGGGTGAAGTTGAGTCCATACAACTGTCTATCGTTGGTAGCCTCAGCGAGTGCGTAGTATGCTGTTGCATTACCCGGTATCAGATCGGTATCGTAGAGTTCGGTTGATACGAACATGTAGGCATTGGGGCTCACTTGATAGCACGCGTTAAATGCGGCACCAAAGTAGTACTTTCCCGCTCCGAGATGTATGCAACGATAAATGCGTGCGTTTGACAGGTCGCCCTCCTGGTTGTTGCCGGCATCATTCCATACACCAAGCATGAGGGCATCTCTACCCTCATACTTATCAAGTCCCTGCTTGGTACCATCACCCCCATTGGGAATACAAAAATTCTCTACCGTCCAGTGTTCAGGTTTGCCGAAACGTTGCTCCCCACCTTCAGCACGAGTAAAATCGGATGCTTCAACGAGATACTCTACGGTGATATCTTCGTAGGGCATATTGGCGGGGGGACCACCCTGAATCTTGGCAGTGGCAAGATATGCCTCCCATTGAGTCTTCACCTTATAGTATAGATCCAGTTGTTCCTCTGGAGTCAGAGTAGCCAATTCATCCATCCACGCATAGCACTGATCAAACATACTTTCCCATGCTGTACGGTCATAATAACCCGTATTTTCACCTAAATAGTCCTCCATGGCCGCCAGTGTTGCATCCATTTCGAAAAGGAACTCTTCGAGGTTCTCATCAGGGAGCAGGTACAATGCCACTTGTTCGGCACGGAACTCTTGAGTAGAAGCCCCGCTGAGGTCGGCTTGGAAACCAATATACACATCTTGCTCTTCTTCCAATTTGAACCATAGTCCGCATAGCTGGCGGTCTTCGGTAACACTGATGATGGGATAATAGGCTATAGATTCATCGGGAATGTCGGCCGTGGAAGTCAACGCTGTAGATACAAACATATATGCATCGGCACCTATGCCATAGCGTGTATTGTAGCCAGCGCCAAAATAGTACTTTCCTGCATCGAGATGTATCTTACGGTATATGCGGGCATTGGCAAGGTCGCCTTCCTGATTGTTTGCAGCATCGTTCCATACGCCCAGCATAAGCGCATCGTTACCCGAATAGCTGTCGAGTCCCTGCTTCACTCCATCGTTTCCGTTGGGAATGCTGAAATTTTCCACTGTCCAGTAATAGGGCTTGCCGAAACGCAATCCATCACCTGCTTCGCGTGTAAATGCGTTGGCTTCAATCAGCATCTCTGCTGTCAGATCTTCACTGAATTCTCCTTTAAACTTGCCGCCTTTGTTGACGCCATTGGCTTTGAAATCCCGGTATGCTGCTAATAGAGCTTCCTTGGCAGCGGTGGCCTCCTCACCAGAGACATCGGCTGTAACTTCCTTAGCTTTTGCTAAAGCCTCGCGCAAGGTGGGGATTGCCTGCAAACTGGGTTTTCCTGTGTTGTAAAGGTTGGCCTCCTCTGCTACAGTATTGAGATATGTTGCTACGGCCTCAATGACAGCCTGTAGCTCCTCGTAAGGAGCAACACTCACCTCCTCGGTTGTGATGGCCAGTACAGGTGCTATCTCATTAGGATGTCCGGCAGGTAATGTCACTGTGAGTCCATTGATACCTTGTGTATATTCTACACTTCCATGTCCCAACAGTTCTACCCCTGTAACCTTGCCACTATAGTATTCAGATGTAATGGAGAAGCTCTCAAAGGTAAACTTCTCACTGCTGGGCCATGCCATGATGGTGGCATATATCTTACCATCCTTCTGTACGTAGCGCACGTCGCGGGCCGAGTAGTTCTGTCCCTCATTGAATCCTTGCGCATTCATCGGATTGCTGGCCTCGGCCAAGGGTCCCTCGCCGAAAGTCTTCCATGTGCGTGTACCGTATACCGACTCGCTATTGATATCCATCCAGGCTTTGATATCGGCCAATACGGCCTCCTCCTTCTCATCGATGGTACCATCGCTCTTGATGGGCACTGAGAGTAGCAGGTTGCCATTCTTCGATACGATGTCTACAAGCATGCGCACCACCAAGGCAGCACTCTTGTATCCATTGTTGTTGTATACACCCTGATCATAGTGCCAACTACCGATGCAGGTGCAGGTCTGCCAATACTTTTCCTGCATACGGTCGGGGATACCGCGTTCCACGTCCCACAGCATATACTTCTTCTGGTCGGCATCGAGCTGCTTGCCTGTGACTACCACCTGTGGAGTACCTCCGTTTTGTGCCGCACTCTTATTGTAGTAGTGTGTGAGGATATTCTTGCCTATATTGTCGTCGCATCCATAGAATGGCATAGCCGTATCATCAAAGTATATCATGTCGGGCGCATAGTCGTTGATGCATTGGAGCACGCGGTTCTGAAACTTCAGCTTATATTCCTCTGAGGGAAGCGATGCGCCATTACCCCATTCCCATTGGCTATGTATGGTTCCAGACTCACGCCATCCATTGCTGGGGATATGATTCTGTGCATACAATTCCTGCGGGTCATAACCCTTCCACCATTTCTCTGTGCCGTCGGCATTGAGGGTATAGCCATCCTCTTTGGTGAGATTGCCATCGTATTCCTGCGAAGGCTCCAACCAAGTCCAAGCATGGCTGGCATGCATACTCACACCAAGGGGCAGCCCCACCTTCTTGCAAGCATCGCTCCACTCCTTGAGCAAGTCGCGCTTGGGACCCATGTTTACCGAGTTCCATTCCTGATAGGGGCTGTTCCAAAGGTCAAAATTGTCATGATGGTTA
>JAFOYZ010000202.1 GCA_017424485.1 Bacteroidaceae bacterium
AAGTACCGTACTTGATACTCAGGATGCGTATGCTATTATTTGTGGACGATGCGGTCATTGAGCTCGGCCAGTTTTGATTTGTTCCAACGCTCGGTAGTACCCACTAGGTAGCCTGTGATGCGCTGTAGCTTGTCGATATTGTCGCTACCACACTTGGGGCAGGTGTCGAGCGTCTCCTGTGCATCCTCGTAGCCGCAGTTCATGCAGCGGTTGCGGTTGTGGTTTACCGAGCTATAACCGATGTTATACCTATCCATCAGGTCTACGATATCCATGATGGCCTGCTGGTTGTGTGTGGCGTCGCCATCAATCTCGATGTAGAAGATGTGTCCACCACGTGTGAGGTCGTGGTAGGGAGCCTCCACCTCGGCCTTGTGCTTGGGTGAGCAGGGATAGTACACGGGCACGTGGTTGGAGTTGGTGTAGTAGATACGGTCGGTGATACCGGGTATCTCGCCATACTTCTGACGGTCGATGCGTGTGAACTTACCGGAGAGACCTTCGGCAGGTGTGGCCAGCACGCTGAAGTTGTGCTGATAGCGCTCTGAGAAATCATTGGCACGGTCGCGCATATAGGTCACGATGCGCAAGCCCAAGGCCTGTGCCTCCACGCTCTCGCCATGATGCTTGCCAATGAGGGCCACAAGGCACTCGGCCAGGCCGATGAAGCCGATGCCCAAGGTGCCTTGATTGATGACACGCTCGATGGTATCGGTGGGCTTGAGTCCTTCACAACCCGACCACAGTGAAGACATCAGCAAGGGGAATTGTTTGGCCATAGCGGTCTTCTGGAAGTCGTAGCGACGGCACAGCTGCTGAGCGGTAATCTCGAGCAGTTCGTCGAGTTTCACGAAGAACTGCTCTATACGACGAGCCTTGTCTTCGATATGCATGCACTCGATAGCCAAGCGCACGATATTGATGGATGAGAATGAGAGATTTCCGCGTGCAATGGAGGTCTTCTCCCCATAGCGGTTCTCAAATACGCGAGTGCGGCATCCCATCGTGGCCACCTCATATTGGTAGCGTTTAGGGTCATCGGCACGCCACTTCTCGTGTTGGTTGAAGGTGGCGTCGAGGTTCACGAAGTTGGGGTAGAAGCGGCGTGCCGCCACCTTGCAGGCTAAGGTGTAGAGGTCGTAGTTGCGGTCTTCGGGGAGATAGCTTACACCGCGTTTCTTTTTCCAAATCTGGATGGGGAAGATAGCAGTAGAGCCATTACCCACACCCTCGTAGGTCGACTGCAAGAGTTCACGGATGACACAACGACCCTCGGCTGAGGTGTCTGTGCCATAGTTGATAGAAGAGAATACCACCTGATTGCCTCCACGTGAGTGGATGGTGTTCATATTATGGATGAATGCCTCCATAGCTTGGTGCACGCGGTTCACCGTACGGTTGATGGCATGCTGGCGCAAGCGCTCGTCGCCCTGCAGGAAGTCAAGTTCGCGAGTGATATAGTCATCGATAGGTGCATCGTATAGATGCGTCAAGGTCACGTTGGTCAACTTCTCGATATTCTTCAGCTCTTCTATATAGCTCTTGCGCACATAAGGTGCGAGGTAGAAGTCGAATGCGGGTATGGCCTGTCCGCCGTGCATCTCGTTTTGCACCGTTTCCATCGAGATACAAGCCATGATAGCGGCCGTCTCGATACGCTTTGTAGGACGGCTCTCACCATGTCCGGCTACGAAGCCCTGCTCCAATATCTTATCCAACGGATGCTGTATGCAGGTGAGCGACTTGGTGGGGTAGTAGTCCTTGTCGTGGATGTGCAGGTAGTTGTTTTTCTGTGCCCAGATGGTCTGCTCGGCGAGGAGGTAGTCATCCACGAAGGGCTTTGTGGTCTCCGAGGCAAACTTCATCATCATGCCGGCCGGTGTGTCGGCATTCATGTTGGCATTCTCGCGCGTCACATCGTTCGACTTGGCCTCTACGATCTCGAGGAACATCTCGCGTGTCTTGGCCTTACGGGCTATGCTGCGCTTGTCGCGGTAGGCGATATAGCTCTTGGCCACCTCCTTGCGTGGCGAGGCCATCAATTGTACCTCCACCATATCCTGGATCTCCTCCACGGTGGACTGTTCCTTACCCTTTGCCTCGATGCGGTCAACAATCTTGTACACCAACACCTCGTCCTCACCCATCTCTGTGGTGAGCATTGCTTTACGTATGGCAGCAGCAATCTTCTCACGATTGAAGCCCACGATGCGTCCATCTCTCTTGATTACGGTCTGTATCATACCTTTATATCTTTAGTTATTTATTTCACCAACCGTGCAACGTTCGGGGAGGGGATAGTGGCGACGATACAACCTTGACTCACATCATAAGAACCAAGTGCCTCTCCAATGCTCTATCTCCCGAAAGCATTGCATCATTGTAAGGATTAAGGCAGGTCTTCTGACTCGTCTCCTCCGTGCGGTCTTCCCACCTTACAGCAGTGACCAACGCCAGATGGCACGGAGTTTCTCACTTGAGACATACAGCTACGGGTATAGTCTCGGCCTTGCACCGAAGTTCCCTTTTCATCCGTCACGACAGCAATCGTCGTACGAACACCTTAAGCCTGTGCAAATGTAGCAATATATATCGAATTACAAAAGAGTTTTTGACGAATTATTTACTACCCCCATCCCTTGCTATTCTACGGCCTTTTTCCTACTTTTGCTGCAGCAATATGTGACTGATATGAATATCGAGGAGGTCTACAAAAAGATTCCGCGCAAGGTGAAGGCTGCGTATGAGGAGCAGAGATAGGGTAGGGGAGTATTACAAAAAACACAAGATAGCACTATGTTATTCAACACCTTTGGCAACCCCACGCACAAGACGCTGATGCTCATCCACGGATTGGGCGTATCATACCAAGTCTTTGCTCCGCTGATTGAGCACTTACAGGATCGCTACCACATCGTCGCCGTGCAGGTCGACGGCTTCTTTCTCGATGCCGAAGGCAAAGCCATACCCTCCGTTTTCACAAGCATCAACGATCAGGTGGACCAGCTCGTACAGCATATCCGTACCAAATACGATGGATATTTAGATGCTGCCTACGGCCTCTCGATGGGTGGGTGTATCGTGGCCAAACTGCAGGAGCGCACCGACGTCACCATCGACCACGTCATCCTCGATGCAGCTCCCTTGCTGCCCCTACCACGCTGGAGTATCGACCCCTTGCGTTACTATCAGAGCTTCAATGTGTTGTGCAGCTATCACATGAGTGGCTTCTTCAAATGGCTCTTCCGCTCACACTACTTCGACACCCTGCTTGCTGAGCTCGCCAAGGTGTATCCCTCGGGCTATGGGCGTGCCGTGCGCGATGCCTACAAGTCCATCTACACCTCACGCCTCGAGTGTGTGCGCAGTGCCGATGTGCATTACTGGTATGGTCAGCACGAAGCCTTTGTGGCCAAGTATATGTTTCGTCACCTCGAGTCGCTCGCTCCGCATTGTCGCATCACCCGCTTCCCTCGCATGCAACACGGGCAGTTGGTCATAGACCATCCCGACAGGGTGGCTCAGATGCTCGTAGACGTTGTGGGGTAGGGGATTTTGGAAGCACGCACTCCTTGGTGCTGATAAACCAGCAGTCGTTGCAAACAAAGTTCGCAGTAGGGGGGGTAGAATTTCTGCCGAAAGTAGAGAAAGGACTTGTCTTTTCTCTAC
>JAFOYZ010000203.1 GCA_017424485.1 Bacteroidaceae bacterium
CATCTCTAACCTCTCGCCTTTCATCGTTAATGTCTGTTGTCTGTTAACTTCGTTGAAGTTGCTCCGCTCGGCAGAGCCTGCAAGCAGTCTTTGCTCTCGCTCAATCACAATTTTGTCTGTTGTCTTTATTATCATCATGTCGATGCCGAAGGTGATGGGAAAGCGTGAGGTATCCCACTCGGCTGGGACGATGAGGTCGGCATGAGTCTCTACATAGTGGCATACGTCGTGCAGTACGCTACGGGGAATGTAAGCGGAGAGGCGTGCTTCGATGTCAGCATCGCTCAGTAGCAGGTTGCTGTCGTAGCGGCCGTGAGTATCTGTTGTAAAAAGCGAGTAGCCTATGAAGTGACACCGTCTGTCTGTCGCGCAAAACTCCATGGCAAAGTCTTGTACCTTATCGTAATAGGGTTCGGCTGTGAGGTATCCGTGGCGGCGGATGAGGGCATCGGCCCAAGACTCTATTTTTTTAAACGTTGACGTTAACGCTGACGTTGACCTTCTACTGGTTGGATAGTTGTCGTTTTTGTTATCGTTATCGTTAAGATTAAGATGTCTCAACCCCTTGCCACTGCCCGAGAGTGGCGCCTTTAAGAGCAGGTGGCTATGCTGCGTGGCGTATGCCTTAATGTCGTCGAGCGAGCGGCATACATAGGACTCTCCAGTGAGATGCTCGGAGAGGGGAAGCATCTGCTGCAGCAGGTGGTGGGCGGTGATGCGCTCGGAACGGGTGCGCAGGGCGGCAAGCATCGCATCGGTGGGTAAATCTTGGATCGGAATGCCCGATTTGTGTAGGCGACTTACTATGGCTGCATCCCAACCCCATGGTGTGTCCCATTCGATATGGTCCATTAATGGCGCCAGATCATTCGCCATTTCTCGAATGTTATGGGGCGCGAGATAGTGCGCATCGCCATTGGCTAAGGCCAAATCGTGCTCTGGGTTGAATACTGAAAATCGCTTCATGGCGCGAAGTTATAAAAAAAAGTGTAAAAACGAGGAAAAATTGCAAAGTTAGGTTTGCAAAATACTAAATAAAGGAGTAACTTTGTGGCAAAATATAAAATAGGCCCATGATATGGAGGCTTTCTACAAGATTCATGAATATCTGCTGACGCATACCGAAGCTACGGTGCGCCGCGAGTTGATGGATGAGATTGATTGGAATGATCGTCTCATTGGTATCAAAGGTACCCGTGGGGTGGGAAAGACCACCTTCCTTATTCAATATGCGCAGGAGCGGTTCCGTAACGACCGTTCATGCTTGTATGTGAATATGAATAACCTATACTTTCAAGGCAAGAGCTTGACTGAGTTTGCCGAGGAGTTTATCCGTCGTGGAGGAAAGGTGCTGCTTATCGATCAGGTGTTCAAAATTCCCAATTGGAGCCATCAGCTGCGCGAGTGCTACGATCGTTTCCCGCAACTGAAGATGGTGTTTACGGGTACCTCAGTGATGCGTCTTAAAGAGGAAAACCCAGAGCTCAACGGTATCGCCAAGCCATACAATCTGCGTGGTTTTTCGTTCCGCGAATACCTGAACCTCAAGACGGGTAACAATTTCCGCAGCTATACATTGGAAGAGATACTCACTAATCACGAGCAGATTGCACGTACTATTCTACCAAAGGTGAGTCCCAATGCCTTTTTCCAAAACTATCTGCATCACGGATTCTATCCTTTCTTCTTGGAAAAACACAATTTCTCGGAAAACCTGCTGAAGACGATGAATGCCATGATGGAGGTGGATATCCTTATCGTGCAGCAGATTGAACTGAAATATTTGGCCAAGATAAAGAAACTGCTCTATCTGTTGGCTGTAAATGGTCCGCAAGCTCCCAATGTAAGCAAATTGGCTGAGGCCATACAGACCTCGCGTGCTACGGTGATGAACTATATCAAATACTTGGCTGATGCACGCTTGATTAATATGGTGTACAATCCCGGTGATTCTTTCCCCAAGAAGCCTGCCAAGATAATGCTTCACAATACCAACCTTGTATATGGCATTTACCCAGTGAAGGTGAATGATCAGGATTTGCTTGAGACTTTCCTGGCCAATGCCTTGTGGAAAGATCATACGGTGAACAAGGGTGGCAAGGGATTGTCGTTCGTGGTGGATGGTAAAGTGAACATGCGTGTATGTACCGAGGGACTGCGTGTCAAGAATCACCCTGATGTGTACTATATCATGCATCGCCGCGAGTTGGGCCGTGAGAACCAAATCCCTTTGTGGCTGTTTGGATTCTTATATTAAATGATTCTTATATTAAATAAGGTATATGTAAAGAGCAAGGATGTGATCTTGCCGATGAGTTAATAGGAAATTGTTAAATAGTAATTTTTATAAAGCTATGGCTAAACAAAAGAAATTTATCACTTGTGACGGTAACCAGGCAGCTGCGCATATCTCGTATATGTTCTCTGAGGTAGCAGCTATCTACCCTATCACCCCGTCATCAACAATGGCTGAGTATGTCGACGAGTGGGCTGCTCAGGGCCGTAAGAATATCTTCGGCGAGACAGTACTCGTACAGGAAATGCAGTCTGAGGGCGGTGCTGCAGGTGCCGTACACGGTTCACTCCAAGCAGGTGCACTGACCACTACATACACCGCTTCGCAGGGTCTCTTGCTGATGATCCCCAACATGTACAAGATTGCCGGTGAGTTCCTCCCCTGCGTATTCCACGTATCGGCTCGTACATTGGCTTCACATGCTCTCTGTATATTCGGTGACCATCAGGATGTGATGTCGACCCGTCAGACAGGCTTCGCTATGTTGGCCGAGGGTTCTGTACAGGAAGTTATGGACCTCGCTGGTGTGGCTCACCTCGCTACCATCAAGAGCCGCGTGCCCTTCGTGAACTTCTTCGACGG
>JAFOYZ010000204.1 GCA_017424485.1 Bacteroidaceae bacterium
CACGGCGTGGGTGCCGATGGCGTGGCAGCGGTGAATATCGTCGTGCCCATCTATCAGATCATGTCGGGCATAGGGCTGATGATAGGTGCAGGCTGCTCGGTGGTGGCATCCATCCACCTCTCGCGACAGAACACCCGAGTGGCACAGCTCAATGTCTCGCAAGCCATCATCCTCACATCGCTGTTTGTGGGCATCATCTCGGCGCTGGCCTTCGCATTTCCCGTGCCGGTAGCAAAGGCGCTCGGCGCCTCAGACACGCTGATGCCGCAGGTGGTGGACTATCTGCGCTGCATCATGCCGTGCTATCTGTTCGATATGTGGAGCATGATAGGGCTGTTCATCATCCGTCTCGACGGTTCGCCACGCTATGCCATGTGGTGCAATATCGTGCCTTCAGTACTCAATGTCGTGCTCGACTGGCTCTTCATCTTCCCGCTCGGAATGGGGGTCAAGGGTGCCGCCATCGCCACCTCATTGAGCATCATCGTGGGCGGCATCATGGCGTTGGTCTACCTGCTCTTCCGAGCCGACACCTTGCGGCTTGTGTCCTTGAAGATGAGCCGCAAGAGCATGATGCTGGCTCTGCGCAATATCGGCTACCAGTGCAAGATCGGTTCATCGTCGCTCTTTGGCGAACTCACTCTCGCCGTGTTGATACTCGTAGGCAATCTTGTCTTCATGCACTACCTGGGCGATGTGGGCGTAGGTGCTTTCGGCATAGCGTGCTACTATGCCCCCTTCTTCTTCATGGTGGGCAACGCCATCGCCCAGTCGGCCCAGCCGATCATCAGTTACAACTACGGCATTGCCCGCTGGGCAGAGGTCAGGAAGGCCCGCACGCTGCTCCTCTCCACCTCCGTCGCCATCGGTGCCGTCGTGGCGCTGCTCTTCATACTCATCCCCGACGTGCTCGTGGCCCTGTTTGTTGATGCATCGAGCGAGGCGGGTCAGATAGCCATCGCGGGCTTCCCCTACTTTGCTACGGGTATCGTCTTCTTCATCCTCAATGTAGCCATCGTCGGCTACTATCAGAGTGTAGAGCAGATAAGGCGTGCCACGACCTTCGTCTTCCTGCGCGGCCTTGCCCTGCTCGTCCCCTGCTTCATCCTCCTGCCCAGACTGCTCGGCACAGAGGGTATATGGCTCGCCATGCCGGCAGCAGAGTTCACGACCTTAGCCATCATATTGGCCTCCTCCCGCAGAAGAAGATGCCAGAAATGAATGATACGGCCCTCGCCATCATATCGTAGGACATACTTACCCCACGGACTATAGTTGAATGCGTTTATGCTGGCGAAGAAAGTTGGATGACCAATTATAAGAAAAACTCAAGCCCGAACGACAAGGTCCGGGCTTGATACTGTACTGTTTAACGTGCAAGGCACTGCGACCAAGGCTGTGTATTACACGATTTCATACGGCAAAGGTAGTAACATTTAATTGATTATACAAGTTTTGGAAAACTAAAATTTTATACCCGAACATTTTTGCAGAATCTCCACCAGCTCCTTCCTCTCGGTACGGATGCGGGCATAAAGGTCGTTCAATGCGTTCTGCAAATCCCTTTCTCTATTCTCAGAGATGTGTCTCAGTACATATTTCAGTACTGTCAACGCACCTGTCAGTTTCTGGTGATCGCCTGCTTCAAGTCCAAGCTTTGGACCTTTTCCGCTGATACCATTCGGGAGTTGCAGGTCAAATAGTGCGGCACCATGCGCACACTTATTGCGCAACGTATAAATGGCATCGATGTAACTTTCAAAAACGCTGACCTTGCCCACTCCAAAATGTCGAGCAATGGATTTCTTCTCGTCTATGTTGTCGATAGATTTATACAGCTTGACCACACTGCCAAAGGTCATAAACTCGATGGTCTTCCATGCAGGCGCATATTTGTCTTGCGGATATTTTAGATGATGTCGTCTGATTTGCTGATTCTTTCTGAAAGCCTCGGAACTATATACCTTCTTGTCAAAATCCTGTATAAACGCCTGCCTCACCACTGTAGGACTGACGAACCACAGAGGGTCCGTTTTATATTGCAACGACATATAATAGGTGAGGTATGTACGAAAAGCCACCTCTACGCGAGTGAGGTAGCGGTTGAGGATATTGCGTAAATCAAAATCGAAGTAGTACAACTTCACCGCATCCTCAAACAGCGTTCCCGACACTACCTTATGGTCGCGATTCGTTGCTTTAGGATACGTTTTCTCGAAGGGAAAGAAGTAGAACCCCAATCGATAGTAGCCGATGTCGTGCAATATCTCTTTGGCTTTCTCTTCGTTATTGATGATGATACCATGCGAACGCAATATCTCTATCTGCTTTTCAATGGTTGTTGCGGTCTTCATTTTGTAGCTATTTTCTTCTTGTTGCAAAGATAGTCAATTTTCCTGAATAGCATCATTAAGGGGATAAATAATCAGAACTCGCATTGTGAAGAGGTCGTGATGAATGCAAGCACAAACAGGATGAGCAATTCATTATCTACTCCGTACCTCCATTGATGATAGGACGAAGGCTGATTGTCGGGGATGAGTTCTTATCTCTTTGCTTTCGCTCAGTCACAATATATTTTCCAAAAACTGCTGTATATCTCCCAAAAAAATCACTACCTTTGCAGCAATAAATCGAATGATACTGATAAAGTTCGAAGATAGATACAATTTGTTGTAGATTTCTTATATTTGCACCGAAAAATCGGAATTTATGCATAGGTCACAATTTAATACAAGAGAGAAATCAATCTACAGAGTAACCTGGATAGGAAGCATAGTAAACATCCTTCTATTAGTGTTAAAGTTCATCGCCGGAATTATAGGACACAGCTCGGCTTTGGTTGCAGACGCGGTACATTCCCTGTCGGACTTCATCACAGATATTATAGTAATCGTATTTGTAAAGATCTCAGGAAAACCTGAAGATGATGATCATAAATACGGACATGGCAAGTACGAAACTCTTGCAACTGCATTAATTGGTATTGCCCTGTTTGCCGTGGGCATTGGACTTCTCATAAATGGAGCCACAAAAGTATCAGAAGTCATTAATGGAGCTGTACTCCCAGCACCAAGCTTGATTGCATTAGCTATAGCTGCCATATCAATCTTAGCCAAAGAGATACTATACAGATACACTGTACACGTTGGGCGGAATCTCAACTCTCAGGCAGTCATTGCAAACGCATGGCATCATAGAAGTGATGCATTTTCATCAATCGGAACCCTTGTAGGTATAGGCGGTGCAATTTTCCTCGGAGAAAAGTGGAGAATCCTTGACCCTATCGCAGCCATAGCTGTCAGCACATTCATCATCAAGGTAGCCATTGATCTCATAAAGCCTTGCGTTGACGAACTTCTTGAACGCTCATTACCGGCTGAAACTGAGAAGAAAATTCTTGACATCATCGTTTCTTTTTCTGAGATCAGTTCACCGCATCACCTCCGTACACGACGCATAGGCAACCACATTGCAATCGAAGTTCATCTACGCATGGACGGACAGACAACATTGGAAAATGCTCATGCAATAGCAACAGCTGTTGAGAAACGACTCAAGGAAGAATTTGGTCCCGACACCCACATCGGAATTCATATGGAGCCAATCAAACATACGGTACA
>JAFOYZ010000205.1 GCA_017424485.1 Bacteroidaceae bacterium
CCGACTATGTCACCTCTCCTATGACACCGAAGGGACAGCTCATATACGGTTTCTGCATCGGTTTCCTCACCGTTGCCATTCGTGTGTTTGGTGCTTATCCCGAGGGTATGTCGTTTGCTATCCTTATTATGAATGCTTTCGTACCGTTGATTAACAACGCGTGCAAGCCAAAACGTTTTGCAAAGGAGGTAAAGAAATGAAAAAGCTAGAATCATCTCTGACTAATATGCTCCTCGTGCTGACTCTCGTGTCGGTAGTGGCAGCATTCCTGTTGGCCTATGTCAACAACGTTACAAGTAGCACTATCGCCAAAATCAATGAAGAAGCCTTGAGCTCAGGTATCAAATCGGTTTTGGGTATTGGTGCCGATGAGCAGATTGAGACTAATGAAAAGCCTGTAGATGCATTCGTGGTATACGAAGTGACTCGCGATGGCAACTGGATCGGTACAGCCGTAAAGTCTACCGACAAGAGCGGTTTTGGTGGTGACATAGAGGTGCTCGTTGGCTTTGATGCCAAAGGCAATATTCTTGGCTATGAAGTGCTTAAGCATGCCGAGACTCCTGGCCTCGGTGCTCGTGCAGGCGAGTGGTTCCGCACCGCTACAGTAGGTGAAACCAAAGAGGTATCAGCCGTCTCTAAGATCTTCTTCGGTAAGCCCGACCCCGCAGGCAGTCACAATATCGTTGGCCGCAACATCGGTAACGAAGGTGAGTTGAAGGTGTCTAAGGATGGTGGCGACATAGATGCTATCACAGCATCAACCATCACATCACGTGCTTTCCTCAATGCGGTGAACAATGCTTATAAGGTGTATAAAGGCAATGTCTCAGACGTAAACTCAGGGGCAACAAGTCAACAGTAATTAAAAATGAAAGATTAAAAATTAAAACTTCCCATTTAAATCTGAAGTGATAGAGTAAAGAGTGCGTGTTTTAATTTTTAATTGTTAGCTTTTAATTTAATAATATGAATAATTGGAAAGTATTTTTTAATGGTTTGGTTAAGGAGAACCCTACGTTTGTCCTTCTCCTCGGTATGTGTCCTACCTTGGGTACCACTTCGTCGGCACTCAATGGTATGTCTATGGGACTTGCCACCACGTTTGTTTTGATATGTTCAAACATTGTTATAGCCTTGTTGAAGAACCTTATTCCTGATAAGGTACGTATTCCGGCCTATATCGTAGTTATTGCTTCGTTCGTGACACTGTTGCAGATGCTTATGCAAGCCTACCTGCCTTCGCTCTACGCAAGTCTCGGACTTTTCATCCCCTTGATTGTGGTAAACTGTATCATCCTTGGTCGTGCTGAAGCTTTTGCTGCCAAGAATACCGCTATCCCCTCACTCTTCGATGGATTGGGTATGGGACTTGGTTTCACTTGGGCGCTCACGTTGCTTGGTGCGGTACGTGAGTTGCTAGGCACAGGTGCTGTGTTTGGCCTCACCATTCTGCCCTCATCGACCAATATGTTGGCCTTTGTGTTGGCTCCTGGTGCCTTCATTGTATTGGGATACCTTATCGCTATCGTGAATAAAATTAAAAAGTAACAGCAATTTACTATTTGACGATTTACTATTTGCGATTTATTTCCCAATAGAAAGCGTCTTGAACTTCGTAAATTGTAGAATTGCCAAATTGTAAATAAATAGTAAATCGTACATTTGTAAATTGTAAATAGAATAAGTTTATGGAATATATATTGATTTTCATCTCTGCGATATTTGTTAACAATATCGTGTTGTCGCAGTTCTTGGGTATCTGTCCCTTCCTCGGTGTGTCAAAGAAGGTGGAGACAGCCAAGGGCATGGGTCTTGCTGTTACTTTCGTGTTGGTTATCGCCACCATCGTTACCTATTTGTTGCAAATATGGGTGCTGAACCCTTTCAATTTGCAATATTTACAAACCATTGTGTTTATCCTCGTTATTGCGGGATTGGTGCAGATGGTTGAGATTGTATTGAAGAAACTCTCTCCTTCGCTTTATCAGGCATTAGGCGTGTTCCTTCCCTTGATTACTACCAACTGTTGTATTCTAGGTGTAGCTATCCTCGTGGCTAACGGAACTTACAATGGACAAGGTCTTGAGCCTAGTTTGCTCACAGGTGTAATCTTTGCTTTGGCTACAGCCTTAGGCTTTGCACTGTCGCTCATTGTCTTTGCAGGATTGCGTGAGCAACTTAGCTTGATACGTGTACCCAAAGGTATGGATGGTATGCCTATCGCCCTCGTTACCGCTGGTCTCCTGGCATTGGCTTTCATGGGTTTCAGTGGTATTGATAAAGGCATTGCCTTGTTTTTCAACTGATCGTAAATCCGTCATGCATAAGCGCACTATCCTATGGATGGTGCGCTTTTTTCTATAATTATGAGGCAAAGAATAAAAAGATAGTAAAGACTTTGTATTATTAAAAAGAATATATAACTTTGCGTCGCAAGTGATAAATTGTAACCAATAAGACACTATCAATAAAACAAAAAAACAACAATGAAAATCTTATTAACTGGTGGTGCAGGCTTCATTGGAAGTCACACCTTGATTGAACTTACTGAGGCTGGTCACGAAGCTGTAGTAGTTGACAATTTGGACAACTCTTCTCCTATCTCTCTGAAGCGTGTTGCCAAGATTATTGGCAAGGATGTTCCCTTCTACAAGGTCGACATTCGTGACCGTGAAGGTTTGCAGAAAGTGTTCGATGAACACAAGTTCGATGCTTGTATCCACTTTGCAGGTTTGAAGGCTGTAGGCGAAAGCTGCGCTAAGCCTCTCGAGTACTATGAGAACAATATGAACGGTACCTTCGTGCTCGTTGATGTAATGCGCAAGAATGGCTGTAAGAACATCATCTTCTCATCAAGTGCTACAGTATATGGTGATCCTGCTATCATCCCCATCACTGAGGAGTGTCCCAAAGGCCATTGCACAAACCCTTATGGTCAGACCAAGTCTATGCTTGAAGAGGTACTCATGGATATCCAGAAGGCAGACAACGAATGGAACATCGTACTGCTCCGTTACTTCAACCCCATTGGTGCTCATAAGAGCGGAACCATCGGTGAGAATCCCAATGGTATTCCTAATAACTTGATGCCTTATATCACACAGACAGCTGTAGGTAAGCGTGCTGAGTTGGGAGTATTCGGTAACGACTACGACACACACGATGGTACTGGCGTACGTGACTACATCCACGTCGTAGACCTTGCTCGCGCTCACGTAGCAGCCTTGAAGGCTATCGTGGCCAACAAGGGTATCGCAATTTACAATATCGGTACTGGCCATGGCTATTCTGTACTTGACGTAGTGAAAGCATTCGAGAAAGTCAACGGTGTACCTGTACCCTACTCTATCAAGCCCCGTCGTCCGGGCGACATTGCTACATGCTACTGTAACCCAGCTAAGGCAGAAGCAGAGCTCGGTTGGAAAGCAGAGTTCGGTATCGAAGAAATGTGTCGCGATAGTTGGAACTGGCAGAAGAACAATCCTAACGGATTCGAAGAGTAATACACCATGTATATAAATTAAGGGCGGCTATCAATAGCTGCCCTTAATTTATTCTACCTTCACCATAGGAACCACAAGTCAAAGCATACTGGCAAATGATCACTAGTGCCACCTTCGTAGCGCATGCCATTGTATGTACGACGAGGGCGACGACCACCATATAGCGGTTCTGGCTCGGTAAGGAAATCAGCCTCGCAGTTCCATGCGCCATGAGGCGCTAAGTGCAAACCATCGTCCGAACCATTCACCAAGGCTGGCGACAGATACACATGGTCAATTTGTTCCCATTTTCCTTTGTAACGATAACTACCACCCAAATCACCCGTGATGCACACCATACCGCTCTTGCTTGCGAGAGGAAGCAGTGCCTTGCTTTGCGGAGCATCATTGAAGTCGCCCATCAGCACGATGCGCGGTACCTTGCGCAATGCAGCCACAGAGTCTATCGCCTCGCACACAAGTTCCACCACCCTACTTCTCAGACGATCGGCTTTACGACCATTGAGACGACTGGGCAAATGACAAACCAACACATCCAGCGTATCACCCGTATGCAACAAGCCACTGACACATAGCACATCACGCACATGGCTATCCTTAGGCGCATGGATTACAGGAAGACGTAGTGCATGATATGCAAAAGGCCGAAAGGTGGTAGGTTTATACATCAGCGCCACATCTATACCACGCGTATCAGCAGAGGAAGTCATCAGAAAGCTGTACCTTACAGAACGTAACGAAGAACGACAGGTTAGATCATGTAACACGCTATCATTCTCCACTTCACACAAAGCCACGAAATCCGGAGATCGATCACCTCCTACTGCTGCAATAGCACGGCTCACCGATTGTAGTTTCTGCCAATAGCGATAGGGGTTCCAATGACGCAACGAAGTAGGAAGAAAGGCTTCATCTTGAACAAGCGAGTCATCCACGCAATCAAAGAGGTTCTCCACATTATAGCTCATGAAACGGATACGCTCTTGAGCAAATAACGCTATAACCGATAGTACTATTACAAACAAAACCTCACTCCTTCTCCTCCACATACTCCAAATATTGATAGCATCCTGCATCTGCACCACCTACGGGACGTAGCATTCCATCTTTGTCGTAAGGAAGCATACCGAGATACTCATCCGAAGCGATACCACGCGCCGAAGATAGCGAATCGAGATGAAAATCAAAAATAAAATTACTATAATCAACTGTACGAAAATTTGAACGGCCATACGCCATACTATCCTTATGTTCCCATACAATATGGGCAAAATGCAACGAATCTGGATTTCGAGCTTCATCCATAGAATTGATCAGTGAATGAGCAAAGACAAATTGTGCATAAGAAGAGTAGTCAACTGTATCAGTTTTCTCCACAACAACACCCATCAGTTCATCATCTTTAGATCCAGTAATGACACTATTGATAAAGTGCACCCCCTGTAACGGATATAGAGCCTGCTCTTCCTCCGCATAGTTCGATATATACACAGCCACACCGCGATTATTTTTCCAAGGGAAGAAGTTAGCCATTGTACAATGCAAGAAAGTCATTTGTCCTCCGAGGATATTCACGCAATGTCCTCCTGCATTGGTGAAGAGGCTATTCGAAAATGAAGCCTTACACTGTGTCAACTGCAATGCATCCTCATCAACATTATGTATTTGACTATCCCGCATCACAATCTTGTAGCGTTCCATGCTACTTCCCTTAGCCCTCAATCCGTAAAGACCGCTATGTATATCGCAGGATACAAAAAGATTGTCATAACTTGTCTCATGTAACGTAATACCACCCCACTGCCCTGATATACGATCATAAGGGAGATAGGAGAACATTCGATCAGTACGTGCACCACGGAAAACCACAGGTTTCTCTACCGTACCAATTGCTTCAACACGACCATACACTTGCATTTCCGCCTTATCAGCAAAGTATAGCTTCGCACCAGGCTGTATGAAGAGCGTGCTTCCCTCCTCTATCCGAAGACTATCATAGACGAGATATGGCCTCTGCGCCGTGAGCTGCCTATCAGTATCAACCACAAGTCCGCGCAGTATCGTAGCATCCTGCCCCCAAGCTGTTAGATGCACATGCTGTGTTGTACCACTATCAAGCACAAAGCATAGCGAATCGCAAACTTCAAAGGGAACATTCATTCCACGAGGGTCTATAGTAACTTCCACAAACACATACATACTATCACCACCACGCACCA
>JAFOYZ010000206.1 GCA_017424485.1 Bacteroidaceae bacterium
GAGCTCTTCCGCAAGATGGACTCACTGAAGATCTCCTTCGATGAACTGCGCGAGTTGTATGAGAATAGGGAACAGAGACAATAATTCATGATAAATTCGTGGTTAATACATGTCAATTCATGTTTTTATTTCCTTGACACGAATTCCCGTAAATTGCCACAAATTATCCATAAATAAAATTCGTGTAACGACATAAACAACCAATACAATGAAACCAACCAAACTATTCCTTGCCCTTGCCGTGGCGGTGCTGCTGGGGACTAACATATGCAACGCACAAAGCCTTACCGATACCTACTGGCGAAACCCGAAGACGGGTGACTGGGTAATCGGCTTTACCGGGAAGCACGTTATCTATGACAATGCCGTATGGGACATCATGGAGCAGACGGAGCGCAAGGGAGGCTATACGTTCACCATCAGTAATGGTCGTGAGACAAAAGACATCAAGGTAAGTCCCACAAAAAAGGAGGAGCGCACAATCACCATAGACAAAAAGGTGAGTGTAAAGTGCAGCCCCATCACCACAAGTACCTTGCCCGACTATCCCACTCGTGACGACCGACAAGGCTTCAAGGACAACGGTTACCGCATGGGCGACAGCGTGACCATCGTGGGTTGGCTCAAGGATATGCCTGCCGAGGCATGGGAAAGAGGAAAAGAGTTTGAGGTGGCCATCATGAACATCTTGACCGACGAACAGGACAGTTACTATGCCCCATTGGATTCGCTCGGACGCTTCGCCTTCAAGGTGCCATTGTTCAATACCTCACAAGCCTTTCTCGATTGGAAAAGAAGCCGTATCTGCACAGTGCTCGAACCCAATGAGATCTACTTCCTTCTTGTAGATTTCACTACAGGACAAAGGCTTTTCATGGGCACAGATGCGCGACTGCAAAATGAGTTGATAGCTTATCCGCACGGTTGGCTCAATGAACGTATTCCGCATGATGGTGCTACTTATGAAGAAGCAATAGCATTCATGGAGTCAGTGGATAGTGTACATAAAGCATTGGATTCCGAGCTGGAAGAGCGCATAGCAAATCATCCTAAGCTCTCGAAACGATACATCGATTATGTAAAAGGATACTACATCGCAGGGCATGGAGAGAGCTTGATGCAGGCACGATTCTATATTGCCGCACCTACAGTCCCTCAAGAATTTATGGACTATGCAGCCAAGCATATATGGGAGAAGATGCACCCTTATACTCTGTACCGTGACTACAACTCGTTCCTTCGTAACTATATCGGACAAATAGATGTCAAGAAAATGACAGCTGTAGACTATCTTAAGATTATGGCCGATAAGAATACGATTATATTGACCGAGGAGGAACGTTATGCTGTAGACAACTTTGATAAGGTGAAGTCAGCTATGCGTGCTGCGAGGACGGCCGAGGAAAGACAAAATATAGAAGATACCTACAATGTAAATAAGGTAATGAATACGCTGAACAACCTTATTCCTCGAATGCAAAAAGAATTGAACATAGAAATCATCTGCAATCATTCTATGAATGTGTTCGATAGTATTCCTTATACTCCCGAATTACGCGATATATTTATTGCTCGCAGACTATGTATGCAAATAGAAAGTACGCGTACGCCCCTCTATCCTGAAATTTGTTCCTGGATGGAGAAAGAAATATGCTTGTCCGCCGCCAAGGCTGCAGTGACGGAGTTGAACGAGAAGTACCTTGCAATACAACGTCGAGACTTTGCCAATGCCAGCAGTCTGAAGTCGTCAGACGATGTGGAGGGCATGAGCGATGGCGAGAAGATACTGCGAAAACTCATAGAGCCCTATAAGGGTAAGTTCATCCTGCTCGACGTATGGGGCACATGGTGCGGCCCTTGCAAGGCAGCTTTGGCGAAAAGCCAAGAGGAGTACGAGCATTTAAAGGGCTACGACATCGTATACCTCTACCTCGCCAACCGCTCTGACGAGGAGTCGTGGAAGAATGTCATCAAGGAGTACAACGTGACGGGCGACAACGTGGTGCACTACAACCTCCCTGCCGAGCAGCAGACCGCCATCGAGCACTTCCTTGGCGTGAACAGCTTCCCCACCTACAAACTCATCGACCGCAACGGCAACATCCTCGACGTGAATGCCGACCCTCGTGACCTCAATGCATTGGAGAACTTGCTGAAGACGATGAATGGGACGAAGAATTAATTCGTGATAAATTCATGGATAATTCTTGGCAATTCGTGTTCTCTTTCCTTTTAGGCACGAATTACCGTGAATTGTCCACAAATTATCCATAAATTATTATTATTATGATGTATACCTTAATTCATGAAAATTCGTGGTTAATTTGTGACAATTCGTGTCTCTTTTCTTTAGGTCGCCGCCCATGAGGGGTAAAGGTTATTATTACTTTAATAATTCTTGTTATGTTATGAATAAAAAAACATTTTTGCTTCTTCTCGCTCTTTCTCTGTTGGCCTACTGGTTGATAGTTCCTGTGCGAGGATATCGTTTCAGTGTAGCAGAATCATTGCATAGTTTAGCCTTCTTTGTTCTTACATTTTGGGCTTTGTGGAAGTATGCTTCGAAGGTCGGCGCTAAGAAGGTGATGATACCCTTGTTGCTACCTTGGGTGCCAGAGTTGATGTTAAGAGTGTTCGATCGGTCCACGGATTTGTCCCTATCGGGCACCGTGTTACCTTTGTTGGCAATGGGCATTGCGATGTTGCTCTACTATTATCGCAAGGTGTGGCTGTTGCTGCTTAGTCTTGCACTTTGGCTGCTGCTGGCGACAGAGGTGAAAAGCCGTTATGTGGAATGGGTCGTATATGGTGATATGCAGCAGACAAATGTGAAGTTGTCATCGTATATTGTGACGGATAGTGTTGGGGCATTGCGCTTGTCTGACATCCAAGGTGACTATTTGGTGTTGGATGTGTGGTCGAGTACCTGTGGCGTATGTCGTAGAGAGATGCCGAATGTGCAGGCCTTGCGTGATGCTTATTGTAATGACGATCGAGTAGAGGTGGCCTCGTTGTTTGTATTTACGAATGAGAAGGAAACCGTACATGACGGTCATCGTATTATGCGCCAGCTTGGATGCGATATTCCTGTTTATGGGGTTGACTACGACTCAGGGCTTCTTGACAAATGTAGAATAGAGCGTTTCCCGCGTGTCGTGATTCTTGATAAAAAACGAGATTTGATTTTTAATGGAAGCCTTGAATTTGCTGAACGCAAACTGAAGGAACTAACTGCGCGAGATGTATGAGACACGACATGATAAATAAAAAGACTACTGTTATGCCCAACCTTGAGATTCAACATACCGACGATGGCTCTGCTACGCTCTTCGTGCCCGAGCTCGACGAGCACTACCACTCCGTGAAGGGAGCCTACACCGAGTCGCTGCACATCTATCGCGACTGTGCCTATATATATGCAGCCGAGCATTCCTCGGAGCGTCCTTTGCGCTTGCTCGAGATAGGCTTCGGCACCGGACTCAATGCTGCAGTCACCGCCATGGCTGCTACGGCAGAGCATCCCGTGCACTACATCACATTGGAGAAATATCCCGTGGCACCTCAACTGGTTGGTGATCTGGGCTACGATGCTTGGGTGGATGCGCAGCTCTTTGCTGCCATTCATGCTGCACCGTGGGAGCAGCCCATAGCTATCACACCTCATTTCACCTTGGAGAAACGGTGTTGCGACCTGCTCGCCGCTCCCTTGGCCTGTGATATC
>JAFOYZ010000207.1 GCA_017424485.1 Bacteroidaceae bacterium
CACAGCATCGGCCACATATTCAGGAGCTAACACATCCCAATGACCAGTAACATCATCGGTAGCTAAGAGTACCCCATCAAGCATACTGTGCGATGTGCATATGCGCAAGAGTTCGCCCTGAATCTTTTCTTCAAATCTATTGAGAAATCCTATATCCACTTTTTGTTAATTAAAAATTGAGAATTCAAAATGAATAGTTGTACGAAAACAACCCTACTAACCTCTCACACCACAAATAAAGAGAAGCCCCACAACAGAGGTTGAAGGGCTTCACTATACATATTGTAATGTCGTATTACTTCTTGAGGTAGTCTTGTACTTTATCAGAAGGAACCATCTGCTCATCGAAAATATAAGCGCCGGTCTTCGGAGACTTAACCATCTTGATCACTTTAGAGTAAGAAGCTGACTTACCCGTTTGAAGAGATGCAACCGCTTTCTTTGCCATAGTCTTATACTATATTAAGGGTGATTACTTGATTTCCTTGTGAACTGTTACACGCTTCAAGATAGGATTGTACTTCTTCAACTCCAATCTCTCAGTTGTATTCTTTCTGTTCTTAGTGGTGATATAACGAGATGTACCCGGCATACCGCTCTCCTTGTGCTCTGTGCACTCGAGGATAACTTGAACTCTGTTACCTTTTACTTTCTTTGCCATAATCAGTCTCTCCTTTACGCAATTACTTTAATATCGCTTGGTGTGCAGTGACCTTCAGCAAAAGCTTGCTTCAAAGCAGCGTCCAAACCTTTCTTGTTAATCAAACGAAGACCAGCGGCGCTCAAGCGCAACTGAATCCAACAATTCTCTTCTACATAGAAGAATTTCTTTCTAAACAAGTTCACCTCGAAAGTGCGCTTTGTTCTGCGCTTTGAGTGCGAAACGTTGTTGCCAATCATGGCTTTCTTACCGGTAATTTGACAAATCTTCGACATTTCTATCTAATTTTGATGTTTGTTTTAACTCTGCATTCAAATTTCAGCGTGCAAAGTAACTACTTTTTTGCGGAATAGCCAAATAAAACTATCAATAAATTCGTTTTACGGCTGATTTTCTTCTTTTTCAACCACTTTTTGCAACATTTCGAGCGAAACAAACACTGCATTGCGTGTATTTTCGCCTCTCCCTTTATTGAATTGGCGTATACAATGCGTGTGTACATCGGCATGTGATGCGACGGCTATCCATATAGTGCCAACAGGTGTACTCAACGTGCCGCCTGATGGACCTGCCACACCTGATGTAGCTACCGCAAAGTCAGAACCCATCGATTTCATCGCTCCTTTTGCCATTTCGATTACGGTCTGCTCGCTCACTACACCCTCATCATGCAAGGTGTGAGAAGCAACACCCAACAGATGCATTTTCACCTCTTCCGTATAGGCTACAATGCCTCCTTTAACACAAGCCGAACTACCAGGTACAGCCGTGAGAGCAGCAACAACACCTCCACCCGTACAACTCTCGGCTGTAGCTACACTCCATCCATTGCCAGAGAGAGCAGTCACGATGGATTGGGCCTTTTTGTATAGTTCTACCTCCACTAGTTTTGTCTATTTATCCGATGGAAACGCGCGAATATGCAGGTTTGTCTATCGTACAGAAATCATTGTCCATAAACTTATAATAGCCTGTAATAGCTATCATAGCCGCATTGTCTGTTGTGTAGCCAAACTTGGGGATGTATACATTCCACTTATAGCGTCGGGCATGGTCAAGAAAAGCATTACGCAGTCCTGTATTGGCCGATACACCTCCGGCTACAGCCACCTCTTTAATACTTAATTCCTTGGCTGCCAAGCGGAGTTTCTTCATTAATATATCTACGATAGTAGACTCGAGCGATGCAGCCAGATCTTCTTGATTTTGCTCGATGAAATCAGGATTTTCCTTCAATCGATCTCGCAAGAAATAGAGAAACGAGGTTTTAAGTCCGCTGAAACTATAATCGTAACCCGCAATATTAGGCTTGCTAAATACGAACGCCTTGGGATTGCCCTGCCTAGCTAGACGATCGATGATGGGCCCACCTGGGTAGCCTAACCCCATCACCTTAGAGCATTTGTCGATAGCTTCACCTGCGGCATCGTCGATTGTCTGCCCTATCACCTCCATTTCATTATATGCCTTGACAAGGACAATCTGTGAATTACCACCTGACACCAACAAACAGAGGAAAGGATACTTTGGCATCTCCTTCTTCGTATCAGGCTCCTGAATAAAATGAGCCAACACATGCCCTTGCAAATGGTTCACGTCAATCATTGGTATGCCCAGTGAACGAGCAAAACCTTTGGCAAACGATACTCCAACAAGGAGTGACCCCATCAGACCTGGGCCACGAGTAAAGGCTATTGCAGACAGTTCTTCCTTAGCTACTCCAGCCTTTTTGAGTGCTTGATCTACCACGGGGACAATATTTTGCTCATGAGCACGTGAAGCCAATTCAGGCACTACTCCACCATAGCTCTCGTGCACAGCCTGACTGGCTGTCACATTGGACAGGAGTTCACCATTCTTGATAACCGCTGCGGAGGTATCGTCACACGACGACTCGATTCCTAATATAATAATATCTTTCATTTCAGATTCCAAGAAATTTAATGTATACAATCTATGAGCACTTACGTGCAAGTCTACTCCCTAGAACAGTTCGAAGTTTCTCATTCTGCGATTTTTCTTCTCCATCAAGAGCATCTCGAGCAACAAGAGCACAAAGGCTATCCAAGCCATTACCATGAATTGTTCGTCGTATTCTGAGTAGAAGGTGGTCTCAACCTCGGCCTTTGCCAATTTGTCGACCTCACGTTGCAGCAGACGCTGTGCGTTATTTGTATTGTCTATACGAATATATACTCCATTGCCGGCTGCAGCTATCTCCTGACACATCTGTTCGTTAAGTTTAGTAACTATGACGTTGCCTTCCTTGTCACGGCGGAAGTCATTGGCACGATCGCCAGGAATAGGAGCTCCTTCAGGCGAACCAACTCCCATTACATATACCATCATACCCTTCTCTGCCGCTGCTTTGGCTGCTTCAACGGCACCTCCTTCATGGTTTTCACCATCGGTAATAATGATGATAGCCTTCCCCACTCCCTCCTTAGGAGTAAAACTACGAGTGGCCATATCAATAGCAGCTTTGACATTGGTTCCCTGGCGAGCTATAAGTCCTGGATTGATAGACTCAAGAAACATCTTAGCCGAAATAAAGTCGCTAGTTATAGGTAATTGTATAAAGGCATCACCTGCGAAAACAATGAGACCCACCTTGTCATCCTCAAAACCATCGACAAGTTTGGAGATGACATTTTTTGATTTCTCCAAACGATTGGGAGCCACATCCTCAGCCATCATTGAGTTAGATACATCAAGAGCTATCACCGTCTCAATACCTTGACGCTTGACACTCTCCATCTTAGTGCCAAACTGCGGACGTGCGAGCAGCAAAACCATGAAACATAGAGACACAAAAGTAATCCAAAATTTGAGAGCAGGACGATGACTTGACACTTCGGGCATCATAGCACCCAATAACTCAAGCGAGCCATACTTACGAAGAGCACTCTTTCGCTTATGACAAGCATAAAAATACACCGCCAAGATAAAGAAGAGCAGGATGTATAGGAATAAGGCGTTGGGATTTGCAAACTTGAACATATCTATTTAAGTTCTGGAGTTTTTTAAAGTTATTCTATTATGGTATTCTTCTTAAAATCGTGAGACGCAACAGGACTTCGAGTATCAGACACACCATAGCCCACAGAGCAAAAGGCATATACTCCTCTGACTTGCGGCTGAAATCCTTGACGTTCAGTTTTGTCTTCTCCAATTTGTCAATCTCTTCATATACCTCTTTGAGTTTTGAGTTACTTGTAGCGCGGTAATACTGGCCATCAGCAGTCTTGGCTATCTGCTGCAAGGTATTCTCATCTATCTCTACAGGCATTTGGACGTACTGCACACCACCCATCGTAGGATAGGGATAAGGCGCCGTACCATTACTTCCGACACCTACGGTATAGACACGTATTCCATAAGTCTTGGCAATCTCTGCAGCAGTAAGAGGCGAAATATCGCCGCGGTTGTTTGAACCATCGGTAAGAAGTATAACGACCTTAGACTTGGCTTTGCTCTCTTTAAGACGACTCACTGCGTTAGCAATGCCCAGACCAATGGCTGTACCATCCTCAATGATACCATTCATTGCCATGTCACAACTGACGCTATTGAAGAGGTTGAGCAATACGGCATGATCAATCGTGAGGGGAGACTGGGTGAAACTTTGTCCTGCGAAGATCGTAAGACCAATATTATCGTTGGGACGACCATTGATAAAATCTGCAGCTACCTGTTTGGCCGCTTCGAGACGGTTGGGTTTGAGATCCTCAGCCAACATACTTGTAGATACGTCTACAGCAAGCATGATATCAATACCTTCCACCTCACTACTCTGCCAACTGTCAGTAGATTGAGGACGAGCAAGCACAACGATAAGGAGCAATAGAGCAATCATGCGCAACACAAATGGCACATGACGGAGATATACCTTATAACTCTTGGGCATGGTAGCATACATCCTTGTGGTGGATACACGCATCGAAGGTTCACTCTTTCTGCCACGTAATATGTACCATATTATATAAGGTACGAGAAGAAGAATCAATAGAAAATATGCGGGATGAGCAAATGTCATAATACCAATTATACGTTATTAAAAGAACAGGTGAACAACTCTACTAAGGAATACATACAAGACAAAGACTCCGCAAAGAGCAAGTAGTATAATGCCTGCAAGAATCCACATGCGCTGCTTCTTTGACCGCCCCTCCTTCACCACAATCTCTTGGGTGACTGGAGCTGAAGGTGCAGCCTCCTCAACCTTGGTCTTGTTGATAAATTCTATAGCATTGATAAGGTTCATATCATTTTCATTGATGAGCGGCTTATACTTTGCAAACTTCACGAGATCTGACATATTGAAGAGAGTACGCAGCTCATCTATCCACTCCTTGTCTTGCTGCTCATTCAATTTATCTATGATCTCATCAGACGTCATCTCCATAGCATTGAAGCCGAAACGATCTTGCATATAGATACGCAGAGCATCGGTGAGTTCGGTGTAGTAGCTCTTGACATCCTCCTTTTGCCACCCTTTCTCCGTCTTGATGCGTTCCATCTCCTGAAGGGCCACTTGATGTGGGGGTAACTTGGGAGCAATAGTCACACGACGAAGGATGGGTTTGTCATCGCTATAGCGTATCAGAAGATATATCACAAGTGTAGCAAAGATAATAATCAACACTAAAGACAACAACATAGGCCACAGATCAACAAATGTGAGTGGACGCTCAACAATATCCTTTATAGGATAGATAGCTTCTACGGTTGTGGTGTCGATATCAAACATTAGCACCTTCATTGCCAAGGGATTCGAGTAATACGCCTGGCTATCTACAAGAACCTCGAACGGGGAGATATAATAGAAAGCTGTATCAAATGAGGTTACCGTAAACTCCTGCGTCACAAGCATCTGTTTGTTCTTGTTAAGGTATTGGGTATCGGCCTTTACCTCACCCACAATCTCCACTCCATCCATGAGAAGGTTATTAGAGTATGTGGGCATGATGAGTTGTCCGTCAGCAGGACAACTTACCTCAAGCTTCACATGAGCCTGCTCGCCAATGAGCAACTGCAGTGAGTCAATGCTGGCATGAATCGTTACTTGCGAAGATGCGGGCAGGGCAAGTACAACAAGTGCCAACATAAGGAAGTATTTACTTAATATCTTCATATTTCATCTGGTTTGTCATTTCGAACGAAGTGAAAATCTCTTCATCAGCAATTCCTATCATTTCCATTGCTAAGAGCGAGATCATACGTTTTCGCTCAGGATGACATTGATTCTAGTTTCTTTTAGCAAAAAGGTTCATCAGAGACTTCACATAGTCTTGATCTGTGCGCACTGAGATAGCATCAACCCCCGATTTGGCAAAGGTGTCGCGCAATCGTTCCTGACTATCGATCCACCATTGATGATGATGGGCTCGCACCTTTCGTGATGAGGTGTCTATATACATATCTTCCCCACTCTCGGCATCAACAATCTTCATCAATCCCACATCAGCAAGTTCCTCTACACGCTTGTCGTATACCTGAATAGCCACCACATCGTGTTTGCGATTGGCTATGGTAAGCGGACTCTTAAAATCCTTATCACCGATAAAGTCGCTCAACAAGAAGGTAGTACAACGTTTCTTTATGGCATTGGTCAAGTATTGTAAAGGTATACTGATATCGGTCAGTTTGCTCTCTGGCTCAAAGCTCAGAAGTTCACGAATGATGTATAGGATATGCTTGCGTCCCTTCTGTGGAGGAATAAACTTTTCGATACGGTCAGTAAAGAAAACAGCACCAATCTTGTCGTTATTCTGTATGGCGGCAAAGGCCAACGTGGCCGCTATCTCGGTTACCATATCTCTCTTATACATGCCCGACGTACCGAAGTCAAGGCTCGACGACATGTCGACAAGCAACATCACCGTAAGCTCACGTTCCTCCTCAAAGACCTTCACGTAAGGTTTGTTGAAGCGAGCTGTTACGTTCCAATCAATATCGCGTACATCATCACCATACTGATACTCACGTACCTCCGAAAAGGCCATACCACGTCCCTTAAAGGCAGAGTGATACTGACCAGCAAAGATATTGCTCGACAACCCACGGGTCTTAATCTCAATCTTCCGTACCTTTTTAATCAGTTCGTTTGCATCCATAACTTTTGGATTTCAGAAGTTCAGGAGTTTCCGCTTTGCTCAGGAGTTCAGACGGTTTGTATACCTACAATATCTCAGTCATCACATTTGTCAGTACTACTGATTCCTGTAACTTCTGGAAAGCATTTGTCTGCACTCCTGAACTACCGACTCCTATCCTCCTTGAATTATTAAGGTACTTCTACCTTGTTCAGAATCTTACTGATAATCTCTTCTGTTGTCAGATTGCTTGCTTCAGCTTCATAGGAAAGACCAATACGATGACGCAGTACATCGTGAGCTACGGCACGTACATCTTCAGGAATTACATAACCGCGACGTTTTAAGAAAGCATATGAGCGGGCTGCTAGTGCCAAACTAATAGAAGCACGAGGTGAACCTCCGAACGAAATCATCTCTTTCAGCTCCTTCAATCCATATTTCTCTGGATAGCGTGTAGCAAACACGATATCAGCGATATAGCGTTCAATCTTCTCATCAATATACACCTCTTTAACAACCTCACGTGCCTTTATGATCTCCTCAGCTTTCATGATGGGGGTAACCACGTATTTCTCACCATTGATATTCTGACGGATAATGCGCATTTCCTCTTCGAGTTTCGGATAGTCGATTACCACCTTAAGCATGAAACGGTCTACCTGTGCCTCAGGCAACGGATAAGTACCCTCTTGCTCGATGGGGTTTTGTGTAGCCAACACGAGGAAGGGTTCGGGCAAGCGGAAAGTATCCTTGCTCAATGTTACCTGACGCTCCTGCATGGCTTCGAGCAGCGCACTCTGCACCTTAGCCGGAGCACGGTTGATTTCATCAGCCAATACGAAATTGGCAAAGATGGGACCCTTCTTGGAAATGAAGGTCTCATCCTTCTGGCTGTAAATCATAGTACCTACTACGTCGGCAGGCAGCAAGTCGGGCGTAAACTGTATGCGACTATACTTAGCATCAATAAGTGAAGCCAAAGTTTTAATAGCTAATGTCTTGGCCAAACCAGGAACACCCTCGAGCAAGACGTGGCCATCAGAAAGCAATCCTATGAGCAATGACTCTACCAAATGCTTCTGACCAACGATTACTTGATCCATACCAGCCATCAAGTTGGTAACAAAGGCACTCTGCCTTTCAATCTTCTCATTCAGTTCGCGAATATCTATTCTTCCAACCATATTTTTTAGTTTTAAAGATTTTTATTTGTAAGTTGCAAAGTTAACAATTTATCGCCAAATCGCAATCGACTATTTACAATAAAGCGGTTCTTTTAAGTTTATTTCAGCAAATCCCTTTACTAGTGTATTTTATTCGCTCGCTTTTTCGTACCTTTATGAAGAAATCAAGAAGGTACTAGGCGCTCGCTGAGAATAAACGTTGTTTATTCGCTCGCTTTTTCGTACC
>JAFOYZ010000208.1 GCA_017424485.1 Bacteroidaceae bacterium
GGTTTCGGCAGTCATCCAGTCGGCTTTATCGATGCCTGCACTCTGATCCGTAGGCAAATCAAACGAGTCGAACGATGCCGTAGCAGCAGGATACCATGCCTTGAATTGATTCTTTGCAGAACCATTCCATACGAAAGCATCGGTAGTGGTCCAAGTGGTTCCATCAAAGGTATAGGTAGCGATGTTCTTGGTATCACGCAAAGTGTTCTGCACGCAGATCTTGTCGCCGTTGATAAAATTGGTAGCACCATCGTCTTCGTATGCTACACGGGTCTGAAGCCTGCCGATGGTGGCGTTGATCTTCACAGCATCCGAATCGCCCTGCGGAACGAAATCCTCGTCCTGCGTACAAGCAGCGAAGGTCAGTGCCATGGCTGTCAAAACTGCGATTGAGCGAGTGCAATTAAGTATACTTTTATTGCCGAGCGTTAGCAGTTTCGCTATAGGCAAGGCTATATATTTATGATATTTCTTCATTGTTCTATGAATTTGTTCTCGGTGATTATTTGTCTCACACAAAACTTTCTTTTTATTTTTCACACAGATCTCACAAATCTCGCAGATGGCTGCATTGCAAAAGGCTCGCAGCTGTCGGCTGCGCCGAATGTTTGCGCACCGGAGGTACACGCGAGTGTAATGATGCGTGCTTCGTGAGATTTGTGAGATCTGCGTGAAATAAGAAACGGTGTGAAATACTTAATCATTTTTCGAAAGTTATATATATCCGTGATAATTTGTGTTATCTGTAGGGAATGATTACATAGTCTCAAGATCACCGCCATCAACAGGAACTCCCCAAGAATCGGTAGTGACGCCACCCAAAGTCACCTTGTCCTGACCAATCTGAAGCTTGATGGTGTACTGGGTGCCACCTTCTAACTTGTTGTCAACGTTAGCAAGGCTGATGTTGGCGCTGAATACACGGCCGCTCTCCATTGTAATCACGATAGGGAATGACTCACAACCCTCCATTGGAACAACAAGAACCTCATTGTTGGTCATGGTAAAAGCAGTAGTGCCTGTGCAATTGGTCCAATTGTTTACCTCAACATTCAAAGTACCTTGAGTATACATATTCTGCACCTCTACGGTAGCAATGTTATCACCTGTCACCTCAGTACCTAAAGTAGGATTAAGCACCAGCTTTGCAAGGGCGTGTGACATGCAAATGTTAACAGGGTTGCTTGTGATGGAAGTTTGCGAAGCTACCAAATAGTCGGTCACACCATCGGCTGTGATGGTCACGCCTTCGGCTGAAGCACCATCAACATAAGGGCTCAAAGCGCAAATCTTTTGTTTATTTTCACCTTCATACAGCATAGTGCTGTTGCTGTACCAATCGGTACCATCGTGAACCCACTCTACATTGTTAGCATTGTACTTATTTGCTGAACCTTCAACCCATACACTCATTGCTACAGGCTCTTCCATTCTTCCTATAAGTTGTCCTTCGGTAATGACACGGGTACTCAACTCGTTCACACCTGCCGAAGCGATGGCGATGGGGGTATCCTTCAAATCATCTTGAGGAGTTAAAACCTCATCATTAGAGCAACTTGCCAACATAAGAGCTGTTGCTGCAAAAGCTAAAAGCTTTGTTCTCATTGTCTAAAATTATTATATTGTTGTTATATATTCTGTTTTATGATCTTTATTCCTCTGCTTCACCACCTTCGATTTCTCTCACGTCCCAAGGAATAACGGTAACCTCATCCAGTGTCACACGGTCAGTTCCTACAGTAAGTATCAGATTGTGATGACAATTTGGGAAGATATCTATATCACCATTGTGTTTATAGGGCAGATTAGCTGTTTGGCCGTTGCCATACTTGAAACTGATATGGAGTTCAGAAAAGTCCTGCGGGATAACGATATCTCTTGTGGAGTAGTCATAGTCTGCTGACGCATAAGCGGTTTTCTCCGTAAGCGTCACCGATGTCTTACCAATAGGAAAAACATATGGTTCAGAGTAGGATACAAGGTTTACAGTGGCAGACTTTGACATACGAGCCAAGACAACGACATCCGTCACATCCTGATACTGTCCCTTGAATTTCAAGCATACATCCAAGCGCGACATCATATGATAGAAACTGAGCTGGAGACGATTGTTGCCATCCTCACGCACCTGGCTCTTTCTTGCCCAGAGCACATCACGTACAGGGGCAGTCAAGAGGTCAAATTCCACTGCAGTCAAGTCGCTGCCGCTGTCGGCAAAGGTAGTCGGGTACCATGCCACGAAATGGTTGGTAACCCCGTTCTGCCAACGCATATATGGATCAGTCACCCATCTGGTACCGTTATAGGTACTTGTGGCATCATTCCACCACTTTACCGGCGTATCGGTCCATGGCTTATCATCACCGTACCATCCCACAACGTGGATAGCGTCACCTCTCTCGAAAGAGAATACATTATCGGAAACCTGCGCCACACGTGTGTCGACTTCGCCAATATTAGCAATAATCTCCACCACGTCGCCATCGTTCTCCGCTGCAGGTGGCATCTCCTGCTGCTCGCAGGAGGTTGCCACAGCCAGCAATGACAGCGCCGGTAGTATTATATACTGTCTAAATTTCATAGTTGTAGAATTTACTCTGTTACAGTGCCTTCGTAGTTGTCACCGTCATCGAATCCGTTGACATCGTTATCTCCACTCACGTATGAGTGAGCAAGCATCGGGATAGCATCAGAGATTACCTCATTGTTACCGTCGTTGATCAGAATATACAGGATAGCATCATTTTCACCATTCCAGAATGTAGTCGGGAGAACATTCTGAGCATCCTCTACCTTCAATGTGAGCACACCGTTATCTGATTTGCTTACAATCGACACTGCGACTGTATATTCATTTGCGGCAGCACGGGTTGCAGGATCGTCTGTAAGACGTACAAAAGCTTTGAGGTGATTATCTATAATGAACGGTACTAGGTTTCTCGGAGATACAAGCACATCAACCTCTGTAGTCTTGGTGGTGTAATCCATCTTCACCTTGCCATCAGAATATTTAGGCAGGAATGTAAAGCTCTGGATGCGAAGTGCAAAGTTATTCTGAAGCATATAGAATGCATCCTTGATATAGTTGAGTTCACCCTCAATATCAGTGACTCTTGAATCAATATCAGCTAGTGCTGCCTCAATTGCATCAGCGATTGACTTGCTGATCGCACCGTTGTTCTCCTCGATGGCCTTCTTGATGGCTGCCTCGTAGGCAGCTGTGAGGTCCTTCTTCGCCTGCTCGAGAGCAGCCTGCTGTGCTGAGATCTGCTTGGCAAGGTCAGAATCCGCGCCTGCGAGCTTGGTCTCGAGGGCCGCGAGCATGGCATCGATCTGGGCGATGTCGTAGTA
>JAFOYZ010000209.1 GCA_017424485.1 Bacteroidaceae bacterium
CACCTTACTCTCTTAGGAGGAGAATAAAAAAAGGAAGAGATTATGAACAAGGAAGACCGACAGATAAGAGCGCTGCTACAGAAGGCAGACACCACAAGCCGCGAGCACGAAGCCTCGCTGCACGCACGCATCATGCGCCAGCTGCCCGAGCGCAGCCTGCGCCGCATATACCTTGTCATCATCTTTGCCCTGCTATGGGGAGGCGGCATAGCCCTGCTCGTCTGCTACTGGCAGCCGATAGCGGCTTCGATGCTTGCCGTGGCGGCATCGCTACTTGACCATACGCTCCCCTCTGTGGAGACCTTCACGACCTTTGCCCTGTGCATAGGCATCGTGGTGCTCATCGTCACACAGAGCCGCGATGCTCTCGATGAGTTCTATGAATATGAGATTAGGCAGGCTCTGGGTGGGTGTAGGTGATATGCCAAGAAGATACTCTCGCTCGCTGTGAATAAATATTGAAGGACTGCCTTAGCACTTGTCCAAGAAACTTCATATTTCTCGCTCGCTTATTCGTATCTTTATGGCTACGCCAAGAAGATACTTTCGCTCGCTGTGAATAAATCAACGACTTTGTAAGATTAAGCAAGCTTTCTCTAACAAAGTCGTTGCTTATTCACTCGCTTATCCGTATCTTTGCAAGAGATTAAATAGCTGAAAGATATGAAAAAGTTTTTCTTGTTATGCTTGGCAGTACTAGGCTTCGTTGCCTGTACTCCTGATGAAGAGCGTATCGACCTGAGTGGTGTATGGCAGTTTGCCCTTGATAGGGAGGGATTGGTGAAACCTGGCGATGCGATGAGTGATACGATAGTGCTTCCGGGCACTACAGATACCAATCGTAAGGGAGACCCTATCGAGTGGAAGGGTGAGACCACCCATCTCTCGCGCCCATACTCCTATAAGGGACGTGCGTGGTATCGCCGCACGGTGACCATCCCCGAAAAGTGGGCGGGTGAGCATGTCTACTTGACACTGGAGCGCACCAAGCCCTCTGAGGTGTATGTCGATGGCGTATTGGTAGGCTCGGCCAATAACATCTCTACTCCCCAGCGATTTGATCTCACGGCTGCGCTCACTCCTGGCGTGCATGAGCTGGCCATCATGGTTGATAATGGCAGTGGTGTGCCCGGACAGGTGTATGACAGTAGCCATGCCTATACCGAGAATACACAGACCAACTGGAACGGCATCATCGGCGATATCACCCTCACTACCTCCTTGCCCGAAAAGAAGGAACTCCCCGTGCACCCGGCCTTCAAGGACTTCCATATCGAGGGACAGCAGTTCTTCGCCAATGGTCATCCCATCTATCTTCGTGGTAGGCACGATGCGTGTGTATGGCCCTTGACAGGCCATGTGGCTATGGATGTAGACTCGTGGCGCCATTATTTCAAAGTGTGCGAAGAGTATGGTCTCAACCACGTGCGTTTCCATTCGTGGTGCCCTCCCGAAGCGGCTTTTGTGGCAGCCGACGAGTATGGCATATACCTGCAGCCCGAACTTCCCTTCTGGGGAGACTTCAATCCCAAGGATACGGTGCTGATGGACTTCCTCATGGCCGAGGGAGAGGCTATCATGCGTGAGTATGCCCATCATCCCTCGTTCCGCATGTTTGCGCTGGGCAACGAACTGCGTGGTAGCATCCCCAAGATGACGGAATTTATCGAGCACTTCCGCGCTATGGCTCCCGATAAGATCTATACCCTCAGCTCCAACTATTATCTGGGCTATCAGGGTGTGAAGCCAGGTATGGACTTCTTCGTGACCTGTCGTGTAGGCGGTGAGGGATGGGGCAACTATGGAACTCATACACGTGGCTCCTTCTCCTTTGCTGACGCCGCTGATGGAGGTATGATCAATCATTTCTATCCTAACACACGGATGAACTTTGAGGAGGGATGCTCGCTAACCGATGTACCCATCATCTCGCATGAGACGGCTCAGTTTCAGACCTATCCCAACTACGACGAGATAGCCAAATACACGGGCGCGCTCTATCCTTATAATATGGAGATTTTCCGCGACCGACTGGAGAAAGCGGGCATGGCCGACCAAGCCAAGGCCTTCCATCAAGCGAGTGGTCAGTGGAGTCTGCGCCTTTACAAACAGGATATCGAGATGGACCTGCGCACACCGAATATGGCCGGATTCCAACTGCTCGACCTTCAGGACTATCCGGGGCAGGGTAGTGCGTATGTAGGTATTCTCGATGCTTTCCTTGATACCAAGGGTATGTGCACTGCTGAGGAGTGGCGCGGATTCTGCGCTCCTGTAGTGCCCTTGCTCATTGCCGATAAGTTCTGCTACACCAACGAGGAAGTGCTGCATGCCGATATCCAGATAGCCAACTATGGCGAGGAGAGCCTGAAGGGAAAGACTGTGACCTGGAACCTCGGCGAAAAGAGTGGCGCAATCGTGGTTGCTACCGATGAGTTTGGACTCATTGATGCCGGTGTGCTCGACATACCCTTAGCTGACTACCAGCAAGCTACTCAGCTGGAACTGACACTGCAGGTCGAGGGTAAAAAGGAGTGCAATACGTATGACATCTGGGTATATCCCGCGAAGAACGAACTTGAAACGCTGAAGGAGAAGGCTCTCATCACCCGCACCTTGACGGCCGACGTTGCCCGTCGTCTCGAGAATGGCGAGTCGGTGTTGCTCATGCCCGATGCATCGGAGCAAACCGTGGGCGGACTCTTCCAAACCGACTACTGGAACTACCGTATGTTTAAGACCATCTCGGAGAACAACAATCGCCACGTGTCACCCGGCACACTGGGCATCCTCACCGATCCGGCGCATCCCCTCTTTGCTAGCTTCCCCACCGAGATGCATACCAACTGGCAGTGGTTCCCCGTGGTCAAGGCAAGCCATCCCTTCAAGTTGGACAATACTGCCGCTGACTACCGCCCCATCGTGCAGGTTATCGACAATATAGAGCGTAATCATAAGTTGGGTCTCGTGTTTGAGTTTGCTGTGGGCAAGGGCAAACTGCTCGTGGTGATGAGCGATCTCGAGAAGGCTTCCGAACACCCCGAAGGTGAGCAGTTCTACCTGAGTGTACTCCGCTATATGACCTCGCAGCACTTTGCACCGAAGACAGCTATCACCGTGGCCGACTTCCATCGCCTGATGACGACACCCGTGGTAGCAGGCGAGATAGGTAAACTCAATAATATATCACCCTATAAGGCTGAAGACTATAAATAACTATTGACAATAAGAACAATGAGAAAACAGAGAATCTATGTGACGATGATGTTGGCCTGCGCCATCTTTGGTGTGAGAGCCGACGAAGGAATGTGGCTGCTCCAGATGATGGAGGAGCAGTACCTGGTGGAGCAGATGAAGCAGCAGGGCTTACAACTCGAGGCCGCTGATCTTTACAATACGTCTGCCCCTTCGATTAAGGATGCTGTGGGCATCTTTGGTGGCGGATGTACGGGTGAGATTATATCTTCCGAGGGTCTTATCCTAACTAATCACCACTGTGGCTATGGTTCCATACAACAGCACAGCTCGGTAGAGCACGATTACCTTACCGACGGCTTTTGGGCAATGAATCGTGCCGAGGAACTCCCTACACCCGGACTTGAGTTTACCTTCGTAGAGAAGATTGTAGATGTTACCTCCAAGGTGAATGCCTTGATTGACAGCGATAGCATTACAGTCAATGAATCGCTTTCTTATGCATTCCTTGACAAGATGGCTCGTGAGGAGCTGCTGCAGAGCGAGTTCGATGGTATGCCGGGAGTTGAGGCTTTGGTACGCCCCTTCTATGCAGGCAACCGCTATTACCTCTTCTTCCTGAAGGTATACTCTGATATACGTATGGTGGCTGCGCCTCCCTCATCGATAGGTAAGTTTGGCGGCGAGACTGATAATTGGATGTGGCCACGCCATACGGGCGACTTCTCTATGTTCCGTATCTATGCCGACTCGCTGGGTAACCCCGCTCTTTATAGCGAAGACAATGTACCGCTGAAGACTCCCAAGCACTTGAGCATATCACTCAGAGGACTGCAGGAGGGTGACTATGCCATGATAATGGGCTTCCCTGGTAGTACACAGCGATTCCTCACTCGTAGTGAGATTCAGGAACGCATGGATTGTCAGAATACCCCGCGCATACAAGTACGTGAGGCCCGACAAGCGGTACTGAAGAAGGAGATGGCTGCTAGTGACAAGGTGCGCATACAGTATGCCGGAAAGTATGCTAGCAGTAGTAACTACTGGAAGAACTCCATAGGAATGAACAAGGCAATTGTGGATAACAAGGTACGTGAGGCCAAGAGCGAACAGGAGGCACGCTTTGCCCAATTTGCTGCTGAGCAGGGTAATGAGGAATATGCCCATGTGGTGTCACAAATTGATAAGGTGATAGCTGAGACCTCTCCGATGACTCATCTGCGCATGGCATTCACCGAAACATTTATGATGGGTATTGAGTTTGGCGCTCCCTATAAGGTGATGGATAGCCTCAAGGTGGCTATCAAGGCCAAGGATAAAGAGGCTGTTGAGAGATGGGGTGATCAGCTGCGCCAGTCGTATGCCCAGATACACAATAAGGACTACGATCACGAGGTAGACCGCAAGGTGGCCAAGGCACTCTTTGCCCTTTACAAGGAGATGGGACTTGAGCTCCCAGCATTTTATGCGACGATAGCCAAAGACTATAAAGGGGATATTGACCGCTATATAGATGATATGTATGACCGCTCTATCACGGCCAATGAGCATAACCTGGAGAAGTTCCTGAAGAAACCCTCGGTGAAGGCTATCGACAAGGACTTGGCACTGGCTTTCTCTCGCGCTAAGTGGGAAATGTATAACGACATTTCTGCACGAGTGACCTCTGGTAGAGAACAATTGCAGCAACTCCATAAGACCTATGTACGTGGATTGTGTGAGATGTATGCCCCCACACCCAAAGCTCCGGATGCCAACTTTACTCTGCGTATGACCTACGGCACGGTGAAGCCCTATAGCCCTAAGAATGGTATCAGCTATGACTACTACACCACACTCGAAGGCGTGATGGAGAAGGAGGATGCCACCAATCCGGAGTTTGTAGTGCCCGAGAAACTCAAGCAGCTCTATGCAGCGAAGGACTATGGCCGCTATGCGCTGAGTGATGGCCGTCTGCCGGTAAACTTCATCACCACAAATGACATCACCGGTGGCAATAGCGGTAGTCCTGTGATGAATGCGCATGGCGAACTCATCGGTTCGGCCTTCGATGGCAACTGGGAGTCGCTCAGTGGTGACATCAACTTTGATAATGACAAGCAACGCTGCATCGTCGTAGACATCCGCTATGTATTGTTTGTATTAGAGAAACTTGGTGGTTGTAAGCATCTCGTCGATGAGATGACCATCGTGGAATAACCGATAGGCAGTCTCTAATGACAAAGAAGCACGTCCTCCACATCAGGGACGTGCTTCTTTTATTATGGTATTTGTGATGTTGACGGCGCTATTTTATCATCATTCTTCGTTCACCGTTTCTTGTTAATCGTTCATCGTTCTTTGTTATTCCACCTGCAAGATACCCTTGATGTCGGTGAGGTAGTTGCTGCTGCGGTGGTCGCACTTGTTTTGCCACGATGGTGCTGCTGCGTTGCTACTTCCTATGCATAGTTTGTTTGCCCCATAGCTTTGGTTGATGTGGTCTATGGCTCGCATCAGAGCCATGCGTTGTGGTCGGTTGCGCACCTCGTCGAAGA
>JAFOYZ010000031.1 GCA_017424485.1 Bacteroidaceae bacterium
CATTCTTCTAACAAAAAAAATCAAGTTTGGGTCGTTGTGTCTTTATTGGTATGAGTCGGGTTTAGCGGCCGAAAGCAGCAAAGATGGATGGCTTGTCGTTTTTTGAAATTCTTTATGGTTGATTCTTGTCTACTTGGAAAGCGCTGAAAATAGAAGGTTTGGGAGAAAAAAAAGGTGATTTATTTTGCTGTCCCGAAGAAATGTTGTACCTTTGCCGTCCGAAACCATTACACATTATTGTTACCAGCAATAAATCAGAGTAATAACTAATAAAAACAAAATAGAACAATGAAAAAAGGTATTCATCCTGAGAACTATCGTCCCGTAGTATTCAAAGACATGTCAAACGGTGATTGTTTCCTTTCACGCTCTACTTGCGCTACAAAGGAGACTATCGAATTTGAAGGCGAGACTTATCCTTTGATTAAGCTCGAAATCTCTAACACTTCTCACCCCTTCTACACCGGTAAGTCTAAGTTGGTTGACACTGCTGGTCGTGTGGACAAGTTCATGAGCCGCTACGCTCGCGCACAGAAGAAGTAAGGATAACACCTATCCACATACAGGTGTACTTGAGGAATCCCTCAGTACACCTTTTTTTATTACTATATATCTAACCATCATGAAGCGTTATCGTAAATACTCCGTCTGCTCTCTTGGCTTATTATGTGTGTGTTCCTTGTTGCTATGCATGGCATGTGAATCAGGACATTCGTCACTATTATTGAATTGGGAAACAGCAAAGAATGTTAATCGGAATCCATTAGGCTATGCGCGTAGACTCGAAATGCCAAAATTGGAAGAAGGCAATCTGTTCAACTACTATACATCTGTATTTAATGGCGATGAATTTGTAACCTTCAGTATTGAGTATGATCCGCAGAAACGGCATTCGCGATGGGTAGCCTTTACTTTTTGTGATGAAACGGCACAGAAGAATTGGTCGCGTAGTCAGTGGAAGGAGACGAAATGGAAGGGAGATCCTTTTCAACCTGATCCATCACTCCCCAAAGAGGCGCAAATAGGGGATGCTGAGCACCGCAAGGATCAATACGATCGCGGCCACCTGTGTGCTTCGGAAGACAGAGTATATTCTAAAGATGCTAACCAACAAACGTTTTACTACTCAAATATCAGCCCGCAATTGCGGAGTTTCAACCAAGGGGGTGCTTGGTTGAAACTTGAAGATAAGATTCGCGAGTGGGGGCATGATAGCGACATGCGTGATACGCTTTATGTTGTCAAAGGAGGCACTATACGCGATGGAGAGTTTTACGACTCACGAGGAAGGCATGGAACTATTGTCAAGAATATTGACAAAATGAATGGAATCGTTGTGCCTGCAAACTATTTTATGGCGCTTGTCTGTCGCAAGATGAATTGCTTTTATGGTATCGCCTTTTGGTTTGAACACAAAGAGGGAGGTGGTAAAGGTTGCTTGAGTGACTATGCTATCAGTATCGATGAGCTGGAGAAAAGGACAGGTATAGATTTCTTCTGTAACTTTCCCGACAAGATAGAAAAACTTGTCGAAACCTCATGTGTGCCTTTATTGTGGAATCTTGATTAAAGTGCATTTGGGAATATTTTAGTGTTGCATGGCACGCATCACGCCCAACGCCTCCTTTACCGTCTTGATACCCTTGACGAGCAGACTGCGCTTACCCGAGAGCTCGCGGAATCGGCATTCGTAGGGCGACATGGCCGTATAGTTCATCACGCGGCCAAAGGCAGCACTGTCATAGTAGGGGCTCTCGAGGTTGCTCACGAAGTAGAGCGCCATCTGTCCGCCCTTGAGCAGTATCTTCTCTATGCCGAGCTGCTTACCCAGGCGGCGCAGGGGTACCACACGCAACAGTTCCTCGCCCGTAGGCGGGATGGTACCGAAGCGGTCGGTAAGCCTAGTGCGAAACTTGCTGAGTTCCTCGTCCTTCTCCAGGCTGTCGAGCTCGCGGTATATGAGCATACGCTCGCTGCTGGTGGGGATATATTCGTCGGGGAAGAGCAGTTCGAGGTCGCTCTCTACGGCACACTCCTCTACGAATCCCTCGCCGCTGATCTTGCCATCCTCGTCCGCATCGCCCATGATGAGGTCGGCAAACTCATTGGTCTTGAGCTCGTGCACCGCCTCGCCCAGGATCTTCTGATAGGTCTCATAGCCCAGGTCGGCAATGAATCCGCTCTGCTCGGCGCCCAGCAGGTTGCCCGCACCGCGTATGTCGAGGTCCTGCATGGCGATGTGTATGCCGCTGCCCAGGTCGGTAAAGTTCTCAATGGCTTGCAATCGGCGACGTGCCTCGGGGGTGAGCACCGAGAGGGGTGGCGCCAGCAGGTAGCAGAAGGCCTTCTTGTTGCCACGGCCCACACGGCCGCGCATCTGGTGCAAGTCGCTCAGGCCGAAGTTGTGCGCCTGATTGATGATGATGGTGTTGGCATTGGGGATGTCGATACCGTTCTCCACGATAGAGGTAGCGATGAGCACATCGTAGTCGTGGTTTACAAAGCTCATGATAACCTTTTCCAACTCCTCGGGGGCCATCTGTCCGTGTCCTACGCACACACGTGCATCGGGTACATTGCGTGTGACGAGTGCAGCCAGCTCGTGTAGGTTCTGTATGCGATTGTTGATGATGAAGAGCTGCCCGTTGCGGCTGAGCTCAAAGTTCACCGCCTCGCGTATGATCTCCTCATTGAAGGTGTGCACCTCGGTCTGTATGGGGTATCGGTTGGGCGGTGGGGTCTGTATCACACTCAGGTCGCGAGCCCCCATGAGCGAGAACTGCAGCGTGCGCGGTATAGGTGTGGCGGTGAGTGTGAGCGTGTCGACCGACACCTTCAGCTGGCGCAGTTTCTCCTTTACCGACACACCAAACTTCTGTTCCTCGTCTATGATGAGCAGTCCCAGATCCTTGAACTGCACGCTCTTGCCTATGAGCTTGTGCGTACCCACCACGATGTTCACCTCTCCGCTCTTGAGTCCCTCGAGCACCTTCTTGGTGTCGGCGGCCGAGCGGGCTCGACTCAGGTACTCCACACGGCAGGGCA
>JAFOYZ010000210.1 GCA_017424485.1 Bacteroidaceae bacterium
AAATAAGTACGAAGGAAAAATGTAAACTAATCAAAATAATCAACTAAAAACTAAAAACATTATGGCATTATTAGACTGGATTGTCATTGGACTGTTTGCAGCAGCAATGATATGGATTGTAGTGAGTGTGATGAGAAAGCAGAAGGACAACTCTTCTGACTATTTCTTGAGCGGACGCGATGCAACATGGCTTGCTATCGGTACCTCTATCTTTGCATCGAACATCGGTTCGGAGCACCTCATCGGTTTGGCTGGCTCAGGTGCTTCAAGCGGTATGGCGATGGCTCACTGGGAGATTCAAGGTTGGATGATCTTGATCCTTGCATGGGTATTCGTACCCTTCTATGAGAGAAGTATGGTACTCACCATGCCTGAGTTCTTGGAGAAGCGCTTCAACAAGCAATCGCGCACCATCCTCACCTACATCTCGCTCATCAGCTACGTATTGACAAAGGTGGCTGTAACCGTATATGCAGGTGGCGTGGTTTTCCAGCAGGTATTTGGCATTGAGTCAATCAGCATCTTCGGCTGGACAGTAGACTTCTTCTGGGTAGCAGCTATCGGACTTGTATTGCTGACGGCCGTATACACCATTCTTGGTGGTATGGAATCGGTATTGAAGACCTCCGTGTTGCAGACCCCGATCCTCTTGGTTGGTTCAGTCGTTATCCTCGTGCTCGGACTCAAGGAGCTCGGTGGCTGGGATAACATGATGACTCTTTGCGACGTAACTCCGGCATACGAAGGTGCACAGGGTACAATGATCCATCTCATGCGTGGTAACAACGACCCCCAATATCCTTGGTTGGGTGCACTCATCGGTTCGGCTGTAATCGGTTTCTGGTACTGGTGTACCGACCAGTTCATCGTGCAGCGCGTACTCTCTGGTAAGAACGAGCGCGAGGCTCGCCGTGGTGCTATCTTCGGTGCATACCTCAAGTTGCTCCCCGTGTTCTTGTTCCTCATCCCCGGTATGATTGCCTTCGCTTTGGCTAAGGGCGCTCAGACTGGCGTATTGAACTCAGACCTCGCTCACGCTATGGCTCCCGTATTGAACAATGGTGACGTTGCCTTCCCCTTGCTCGTGGCTAAGTTGCTCCCCGCAGGTTTCAAGGGTGTGGTTGTTTGCGGTATCCTCGCTGCTTTGATGTCTTCATTGGCATCACTCTTCAACTCTTCTGCTATGCTCTACACCATCGACGTATACAAGGTGAAGCATCCCGACCCCAACCCAGTAATTGCTGAGGATGGTCGCGTAACAGACTCTGAGGAGTATGGTAAGAAGCTCGTTAAGATCGGTCAGATCGCTACCGTTATCATCGTGGCTCTCGGTATCCTCTGGATCCCCGTAATGAAGAGCATCGGTGACGTTCTCTACCTCTACTTGCAGGACGTACAGTCTGTACTCGCTCCTGGTATCGCTGCAGCCTTCTTGATGGGTATCTGCTGGAAACGCGCTACTCCGAAGGGTGGCCAGTGGGCTTTGATCTCAGGTCTCGTGATCGGTATCATCCGCTTGGGTGCCAAGATTCTCTACACCAGCGTAGAGGGTGCTCCCGAAGGTTGGTTCAAGGCTGTATTCTACGACTTCAACTGGTTGTACTTCTGCGGATGCATGTTGGTATTCTGCTTGCTCGTATGTTTCTTCGTGAGTCTCTTCACTCAGCCCAAGGCAGAGAGCGAAATCAAGGGTCTCGTATTCGGCACCTCTACTCCCGAGCAGAAAGAGGCTACCAAGCGTAGCTGGAATAAGTGGGACGTTATCCACACTGTTATCATCCTCGGTATCACCGTAGCATTCTACATCTACTTCTGGTAATAAAGAGTAATGCAACAATATTATTCCCAACATCCAAGGTTCTACCATGCAGTTGACTGCATCATTTTCGGATTCAGCGGAGGAGACCTTAATCTCCTCCTGCTGAAACGAAAATTCGACCCAGGCAAGGGCGAGTGGTCACTGATGGGCGGATTCGTACAAGAGGGTGAGCATATGGACGATGCTGCGAAACGCGTATTGGCCGAGCTCACGGGTCTCACCAACGTGTTTATGGAACAGGTAGGCTCATTCGGCCAAGTGGGTAGAGACCCGGGCGAACGAGTGATATCAACAGCCTACTATGCACTCATCAACATCAACGAATATGACCGCAGCCTCGTAGAGGAACACAATGCTTATTGGGTAAAGATCAATGAACTGCCTACCCTACTCTTCGACCACAAACAGATGGTAGACAGAGCGCGTTTGGTGATGAAGGTGCAGGCAGCTATGCAGCCCATCAGCTTCAACCTGCTGCCCGAACATTTTACCCTCACCCAATTGCAAACGCTGTACGAAGCCATCAATGGTGGGCCGATAGACAAACGGAATTTCAGAAAACGAGTTGCTGAAATGGACTATATAGAGAAGACCGAACTCATCGACAAGATTACATCGCGTCGCGGAGCGGCACTCTACAAGTTCAACATAGCAAAATATCAGGATTCACTGAAGTTTAGATTATAATTCGCGCACGCGCGTACATATTTAATATGGAGATAAAAGGAGTTAAATGGAGATAGTTTATGGAGACAAATGGAGTTAAAAGGATATAAAAGGAGTTAAATGCCAAATGTAAGTACATCGCGTACAAACTATTGGCCTTTATCTCCCCTAACGAGCGAAGCGAGTAATATCTTCCTTTAACTTCCTATAACTCCACTAACAAATGGCTCCCTTTAACAACTTTAACCTCCAACAACAAACAACCATTATGTTAGAAGAACTCAAACAAAAGGTATTCCAAGCCAACCTCGACCTTGTGAAACAGGGCTTGGTAATCTTCACCTGGGGCAACGTGTCAGGTATCGACCGTGAGAAAGGTCTTGTAGTCATCAAGCCCAGCGGCGTGAGCTACGACGACATGAAGGCATCAGACATGGTAGTGGTAGACCTCAACACAGGTGAAGTAGTAGAGGGCGACCTCAATCCCTCGTCAGATACTCCCACTCACCTCGTGCTCTACCGTGCCTTCCCCAATATACAAGGTGTAGTACACACCCACTCTACCTTTGCTACCGCTTGGGCACAGGCTGGTAAGGATATCCCCAACATCGGCACCACACACGCCGACTACTTCTATAAGGATATCCCCTGCACCGAGGCTATGACCAAGGAGGAGGTAGAGGGCGACTACGAGCTCGAGACAGGTAACGTCATCGTAAAGCGCTTCGAGGGCATCAACCCCGACCAC
>JAFOYZ010000211.1 GCA_017424485.1 Bacteroidaceae bacterium
ACCCATTTTGCGGGTGCAAAGTTAGTGCAAGGCAAGTAAAAAACCAAATTTTTATTTAGTTTTTTCCCATCATTAGTTCAACTTCTTCTTGCTTTCAAGAAAAAAGTTATTCCAACCTAACTAAAACAAATCAAACCTCTACGACAACAAGTACAGAGAACACCTTCTCTCTACACCATGTTTATACATAAAAAACACTTCTGCTGGCGAAATCGCTTCGGCAGCAGAAGAAAAGAAATGGCATTTATCAGAAAAACAGAACAAGAAAAACTTCGTATCAGAAACTAAATTGTGTCATCACACTCACTCGGCGAGCCCATCGGCCATGCCCATCGGCATTTTCTCGCTTACCCAGGTTAAGTTCGCCAGCAACTTGAATACGCGGTGTGATATTCCAAAAGAGGTTTAGCGCACTATACAATCCATATTTATACTCCGAGGGAGACTGGTTATTTTCAGGCAAATAGCGGAGTTGTCCGAAGGTAAGCCCCGTAAAGAGATTGGGGGTAAAGTGGTATTGTGCCGCACCATACCAGCCAAAGAGACGTGGAGCATACATCTCCCCAGGTGCGTCAAGGTTGTTCACCAAGTCATAGTTACCCATCATCAAGTCACCCGTAAGACTCCCTATACCACGACCATAGTTACCCATAAAGTATAGCGTGAGTGGTTTTAGGGGACGCATCACAGAGCTTAGCTGTATACCCCACCCCATTTGACTACGGTTCTCCCCAGCCACCAAATCCCGGTATGGGAGTGTGCGCAAGATACCTGCAAGACGTACATGCTGGTTAGGAGCCCATTCATATTGGCTGAAAGCTGCTAAGTTTGGTACCCAATCGTTCACCACTTGCGTGGTAGTACCGTTAGCACCCACAAACGACTGAGGCATCTCGACAGAAGCCGCTACTATCCAGTCTTTGCGTAGGTTATGCATCCAGCGCACCAGCACAGCAGTCGTGCTCACATAGGCATTAGGACCTTGTCCATCTACCAGAAGCGGTTCAGCCAGCGGGTCACTAAAAGTTGAGTGTGCATAACCGATGGTCCAGTCGTTCAGGGTAGCATATGACTTCTTCAGCAGAAAGCCACGCTGATTGTATCCATCATAATTGGCCTCTATATAAAGTTGGTAGTCACCAATAGTAGCGTTATGGCCCAGCACACGGAAGTAGAGTGCCGTACCTGCAGGTGTAGAGCCCAGCCATCGATCATGTACAGGATTCTTAGGGATAGCTATATTATAAGGAATAAAGCCATTGTTAGGCATAGCACCGGCCCAGTCATACCATCCGCGCATACGTACTACACCACCGAGACCCATTACAAAATTGGCATCTCTACTCATAAAGAGGAAGTAAGGAGCGCGAGGATCCTGTGCATTACGGAATTGGTCGTAATAAAAGATGTCGAGCAGTGCACGCTCATCGGAAACTGAAGGTTTGTCACCCTCACCCAGATATTCTATGCGGTGAGTATTCTTCAGAGAATCTATATACTGTTCCACACGGTTTCGTGGACGTTCCTGTGCCCAGAGGGTAGTCACCGCCATTACAAGACATAGTAACAATAAAAATTTTGCTTTCATATAGGATTGCAGGTTTTGATAGTCACACAAAGAAACACCTGCGACAGAAAAAGGTTTATATTTTCTTAATATAGAGAATAAAAAGTAGCATTGCACCCGAAATAAACAAAATTTGCACTATCTTTGTAGATTGTAACAAGTATGACTTATGAGTCAAGAGAAGAATCAAGAACAGCCTACAATGATGCAATGCGCCATGAACCTGGGTGCAGTGTTAGGAGTATATTATATAGGCAAGTTCTGCCTATTCCCCCTAAGCCTACACTCCACGCTGGCAGCTACACTCTTTCTCGGATTGACCCTTATGGTTCCTTTTCTAGTATTTCGCCTCACGAGGCTATATCGTGACCGCTATCTAGGAGGCAGCATAGACTTCAGCAGAGCATTTATCTTTACATTGTATGTCATGGGATTTGGCTCATTACTTGCAGCTGCGGCGCATTACATTTACTTTGCCTACATCGATGGTGGAGCAATAGTCAACGCATTAGAGCAAAGCATCAGCCAGCTTACGGCTATCGATCTAAGCACTCTTGAGGGCACAGAAGGTAGCGAAAGCACCATCGCCCAATTCAACCAATACATTGAGCTGATGCGCAACACCGCCTCACAGCTCAGTGCCATGACACCCATTGAGATGACCATGGGCATGCTGAGCAACAATGTATCATGGGCTATCGTCATAGCACTCCCCATAGCCCTATTTGCCAAGAGAATCCACAGTTAAGAGTTAAAAACAGACAAAGCACAGCTTAAAACGCATAAATTACAGAACTCATAAACTCAAAATATATGGATATATCCGTTATCGTACCCTTGTACAATGAAGCCGAGAGCCTTCCCGAGCTGCACGCTTGGATTAAGCGTGTGATGGACGAGCACCACTACAGCTATGAAATATTGTTTGTCAACGATGGCAGCACCGATGACTCATGGCGTGTGATAGAAGAATTACACACTGCAAATCCCGAAGTAAAGGGAATCAAGTTTCGCCGCAATTACGGCAAGTCCCCCGCACTCTTCTGCGGTTTTGAGCGTGCCGAGGGAGATGTTGTCATCACCATGGATGCCGACCTGCAAGACTCGCCCGATGAAATACCCGAACTGTACCGAATGATCACCGAGGAGGGTTACGATCTAGTATCGGGATACAAGCAGAAACGCTACGACCCGCTATCTAAGACCATACCCACCAAGCTGTTTAATGCCACCGCCCGCAAGGTGTCTGGTATCAAGAATCTGCACGACTTCAACTGCGGCCTCAAAGCCTACCGCAAAGAGGTGGTAAAGAACATCGAGGTATATGGCGAGATGCATCGCTACATACCCTATTTGGCTAAGAATGCCGGATTCACCAAGATTGGCGAGAAGGTAGTACAGCATCAAGCACGCAAGTATGGTGTCACCAAGTTTGGTCTCAACCGCTTCGTCAACGGCTACCTCGACTTGATGTCTTTATGGTTCCTCAGCAAGTTCGGTGTCAAACCCATGCATTTCTTCGGTCTATGGGGTTCAGTGATGTTCATCATCTGCTTCTTGTGCGTTGTTTTCATCGGAGCCAACAAATTATATAGCCTTGCCAACGGCATACCCGCACGCCTTATAACAGACAGTCCCTATTTCTATTTGGCATTGGTAGGTATGCTACTTGGTTTCCAGCTATTCCTTACCGGATTTTTGGGCGAACTCATTAGCCGCAACTCACAAGAGCGCAACAACTATAAGATAGAAAAGGAGTTCTAATGTCACCACGTCACTACGCTATCTACCGTTGCCTACTCCTGCTCCTTACCATGATAGGTCTGTCTTCCTGTTCGGGCGAAGACTGTCCCATCAACAATGTGGTAGCAGGGAAGATGCTGTTCTACAACCATCTTAACGATGCTGTAGCCATTAATGGCACACTTACCGTTAGTGTAGTGCGCCCACAAGGCGACTCCGTAGTGCTAAACCGTAAGAGCACAGCCTCTGAGCTAAGTTTCCCACTCAGCTATACCCATGAGACCGATACTTTGATCTTCGACTACAATGGAGGCATGCTTTACGATAGCCTCTATATAAGCCATATCAATGTGCCCACCCTCGTGTCGGTAGACTGCGGCATGGCCATGTTTCATACCATCACCGCCGTAAGCAGTACCCACCACGTGATAGATACCCTAATCATAAAATCTCCCGAAGTCAATTACGATGAACGCGAAAACATTCAGGTTATTTATCATACTGCTGATTAGTCTGGCGGCTTCCCCAAGCTGCTTACGCGGAGCAGATGCAAACAAGGGCAAGCCGCTTTCTCTCCTCCACAACAAGGATAAGGGAGAGAAGCTCTTCCAGGGCATCTACCTCTCTGCCGATGCTTTCGGCTATATCTACCCCATCTTCGTAAAAGACAAGTACTATAGCACCGAGTTATCTGCCACTGTCAACCTCAAGAATCGGTTCTTTCCGGTCGTGGAGGTCGGATTCGGCTACACCGACATGGTGAGCCAACTCTACGATATAGGCTACCGCACCCAAGCCCCCTACTACCGCATAGGCATGGACTACAATATGCAGTACAAGAACGGTAAGCCCAATTATATCTACTTAGGCGGTCGTGTAGGATACACCTCCTTTAAATATAATATTGATGCGCCTGCACTGAAAGATCCCGTTTGGGGCGACGAGTCACCCGTACAGTTCACCGATATCCCTTGCCGCGCCGTGTGGGCCGAGGCTGTTGCTGGCGTACGTGCCGAGATTGCCAAGAATTTCTATATGGGATGGTCGCTTCGCTACAAGTACCCCATCTACAAGGGTCCCATTGCCAATGGCGGTCCATGGTATGTCCCAGGACTAGGTTCAAGCACCAAGGCTGCATTCGGTGCTACATACACCATCACCTATTATCTCAACTTCAACAAAAGACGCCCATGACCACGCTCGAAATATGGTTTACCGCACTAGCCCTAGCCATGGATAGTTTCACCATAGCCATTGCTAGCGGATTGATACTCAAGCGCATCACCCTCCGCCATTTCCTTACTATAGCCTTCTGCTTTGGCCTCTTCCAGGCCATCATGCCCTTGATAGGATGGGCAGGTTCGGTATACTTTTACCGCTTCATCGAGCAGTTCGACCACTGGATTGCCTTCGCCCTGCTCATCTTCCTTGGCGTAAAGATGATTCGCGATGGCATTAGCGACGATGAGGAACACCTGTTCGACCCAACCCACCTCGCCACCGTACTCACGCTCTCGTTGGCCGTGAGCATCGATGCACTTGCCGTAGGCATCTCATTCACCTGTATAGGTATGAGCACGCTTCATCAACTGACGTTCCCACTGCTAGCTATCGGACTTGCTTCTTTCGTACTTGCCCTCATCGGCTGCTTCATAGGGAGCATCGTAGGGAGTAAACTCCGCTTTCCCATGGAGCCTATCGGCGGACTCGTACTTATTATCCTAGGTATTAGGATACTATTCGAGCACCTAACGATGTGCTAAGAACGATAACGATAACGCAGACACCCTACACACTACACACTACACACTACACACTACACACTAAACACTACACACTAAACCCTACACACTACACACTAAACACTACACACTAAACACTACACACTAAACACTTCACCCCAAAAAACTCATATAAGCAATGAACAAGCGTTGGCACCTACCCTTCTTATTATTCCTTATTATAGGCACTGTCATCATCCTCAACCAGAACAAGCCCACCTATCGCACCCACCAAGGCAAGATATTCGGCACGCTCTATACCGTCACCTATGAGCACAATGCCGATCTGCAGGCCCAGATTGTAGGTGCCATGCAAGCGGTAGACAACTCCCTGTCGCCATTCAACAAGCACTCCATCATCACCCACGTCAACCATAACGATACCATCACCATTGACACTCTCTTCGCCGAGGTGTTTCGCAATGCCCAGGTCATCTATGAGGAGAGCCACGGTGCCTTCGACCCCACAGTAGCTCCGCTTGTCAATGCTTGGGGATTCGGATTCAAGAGCGGCATTGATGTCACCACCTCTACCATCGACAGCCTACGCAGCCTCATCGGTATGAGCCGCATCAGCCTTATCGATGGCCATGTAGTGAAAGACGACCAACGCATCATGCTCGACTTCAGTGCCATCGCCAAAGGTTATGGCAGCGACCGTGTGGCCCGCGTGCTCGACAGCTGCGGCGTACAGAACTATATGGTTGAGATTGGCGGCGAAGTGGTAGTACGGGGTCACAACCGCAATGGCAACCCTTGGGGCATCGGCATCAACAAGCCCATCGACGACTCCCTATCGACCAATCAGGAGTTGCAAACCGTGCTACGCCTCACTGATTGCGCCATCGCTACCTCGGGCAACTACCGCAACTTCTATTAGAAAGATGGCGTTAAGTATGCCCACACCATAGACCCTCGCAGTGGCTACCCCGTGCAGCATTCATTGCTCTCGGCCACCGTGATTGCCGACAACTGCATGCGTGCCGATGCACTCGCCACAGCCTTCATGGTGCTGGGGACCGATTCGGCCATGGCCTACTGCAAGCGCCATCCCGAGATCGACGGATACTTTATCGTGGCCGCCGATAGTGGGCGCTACGAGGTGCTGCGCTCCTTCGACGAGGAAAAATACAGATAAGCAAGCAAGACACACAAAAGTAAGAGCGAAGATCCTGTAGGGAGTCTTCGCTCTTATTGTTTTGTGAATCAATTCCTATGTTCAATTACCCGTCTGTGCACTAATATTGAGTATCAGTTCGGCTATATTGTCGGTAAAGAGGCGCACAGCAACAGCTATCAGGATGACACCAAAGAACTTGCGCACCACGTATACCCCACCCTTGCCTATCCAGTTCTGCACCTTATGGGTCATGGTCAGCACGAAGAATACGAATGCCATATTGGCCAACAGGCCGAGAAGGATATTCACATCGGCATATTCGGCACGCAACGAGAGCAGTGTGGTGAACGAGCCGGCACCTGCGATGAGCGGAAACACAAGAGGCACGATGGTGGCTTCGCCCGTAGGACCATTAAACTTGAATATTTCCACATCGAGCAGCATCTCTATAGCCATGAGGAAGATGACGATAGCACCCGCCACGGCAAAAGAAGAGATATCTACATGGAAGAGCTTGAGCATCACGTCGCCCGCATAGAAGAATCCCACGAGCAACAGCGTCGATAGCAGTGTAGCCTTTATGGGCTTGATCACCTTACCATTCTCGCGCAACGAGATGATGATAGGCGTAGCACCGATGGCATCAATTACAGCAAACATGATGATGAATGTGCTGATAAATTCCTGTAGGTTAAATGTTCCGAAAGTCATATCCTTTATACTTATATATATACTAGTCAACGAAAAGTTCTCTCCATTTGTTTCTGCACGCAAAGGTATGAATTCTTATGCAAATATGCAAGCAGTATCTATCGATGCATGGCACGCACCACGCCCAACGCCTCCTCTACTGTATTGATACCCTTGACGAGCAGACTGCGCTTGCCCGAGAGCTCGCGGAACCGGCATTCGTAGGGCGACATGGCCGTATAGTTCATCACGCGGCCAAAGGCAGCACTGTCATAGTAGGGGCTCTCGAGGTTGCTCACGAAGTAGAGCGCCATCTGTCCGCCCTTGAGCAGTATCTTCT
>JAFOYZ010000212.1 GCA_017424485.1 Bacteroidaceae bacterium
ACGAACTACCCACCGATGACGAATACATCGAGACCTACTACCCCATGGTGGACGAGGGGCCCGAGGTGATTGTCGTGGGGGCTGGCCCGGGCGGACTCTTCGCCGCATTGCGACTCATCGAGTTGGGATGCCGCCCCATCGTGGTGGAGCGAGGCAAGGATGTGCATGCCCGCAAGCGCGACATTGCCCGCATCTCACGTGAACATGCCGTGGACCCTGAGAGTAACTACAGCTTCGGCGAAGGCGGTGCAGGGGCCTATTCGGACGGAAAGCTTTATACGCGCAGCAAGAAACGTGGCAGCGTGGACAAAATTCTCAACGTATTCTGCCAGCACGGCGCCAGCACCACGATACTGAGCGATGCGCACCCTCACATCGGAACGGACAAGCTGCCCCGCGTCATCGAAAACATGCGCGAAACCATACGCCGCTGTGGCGGTGAAGTGCACTTCGAGACACGCATGGACCGCCTCATCGTGGAGAAAAACAAGATTGTAGGTATAGAAACCAATACGGGGCGCACCTTCCGCGGTCCCGTCATCCTCGCCACAGGGCACTCGGCACGCGACGTATACCACCATCTCTACGCTTCGGGCATCGACATCGAGGCCAAGGGCATTGCCGTGGGTGTACGACTGGAGCATCCCGCCGAACTGATAGACCAGATACAATACCACGACCGGAACGGCCGTGGTAAATACCTTCCCGCAGCCGAATACAGCTTCGTCACCCAAGTGGAGGGACGTGGCGTATATAGTTTCTGCATGTGCCCTGGTGGTGCCGTGGTGCCTGCAGCCAGCGGGCCCGAGCAAATTGTGGTGAACGGCATGTCTGCCTCGCACCGAGGTTCACGCTGGAGTAACTCGGGCATGGTGGTGGAGATAAGAGTGGAGGACCTGGAAGGCCTCACTCCTACCCTTTCTCCTGAGAGAAGCGAGGGGGGACACCCTCTTGCTATGATGCACTTCCAGGAGGAGCTGGAACGACAGTGCTGGATACAGGGGAACCGCCGACAGACAGCACCGGCACAGCGTATGGTGGACTTCACAAGGAGGAAGCTCTCGTATGATCTGCCCGCATCGTCCTACTCTCCCGGACTCATCTCCTCGCCGCTCCATTTCTGGATGCCCGAGTTCATCTGCAGCCGCCTACAGAGAGGGTTCGAGCACTTCGGGCGTACCTCACGCGGTTTTCTCACCAATGAGGCAACAGTAATAGGTGTAGAGACCCGCACCTCGGCTCCCGTACGCATCATACGCGACCGGGAGACACTGCAACACATCACCGTGAACGGGCTCTTCCCCTGCGGTGAGGGAGCCGGCTATGCCGGTGGCATCGTATCGGCAGGCATTGATGGCGAGCGATGCGCCGAAGCGGCAGCCGAGTATGTAAAGAAAATTGGTTAAGAACACGAAAAAACAAAGATATGAATATCACAAGCGCCGAATTTGTAATGAGCAACACCCGCATCGACCGCTGTCCGCAAACAGGGCTGCCCGAATATGCCTTCATCGGGCGTTCCAACGTGGGCAAGTCGAGCCTCATCAATATGCTTACCCGCAAACCCAAGTTAGCCATGACCTCAGCCACACCGGGCAAGACGATGCTCATCAACCACTTCATCATCAACAAATCATGGTACCTCGTCGACCTCCCTGGCTATGGTTACGCACAGCGTGGCAAGAAAGCCAAGGACAAGCTCACACAGATGATTGAGAGTTACATCCTCGGGCGAGAGCAGATGACCAACCTCTTCATCCTCATCGACATACGCCACGAGCCCTTGGCCATAGACCTTGAGTTCATCGAGTGGTTGGGCGAGAACGGTGTGCCCTTCTCCATCATCTTCACCAAGGCCGACAAGTTGGGCACTCAGCGCCAACGCGAGAACGTGGAACGATACCTCGCCCGCCTGTCGGAGCAGTGGGAAGAGCTCCCCCCACACTTCGTGACCTCATCAGAGAAGGGTATCGGGAGAGACGAAGTATTGGGATATATCGAGCAGATAAACAAGAGTATAGAGCAATAAACAAACAAAAAAACGACAGTGCATTCATGCCACTGTCGTTTTTTTCTGAAGTTTCAACTCAAATCCAGATCAAGCGCCTCTTTCAGCTTCCTCACTACCGGGTTACGTTCCTCGAGCATCTGGTACTGCTCCACGCGACTATAAATACGGTGAGTCGTTTGCGTTTCTTCCACTATAACATGGAGTGTAAGACGCCTATTCTGTAACTGACTGCGCAAATACTCCTCGATACGAGAACGCACAGCGTTAATGTCCGATGCCACCATACGGTTGTCTATGGTGACGATCACTACATGTTCGTCTTTCAATGAGGGACGAATATTGAGCAAGCGGCCTGCCATGGCCGACTCTTCCTTCGGAAGCGTAGTGGCAAATCGCTTCCAACAGACACGTACGCCATCTTCGCTGATGGGTAGGTCAGGTACATCGGACTGTACAGTAGCAGTAGTTACACGTCCCCCTGCAGAGAGGCTATTTTTCTGAACATCGGATTCCTGTACAAAGTTCTTTCCACGGATAGAAAAACTCTGCCTCCTGATTGTCGTGGCAGGACGGGCAGTCTGCTTGCCCAATGTCCCCGACGACAAAATAGACGACACAGAAGATGCCGCAGCAACTGTAGATGCTGCACCGTTAGTATCCGAGGACGATGACGCAACCTGCTGTTGGGTAACTGACGAAGCCTGCTTACTATTGTTCGGCTGGCTTGTCGAGGCGGTGGCTACCGCCTTTTGGAATAGGGGTTTCAGTCGCTTGGGGCCACGCCCCGAGCCTATCTCGTCGGGGTCACCAGTGAGCTGAGACAGTTGGATAAGCGTGAGTTCCACGAGCAAGCGCTTGTTCTTACTCACACGGTAGTTGAGGTCACAGTCGTTACACAGTTTGATGGCATGGATGAGGAAACGCTCGTTGCATCTCTGCGCTTGCTCCCTATACCGCTCACGCACGTCATGGCTCACCTCGAGCAACGGCAGCGTAGCCGGCTCGCGACTCACGAGCAGATCGCGCAGATGGGCAGTGAGGTTAGTGACGAAGTTCCCCCCATCAAACCCGCGGCGCAACACCTCGTCGAAGAGCTGTTATATGTGGTTCCGTCATTGTCAAAGTAAACGTAATCGTAAATTTCGAGATTCTCCGCATACTTGGGCGCGTGGATAGCCTGAGTTTCCTGAAGTCCGAAGAGGTCGGGCTCGTACTC
>JAFOYZ010000213.1 GCA_017424485.1 Bacteroidaceae bacterium
AGATGAAGAAGTTCATCGTGAAGTCATACGGCAAGAAGGGTGAGGATATCGTGAACAAGAACTACGCTGCTGTAGACCGCGGTGGTGAGTACAAGGAACTCGTAGTAGATGCTGCTTGGAGCAACCTTCCCGCTGATGAGAAGGTGGCCAACGATGACCCCGCATTCATCAACGAGGTAGTACGCCCCATCAATGCACAGAACGGTGACCTTCTTCCCGTATCGGCCTTCAAGGGCTACGAGGATGGTACATGGCCTCAGGGCACATCGGCTTATGAGAAGCGCGGTGTAGCTCCCTTCGTTCCTGTATGGGATGCCGAGAAGTGTATCCAGTGTAACAAGTGTGCCTTCGTTTGTCCTCACGCTTGTATCCGTCCCTTCGTAATGGATGATACCGAGGCTGCTGGCGTAAACGGCGACATGATTGAAATGAAGGCTCCCGCTGCGATGAAGGGCATGAAGTTCCGCATCCAGGTGGGTGTGATGGACTGTCTCGGTTGCGGCAACTGTGCCGACGTATGTCCTGGCAATCCTAAGCTCGGTGGTCCTGCCCTCAAGATGGTTCCCCTCGAAGGCGAACTCAAGGAGGCTGCTAACTGGGACTACTGCGTGAAGAACGTGAAGAGCAAGCAGCACCTCGTAGACATCAAGTCTAACCCCAAGAACTCACAGTTCGCTACACCGCTCTTCGAGTTCTCTGGTGCATGCTCTGGTTGCGGTGAGACACCTTATGTGAAGCTCATCTCTCAGCTCTATGGTGACCGTCAGATGGTGGCTAACGCTACAGGTTGCTCATCAATCTACTCAGGCTCAATCCCCTCAACACCTTATACAACCAATGAGAAGGGTCAGGGTCCCGCATGGGCAAACTCACTCTTCGAGGACTTCTGCGAGTTTGGTCTCGGTATGGTGCTCGCCAACAAGAAGATGAAGGCTCGCGTGCAGGCTCTCTTGGAAGAGATGATTGCCAGCGACAAGGTTTCTGCCGAATACAAGGAGGCTGCACAGGCTTGGATTGCCGGTCAGGACGATGCTGATGCCTCTAAGGCTGCTGCTGCAGCATTGCTGCCCCATATCGAGGCTAGCGCAGCTGCTGGTTGCCCCGTATGTGCTCAGCTCAAGGAGCTCAGCCACTACCTCGTGAAGCGTTCACAGTGGATCATCGGTGGTGACGGTGCCTCTTACGATATCGGTTACGGCGGTCTCGACCACGTGATTGCTTCGGGTGAAGATGTGAACATCCTCGTGCTCGACACAGAGGTATACTCTAACACCGGTGGTCAGTCATCAAAGGCTACTCCGCTCGGCGCTATCGCCAAGTTTGCCGCTTCAGGTAAGCGTATCCGTAAGAAAGACCTCGGTATGATTGCTACTACCTACGGCTATGTATACGTAGCACAGGTAGCTATGGGTGCCGACCAGAGCCAGTGTCTCAAGGCTATCCGCGAAGCTGAGGCTTATCCTGGTCCCTCAATCATCATCGCTTACGCTCCCTGTATCAACCATGGCTTGAAGAAGGGTATGGGTAAGGCACAGGCCGAGGAGGCTGCTGCTGTAGCATGCGGTTACTGGCACCTCTGGCGCTTCAACCCCGCACTCGAGGCTGAGGGCAAGAATCCGTTCACACTCGACTCTAAGGAACCGCAGTGGGATGGCTTCCAAGACTTCCTCAAGGGTGAGGTACGCTTCGCATCCGTAATGAAACAGTATCCCGCTGAGGCTGCCGACCTCTTCGAAGCATGCGAGGAGATGGCCAAGAAGCGCTACCAGAGTTATGTGCGCATGACCAAGATGGAGTATTGATTAATTCAATAGACTGTAAATATTTGATGATAGCTGGGTGTCAATAGCACCCAGCTATCATTGAAAAGATTATTAACCAAGTAAATAAGAAAAAGTTTTTATGATTAGTTTTTTGATTTGGCTTGTAGGTGTTATTCTTGCAGTCAAGGCTGTAATGGAGATTTGGAAGATGCCTATGGGTATGGCTGGTAAGGTAATCAGTGCTGTGGCTGTGCTCTGCACTTCATGGCTTGGTTTGGCCGTTTACTACTTCTACGCAAAGGATAAGTTGGTACATTGGTTCAAGTAATCTCGAATATCTGAATATGTAGAGCGGAACCTTTGGGCTCCGCTCTTTCAATATATAGTCATCTATGGATAATCTTTTTGTCACATGTCCTACTACGTATGATGATTCGCATTACGAGGCGGTGAGCTTATTGTTAGGGCAACTCACTTCGCGTACCATAGTATTTACTGATGATGATTATCGCAAACTGATAGCAGATTCTCATAGCTATCTTTTCCTACTTCATTGTGGCGACTCTGTTGTGGGCATGATCACCGTAGGTGTCTATCTCAGTCCCACAGGAAGCAAGGCTTGGATTGAGGATGTCGTTGTCGACAACGCCTATCGAGGCCGTGGTCTCGGCAAGTGGCTTGTGGCCCATGCTATCGACTACTGCAAAGAGCAGGGCATAGACACCTTGATGCTCACTTCAAATCCTAAGCGCATTGCAGCCAATGCTCTGTATTGTTCTTTAGGTTTCGAGCAGAAAGAGACCAATGTCTATCGCATGGCATTATAAACCTGCTATTTGTATCGTTCGAGTAGTACTGCCGCATTTTTATCGCCTGTAGTAGCCGCCTTCTCAAGATATGGGATTCCACGCTGTTTGTCGCCTAATTGGATGTAACAGAAGCCCAGCAGGCGATTGCAATCCATGTCGTTGGGGAAAGCTTTGGAGAGAACCTCAAGAATGGGAAGTGCCTCGGCATATCGAGCAACGCGGACATTGAGTGATGCCTTTTCGAGCAGATATACAGGTTGGCGTGGTGCGAGCGCGATAGCACGATCTATATCGTCAAGTGCTTGTTGAAACATGCGCCCTGCTGCCTCAGACTGCTCGCGCATGTAATAGAAACGGTCGGTGTTGATGGTGCCTACCAAATCTTCATAGAGATTAAAATCTACTACAGCAAGACGGTGTAGTCCGTTGCGTGCTTTGAGTAGTGCACGTTCTAGTACGTAAGGAGCCGACTTTTGGGTTGCCAATTGTGAATTGTCCATTGTCAATTGGGCTTTGTTTACCGCGCTGTCCAAAAGCGCAATAGCCAGTTCCAAATCTCCCTCGCCAGCACGCTGCTCTATGATATAGGCAGTACGTAGCCATGTGTCAGGGCTACCGATATCGCTGTGGTTGACCTCCATGTACTTTTCATAAGCAGAAGTATAGTCCTTCATCATGACATAGATATCACCTTGCTGCTGTAGGTATATGGGCAAGGGATTAATGTCACGGGCCTTGTCTATTTCAGCAAGGACGCGCTGGTAGTTCCAATCTTTATATTGTTGCATAGAGTCGAGCGCAACCGACAGTATTTGCTTGGCAATCTGAAAGTATACCTCATCAACTTTTTCTGTAGCGCGATCGAGTGCTAGAGTGTGGTCAATCTCAGCCAAAGCATAGGCGCTATCGTTCTTGAGAGCGATGTGGTGTGCAGCACGATTAAGATAGCCTTCGTGGCTGTTGGGGAAAGAGACGATGAACTCATCGATGACCTCGCTGCGAAGTGCTGCATCGTTTTGGTCGGCTACAAGGAATAGGCTCACTAATGCTTGACTTATATCGTTGGGTAAAGCCTTTCGTATGGGGATAGTACGATAGCAAGGATCGTTCACGGAAAGCGCTTTCACCGCGAGATCAAGGGCATAGCGTATGTCCAGGGCGTAGAGTACCGTGTCGGTTTCTACAGAGGGTTGCACTATGGCTACTACATTACCTGAGGCATCCAACAGGGGACGATGGCTCAGTGTTGGGCTTCCCGTATGGCGTAAGGTGTAGTAGTGATAGCTGCCTGCAGCTTGTTCGGTGCTCAGAATGGGAATCCACATGTCAAATGCCTTCTTTTCGTTGCCGATGGCTGGAAGGAAAAGTTCCTTTAATTGCGAATTATTCTCCGTTCCATGCATTTGACTAATGTTTACTGTGTCGATAGGTGTGCTCACCAATTTCTTTATGGGAGCAGTCTGAAGACGTACGATGTCGTAGGTCGCATTGGCCCCCAATACCTTCACTACATCGTACACTTTCCCTTTATTGTCTATGACTACAGCTTTAACACAACCCGGCAGTGCTGTGTAGGAGGTGATGAAATCACCAACTTCATTTGCAAAGAATCCATTGCTTGTGGTCAGCACGTTGCCCACAGCATCGTAGGTCTGCAGGGTGTAGACTGCCTTCTTTACCTGCTTCAGTGTCTTGGGTGATTGGGCCGCGGCTGCGAAGCTGACAAGTGATAGTAGAAGGAAGAGAAAGCCTCTTCCAAGTCTTCCTCGAAAGGAGTTGTATGAAAAGTTTTTACTGATGTTCATTTGTAATGTTCAATTCGCATGATTATTTCTCGCGATGTCTGTAAAGCCCCTCCATAGAGGGAGGGGTTGGGGAGGGTCTTCTTACTCTCCCATTCTCTGTCTTACCACCTCATAAATTAGTACACCTGCTGCAACTGATACGTTGAGCGATTGTATATGTCCGAATTGCGGGATGGAAATCCATTCGTCACACAAAGCGAGGTGCTCATTGGGTATTCCCTTGTCTTCGGCTCCCATCACAATACAGATAGGGTCGGTGAGGTTAGCTTTGGTATAGGTGTATTTGGCTTTTTCGGTGGCTGCTACCACGCGGAAACCACAATTCTTAAGATATTTGATGGTGTTACCCAAGCTTGACTCACGGCATACGGGTAGTGTGTGGAGTGCTCCGGCTGAAGTCTTCATTGCATCTGCATTAACGCTCACACTATCGTGTGTGGGGATGATGATGGCATCTACACCTGCACATTCGCAAGTGCGGGCTATGGCTCCGAAGTTGCGTACGTCGGTCACACCATCGAGCATGACTAAGAACGGGTTCTTCCCCTCCTCATAGAGGATGGGTACGATATCTTCTACTCGCTGATAGGTGACTGAGGATGTGAAGGCAATGACACCCTGATGGTTCTTTGTGGTGAGACGATTGAGCTTCTCTATAGGTACGCGCTGTACAGGGATGAGTAGTCCTTTCAGTGCATCGAAGAGTTCTCGTGAGAGTTCGTTTTGTAAACCGCGTTTGATGAGTATTTTGTCAATATCTTTACCTGCTTCGATTGCCTCGATGACGGCGCGCGTTCCAAAGATGAGTTCGTTCTTGTCAATCATATTATTATTGAGTTTTTTCCTAGTTGTGAGTTTGTCCGACAAACAGATATCGTAAACTTACATATTATATGCTGCAAAATTAGCGCAAGCCGGGCGAAAATGCAAGTTTCAACGAGCGAACGTAATGGAAAAGTTTACTTTTCTATTACTGAGTGAGGCTGAAACTCAACAAAGTTAAGTTTACTTGCGATTTTCCGAGGCGACGCCTAATTTCTATTCATCCTCGTTAGAATTAAAATTAGCGCAAACTGAGCGAAAAAGTCTATTTTGCTGGTATGTTTTCTTTCCTCTATCTATTGTAATTCGCGAAGAATCTATTTTTAGTGACAATTATTTTCCCAAAAATGGTTAACGAATAAAAATAAGCCGTAATTTTGCACGTTCTAAAAAATAGATATTATTGGCATAATGCAGTCGTAAGGTAAAAACGATATCAAAAAACAAGAATAATGAACTACAGTTTCAAGAGAAAGTTACAGATGTATATCAACTCCAGTGTGGTGCTGATATTTTTTACAGTAGCAGCCTTGGTGTGTGCCAACATACCGGGTGTGAAAGATTGGTATGCGTCTTTTTGGACTCAGGAGGTGAGCCTTGCCATTGGTGAATTCAATTTCTTTAGTCACAATGGCCACTCTATTACGTTGGGGCAGGTGATAAATGATTTCCTCATGGCTGTTTTCTTCCTTTCGGTAGGATTGGAGATTAAACGTGAGATTATGGTGGGTGAACTCTCTTCACGCGAGAAAGCGCTATTGCCCGTTATCGGTGCTTGTGGAGGTATGCTCGTCCCCGTACTCATCTTCTATCTGGTATGTCCTGGCGATGCAGCTATGCAACGAGGTTTGGCTATACCGATGGCTACTGATATAGCCTTTTCATTAGGAATATTGTCGGTGTTCAGTACACGTGTCCCCATCGGACTCAAGATATTCTTGGCAGCGCTTGCTGTTGCTGATGATCTGGGTGGAATACTTGTAATAGCACTCTTCTACTCTTCAGAGATACATCTGCTGTATCTTGGCCTGTCTGCAGTGTGTGTGGCAGTTATGATTGCGGGTAATTTAATGAATGTGCGTACTAAAACCTTCTATATATCCATAGGTTTCGTTTTGTGGTACATGATGCTCAATTCGGGCATACATGCCACTATTGCAGGTGTTGTGATGGCTTTCTGTATTCCTTCCAATTTGCAGGAGGGCACAGGTTTTTATCTTGAACGTATTCGTAGCAGCATTAATAGATTTCCAATCATCGAGGTCAGCAAGCGACGCAGTACTATTGTGCTCACCAACGAACAAATAGGCGTGCTGAAGAGTATCGAGTCGGCCGCGGATAGAATGATTAGTCCGCTGCAAGACATGGAAGACCTTTTGCATACACCGATCAATTATGTCATACTTCCCCTCTTTGCCTTTGCCAACGCGGGTATTGACCTCTCCCAAATGAGTTTGGGTGATGTTTTCTCAGGAGTAAGTCTGGCCGTGATGCTAGGTCTTGTGTTGGGTAAGTTTGCTGGAGTATTTTCTTTCTCATGGCTTGCTGTGCGGTTCCGTCTTGTCGCTCTGCCTACGGGAGCTACGTGGAAGAGTTTTGCGAGTGTATGCGTTGTTTGTGGTATTGGTTTCACCGTGTCTATGTTTATAGCTGAACTATCTTATGCCGGACTCGGTTCTGATGGTGCTGCATTGCTTCCCCAAGCCAAATTAGGTGTGCTTCTAGGCTCCATCATTTCGGCAATCTTGGGTTGCTATTTCTTGAATAAAACATTGCCTCGACGAAGATAAGGTTCCTTATGCTAATTTTAATTTCACATGATCAGTATTGAGAATCTAAAAGTGGAGTTCGGCGCTACACCCCTGTTTCAGGGAGTTAGCTATATCATTAATCCTAAGGATCGTATAGCCCTCGTGGGTAAGAATGGGGCTGGTAAGAGTACTATGCTCAAGATTTTGGCAGGTTTGCAGCAGCCTACCGATGGTACTGTGAGTATGCCTAAGGATATCTCGGTATGCTATCTTCCACAGGTGATGAAATTGTCCGATGAGCGCACCGTGCGTGAGGAGACCGAACTAGCTTTTGCTCATATCAGTCGACAGAAAGAGATGCTCGACAAGCTGGCATCTGAGTTGGCCGAGCGTACCGATTATGAGAGTGAGTCGTACCACGAACTCATTGATCGCTTCACTCATGAGAACGAGCGTTTTCAAATCATAGGTGGTGCCAATTATCATGCCGAGATGGAACAGACGTTAGTCGGCTTGGGCTTTCGTCGCGAAGATTTCGATCGTCCCACATCTGAGTTCTCAGGAGGATGGCGCATGCGTATTGAGTTGGCTAAGTTACTGCTTCAGCATCCCGATGTGCTGCTCCTCGATGAGCCGACCAACCATCTTGATATTGAGAGCATACAATGGCTCGAGGACTTCCTTGCACGCAACGGAAAGGCCGTTGTGCTTGTCAGTCACGACCGTGCTTTTATCAATAATGTTACCAATCGTACCATCGAAATCACTTGCGGTACTATTCATGACTATCGTGTCAAATATGATGAGTATGTAGTGTTGCGTCGCGAACGTCGCGAACAGCAACTTCGTGCTTATGAAAACCAACAGAAGGAGATTGCCGATATCACCGACTTCATAGAACGTTTCCGTTACAAGCCCACCAAAGCCATACAGGTACAGAGTCGTATCAAGCAGTTGGAGAAAATGGTTCCTGTAGTCATCGATGAGGAAGACCGCAGCACGCTGCGACTCAAGTTTCGTCCAGCTCAGCGTAGCGGTAGCTTTCCCGTTATTTGCGAAGATACTGCCAAGAGCTATGGTGATCATCTAGTCTTCGAGGACGTGAATCTTACTATTCGTCGTGGTGAGAAGGTCGCTTTTGTAGGGCGAAATGGTGAAGGTAAGACGACACTTGTGAAGTGTATCATGGGAGAGATTCCCTTTGATGGGAAACTTACATTAGGACATAATGTAGAGATAGGCTACTTCGCCCAGAATCAGGCACAGCTGCTCGATGAGAACCTTACCGTATTTGATACCATTGATCGTGTTGCTGTAGGAGATATTCGTCTTAAGATACGCGATATCTTAGGTGCTTTTATGTTTGGAGGAGAGGCTTCGGACAAGAAGGTCAAGGTGCTCTCTGGTGGCGAACGCAGTCGACTGGCCATGATCAAACTTTTGCTCGAGTCGGTCAATCTGCTTATTCTCGACGAGCCCACCAATCACCTTGATATGCGTTCCAAGGATGTGCTCAAGGAGGCTATCCGCGAGTTCGATGGCACTGTTATTCTTGTCAGTCACGACCGTGAATTCCTTGATGGACTTGTGACCAAGGTGTATGAGTTTGGTGGAGGTAAGGTCAAGGAACATTTAGGTGGTATCTATGATTTCTTGCAGAGCAAAGGAGCTACGGCTTCTGCTGACTCTGCCCGTTCGCTTGACTCTGTGATGACCGCCAATAAGGCTGTCCTATCCACCTCGAAGGATTCCAACGAGAAGACTATAGGAGGTGGTGCTGCAGACTATGCTGCTCGTAAGGAGCAAGCCAAGGCGCAGCGTAAGTTGCAGAAGAGGGTAGAGGAGTGTGAGAAACGAGTTACCCAAATAGAAACCGAACTGCGAGAACTCGAAGAGTGGATGGCTACACCTACAGGTGCTGCCAACCCAGCTCTTTTTGAGCAGTACAATAAGCTGAAGAACACCCTTGCCGAAGCCGAGGCCGAATGGGAAGAGGCTATGATGGCCATGGAGGGATGAACTCTGCGTGATGAGTGTAATAAAAAAGGTGTCCAATTGGGCACCTTTTATTATATTGTGTAATCCCTAAAACGCAAACAGCAGTGGCAAGGCGAATATCATCACTATGCCCATGATAATCTGGAGTGGAAGACCCACTTTGATGAAATCCATGAAGGTATATTGTCCTGCAGGCATCACCAAGGCATTGGGCGGAGTTGAGAAGGGTGAGGCGAAGCACATCGAGGCCGCCACGGTCACAGCAAAGAGGAAGGGGATAGGACTTATACCTATGCCAATTGCACACTGCAGCGCGATGGGCGCCATCAGTACGGCTGTTACCGTGTTGCTGATGAAGATGGTCATGATTGATGTGGCAAAATATACCGCAGCCAGCGCTATGTGCGGACTGCTTCCGCCGAAGGTGTTGACGATAAAGTCGGCAATCATTGACGATACTCCCGTCTTCTCGAGTGCTGTAGACATAGGCAGCATAGCTGCGAAGAGTACGATGGTTTGCCAGTTGATTGTTTTGTAGGCGGCCTCCACACTCCTCACACATCCCGTGATGACCATCAATACAGCAGCCAAGAGCACTGCCGTGACAGGCGCTACCGGGATAGAGTCGATACACATCATCACAATCATGGCAATCATGATCAATGCCGCTACGGGTGCTTTGTAGTCAAGTGTTACCTTGGCAGCCTCTTGCAGAGGTTCGCCCAATACCACCCAGTTGTTCGATTCATTGCGTAGGCGGGCAATGTCCTTCCATGCACCTTGCACGAGCAATACGTCAGAGTCGTGTATCTTCTCGTTGCCCAGGTTGTGGAGTAGGTAGTCGTTCTGTCGTCTGATACCCAATACGTTGATGTTAAACTTGCTTCTCAGCCCTATTTCGAGAATCTTTCGACCAATCATTGAAGATGAAGGCATGATAAGTATTTCAGCGATACCAATGTCATAGAAGTCCAGCGAAGCATTCGATGAGCTACCCTCTATCTCGTCGGTATGGTTGTCGATGAGGCGTAGCGAAAAGTCCTCGGCCAACTGCTGCACCTTCTCTATTTCCCCCGAGAGATAAAGCACGTCACCCTGCTGAAGCATTAGGGTGGGCGATGCCAACTGCTGGTTTACCGTGCGCACAAACTTGTTATGTCCGGCACTTCGGCGCAGCTCGATTACGTTCACCCCATATTGACGATAGATATCGAGATCTATGATGGTCTTGTTGATAACCTTTGAAGCCTCCTTCACATGTACACGGAACAGATTCTCCGACAATCCATATTCTTTCACCAATTCGCTTAGCGACTTTCCGCCCTGTTTGCTGCTTTTCTCGCTTGTTTTCGGTGTGAGGAACATCTTCGTAAGCGGCATCAGTACCAATATGCCAACCACCAATGTGATGATACCTACGGGCAAGAAGGTGAAGAATGAAATGTCAGGCAGCGATGCAGGCACCAATCCATTTGTCTTGGCATTGGCCAAGGTCTCCTGGATGATAAGGTTGGGCGGAGTACCAATCAATGTCATCATACCACCCATGCTGCTCGCAAAGGCTAGCGGCATTAGCAGACGGCGTGATGAGGTGTTGGCATACGCAGCCATGCTCACTACGATGGGGAGCATCAGCGCCACGGTACCCGTATTGCTCACGAATCCACCAATCAGTGCTGTCACGAGCATCACTAGTAGGAATAGTCGCGTCTCACTTGTTCCCGCTAGCTTTATCACCTGTCCGCCAATCATCTTGGCTAGTCCTGTTTGGAATATGCCACCCCCCACGATGAACAGACCCACCATCATGATTACCGTCGTGTTAGAGAATCCCGCCAGCGCTTCGCTTGGCACCAATATCTGGAACAGCAACAGAGCTAACAGAGCACACAGCGCCACCAAGTCAGATCTCACCTTGCCGCTCACGAACAGCGCCGCAGAGATCAATAAAATTATTACAGTTGTTATCATTCTTATACCACTAATTATTTACCTCAGATAATACCTTTTTATGGTGCAAAGGTAGCAAAAAACGAGCGAAATATAAAGCTAGCTTCAATATTTCTCAGCGAGTGTCTGTATTTTCATGATGAACTATAAAGATATGAATAAGTAAGTGAAAATCCAAGTTTACTAGTGCTTTTTTGCAACGAGCATGAGTACCTTCTGTATGTGTGAAGGACTACAAAGGAGGGCAAAAAACAAGCGAAATATAAAGCTCGTTTTAATACTTCTCGAAGAGTGATTGCTACCTTCATAGCGAAGCCTTAAGGATACGATTGGGCAAGTGAACAATATACGTGAAAAGAAGTTTCTTCTTATTTCATCCATAAAACACTCTTTTAGGGAATAATCAAGGATTCATGGGTAAAATAGCTTTAATAACGGAGAAGGATATAGTCAGTTTATTTGGTTCTGTTAAATGATACTGTATCCTTGGTAATTGTACGAAATGCTAGTGTGGGTGTAGGAAATGTGGTGCTGAAGGTGATGAATGTGGATATAATTGATTACTTTTGCAGCGCATTTCGATAAACAGAAGCATTATAACCTAGTATAATATGAAAACAAAAACTTTAGCAACATGGGCTATGGCGGCACTAACCACTGTGGCCTGTACGAACAACAAGACTATGGATTCGGGTATTAAACTGGAGAATCTTGACACCACCGCTGTAGCCGGTGATGACTTTTATCAGTATGCTTGTGGTGGCTGGATGAAGAACCATCCGCTCACGGGAGAGTATTCACGCTTCGGCAGCTTCGATAAGTTGGCCGAAGATAATCGCGAGCAGTTGCGCACACTCATCGCAGGCATTGCTGAGGCTGAAAATGCTGCGGGTAGCGTAGCGCAGAAGATTGGCGACCTCTACAATATGGCTATGGACAGCACCGCACGTAACGAACGTGGTATGGAGCCCATACGCCCCACACTGGAGCGCATTGCAGCCTTGAAGAGTAACGCCGAGGTGATGCCCCTTGTAGCTGAGCTCTCACGCAAGGGTATGGGCAGCTTCTTCCACGTATATATTGATGCTGACATCATGGATAGTAAACAAAACCTCGTGCAGATATACCAGGGCGGTATCTCACTGGGCGAGAAAGAGTATTACCTCGACACCGATGAGGCTACTACAGCCATCCGCGAGGCATTCAAGAAGCATGTAGTAAACATGTTCAAACTAGCTGGCTTTGATGAGGCGACTGCAACAAAGAAGATGGAGGCCGTGATGAAGATTGAGACAGCCATTGCAGAGAAATCATACAGCGCCGTAGAACAGCGCAACCCTGCTGCCAACTA
>JAFOYZ010000214.1 GCA_017424485.1 Bacteroidaceae bacterium
ATCAACCGTCCTGAGTGGATGATCCTCAAGGTCATTCCTGTCATTCCGCCTGATCTTCGTCCTCTCGTTCCGCTTGATGGTGGCCGTTTTGCCACATCAGACCTCAATGACCTCTACAGACGTGTCATCATCCGTAACAACCGTCTCAAGAGACTCATCGAGATCAAGGCTCCTGAGGTGATCCTCAGAAACGAGAAGCGTATGCTCCAGGAGGCTGTTGACTCACTTTTCGATAACTCGAAGAAGTCAAATGCAGTAAAGAGCGAGGCAAACCGCACACTCAAGTCTCTTTCTGACTCTCTCAAGGGTAAGCAGGGACGTTTCCGTCAGAACCTCCTCGGTAAGCGTGTCGACTATTCTGCACGTTCAGTTATCGTCGTAGGTCCTGAGCTCAAGATGCATGAGTGCGGTCTTCCTAAGTTTATGGCTGCTGAGCTTTACAAACCATTCATCATCAGAAAGTTGATTGAGCGTGGTATCGTAAAGACAGTTAAGTCAGCAAAGAAGATCGTTGACAGAAAGGATGCTGTCATCTGGGATATTCTCGAGAATGTGATGAAGGGTCATCCGGTTCTTCTCAACCGTGCCCCTACACTTCACCGACTCGGTATCCAGGCCTTCCAGCCTAAGATGATCGAGGGTAAGGCAATCCAGCTTCACCCACTTGCATGTACTGCGTTCAACGCCGACTTCGACGGTGACCAGATGGCGGTTCACCTTCCACTCGGCAATGCAGCTATCCTTGAGGCACAGCTCCTCATGCTCGGTTCGCACAATATCCTCAACCCTGCAAACGGTACTCCTATCACCGTCCCTTCACAGGACATGGTGCTCGGTCTGTACTACATCACAAAGGCACGTCCAGGTGTGAAGGGTGAGAATATGAGCTTCTATGGACCGGAGGAGGTTATCATCGCCCTCAATGAGAAGGCTATCGATATCCATGCAAGCATCAACGTAAGACTTCCAAAGGATAAGACAAATCCGGAGGCAGGTACAGAGCTCGTAAGAACTACTCCAGGTAGAATCATTGTCAACCAGCTCGCGCCTACCAACGTACCTTATATCAACGATGTCCTTGGTAAGAAGTCACTTAGAAAGATTATTTCTAATGTAATCAAGTATACTGGTGTGGCTCGTACTGCACTCTTCCTTGATGATATCAAGAACCTTGGTTACACAATGGCGTTCAAGGGTGGTCTTTCATTCAACCTCGGTGATGTCATCATCCCTGAGGAGAAGAAGAAGCTCATCGAGGACGGATATAACACAGTAGAGTCTATCAAGGCTAACTACTCAATGGGTTTCATTACCAACAACGAGCGTTACAACAAGGTTATTGACCTCTGGTCTTCAATCGACAACCAGATCACAGGTATCGTGGAGAAGCAGATTTCAAGCGACCAGCAGGGATTCAACCCTGTCTACATGATGCTCGACTCAGGTGCCCGTGGATCTGCCGACCAGATTGCACAGCTCGCAGGTATGAGAGGTTTGATGGCTAAGCCTCAGAAGGCAGGTTCAGATGGTGCTAACATCATCGAGAACCCTATCCTTTCTAACTTTAAGGAAGGTATGTCAGTGCTTGAGTACTTCATTTCTACTCACGGTGCTCGTAAGGGTCTTGCCGATACAGCCCTCAAGACTGCCGATGCAGGTTATCTTACTCGTCGTCTTGTCGACGTATCTCACGATGTTATTATTACAGAGGAGGACTGTGGTACACTCCGCGGACTCATCTGCACAGCATTGAAGGATGGCGACCGCGTTGTTGCATCACTAGCAGAGCGCATCCTCGGTCGTGTGTCTGTTCATGACATCGTCAACCCTGTTACAGGTGAACTCATCGTCGCTTCGGGTGAAGAGATCACAGAACGCATCGCTGCCGAGATCGAAGGCTGTGGCATCGAAAGTGTGGAAATCCGCTCAGTGCTCACTTGTGAGTCTAAGAAGGGAGTCTGCATGAAGTGCTACGGACGCAACCTCGCAACTCAGCGTATGGTTCAGAAGGGTGAGGCTGTTGGTGTCATCGCAGCTCAGGCTATCGGTGAGCCAGGTACTCAGCTCACACTCCGTACGTTCCACGCCGGTGGTGTTGCAGGTAATGCTGCTGCTAATGCTCAGATTGTCGCTAAGAACAAGTGCAGGCTTGAGTTTGAGGAACTTCGTACGATTGACCGTCCAACAGAGGAGCATCCTAACGCAAAGATTGTTGTCGGACGTTTGGCGGAACTCCGCTTCGTAGACATCAACACAGGTATTGCTCTTTCAAACGTAAACGTTCCTTATGGTGCAACCCTCTTCTGTAGCGAGGGTGACATTGTAGAGAAGGACACAGTAATAGCTAACTGGGATCCGTTCAACGCTGTCATTGTTACAGAGTTTGCAGGACGCATACAATTCGAAGGTGTTAAGGAAGGTGTTACATACCGTGTTGAACAGGACGAAACAACAGGTCTCCGCGACTATGTCGTAATAGAATCTAAGGATAAGGCGATTGTTCCAACATGTCACATCCTCAATGAAAACGGTGATATTCTCCGTACATACAACTTCCCTATCAACGGACGCATCTCCGTTAAGGATGGCGATGATGTTGCAGTCGGTGACGTACTCATCAAGATGCCTCGCGTAGTGAGCAAGGCTGGTGACATCACCGGAGGTCTCCCACGCGTTACAGAGCTCTTCGAGGCTCGCAACCCATCCAACCCTGCTGTCGTTGCAGAAATCGACGGTGAGGTTACAATGGGTAAGGTTAAGCGTGGTAACCGTGAAATCATCCTCACATCAAAGGTTGGTGACATCCGCAAGTACCTCATTCCGCTTTCAAAGCAGATTCTCGTTCAGGAGAACGACTACGTGCGTGCCGGAACACCGCTTTCCGACGGAGCAATCACTCCTGCTGACATCCTCGCTATCAAGGGACCTACTGCCGTACAGGAATATATCGTAAATCAGGTACAGGACGTATACCGTCTCCAGGGTGTGTCTATCAACGACAAGCACTTTGAGATCATCGTTCGCCAGATGATGCGTAAGGTACAGATTGAAGAGGCTGGCGACACTCGCTTCCTCGAAGGCGGTATTGTCGACAAACTTGAGTTTGCAGAAGAGAACGATCGCATCTGGGGCAAGAAAGTTGTTACCGATGCCGGCGATTCAGAGACAATGCAGGCTGGTATGATCGTAACAGCGCGCAAGCTTCGTGACGAGAACTCAATGCTCAAGCGTCGTGACCTCAAGCTCGTTCAGGTTCGTGATGCAGTCCCTGCAACATCTACTCAGATTCTCCAAGGTATCACACGTGCCGCACTCGGAGCATCAAGCTTCATGTCAGCCGCATCGTTCCAGGAGACAACTAAGGTGCTCAACGAGGCTGCAATCAGCGGAAAGAGCGACCCACTCGAGGGTATGAAGGAGAACGTTATCTGCGGTCACCTCATCCCTGCAGGTACAGGTCTTCGCGAGTTCGAACGCATCGTAGTTGGTGCCAAGGACGAGTCTTACGAAATGCGTCGCAAGCAGTTCAACCCAGCTGAAGCATTCGCTTCGTTCGACTAATCAACAGAAATTCTTAGACTACCGCCTGTGCGGTAGTCCTACGATAAGCCAATTGGCGGGATTCCTTCTCAGGGTCCCGCCAATTGTTTGTATCGGCTACTAAAATATGTAATCAGTATTTGGATGTTTGCTCTACCGTAGTCTGATGCAGGCGTCCGTTGGAATCTGGTTCCTGTTTGTTGGAATGTTGATTGTGGATTGGTGGGAAGTTGATTGTTGTTCGGAAGGGGTTTGGCAACTCTTCGGTGAAATGTATGAGTAATGGCTTTACTCGTAGGTGTAAAGGTTGTGCTTGTAGGAGTAAGCCTATATTCGTAAGAGTAGAACATTATTTGTAGTTTTTGGTGCGGATGGGGGGCAGTGGGAGTAGCATGCTTTTCTGTGTGGCGGATGGCACTTCCGATGTGGACTAGGTGATTTTATTGCATGTGGCCTGTTGTTTTTTTGCATTGTACTATTGCTGGTTTTCAAAATAGTAGTACTTTTGCGTAGGATTAAAAACATTATGTGTTATGCTGACGCTCGATAAGATTTATCATGCTTCGTATGTTCTGAAGAACATCATTTATCGCACGGAACTGATCTATGCTCCGAATATTAGCAATAAGTGCAATATTTTCCTTAAACCGGAGAATTTGCAGCTAACGGGTTCGTTCAAGGTGAGAGGCTCGTACTATAAGATTTCACAGCTTTCGGAGGAGGAGAAGGCGAAGGGTGTTATTGCTTGCTCTGCGGGTAATCATGCTCAGGGTGTGGCTTTGGCTGCTACAAAGAATGGCATCAAGTCGCTCATCTGCTTGCCTGATGGTGCTCCGATTTCAAAGGTGGAGGCTACGAGGAATTATGGTGCAGAAATTTGTCTGGTTAAGGGTGTGTATGATGATGCCTATAGGCGTGCACTTGAGCTTAGAGATGAATATGGGTATACGTTTATTCATCCCTTTGACGATGTAGATGTGATAGCAGGTCAGGCTACAATCGCACTAGAGATTATTGAACAGAAGGATGATATTGACGCTGTTGTTGTGCCTGTAGGTGGTGGCGGTCTGATTGCTGGCGTGGCTTTTGCAATTAAATCATTGAATCCTAAGATTAAAGTCTACGGTGTGCAGTCTGCAGGCGCTCCTAGTATGAAGGTGTCTGTTGAGAATAAGAGGATTGAACGTCTGGATTCAGTCTCGACTATTGCCGATGGTATTGCAGTGAAGGAACCTGGACAGAACACGTTTGACTTGTGTAGCAAATATGTTGATGATATTGTTACGGTGACTGACGATGAGGTTTCAACAGCCATTCTCACTATGCTTGAAGGTCAGAAATTGATTACTGAGGGTGCCGGTGCTGTGGCTGTGGCCGCTGTGATGTTTGACAAGGTGCCTGTGGAGGGCAAGAATGTGGTGTGTCTCGTTTCGGGTGGAAACATCGATGTGAATATTTTGGACAGGGTAATCAAGCGTGGTCTTATGACTGCGGGTCGTAGGGCTGTGCTCAAACTGGAACTGCTTGATAAGCCTGGACAGTTGGAGTTGGTTTCGCATATCATTGCTGAGCGTGGCGGAAATGTAGTGGGTGTTCATCATGAACGTACTAATGCCAACACCGACATTAATGGCTGCTTCCTTTATGTTAATCTTGAAACTCGTAACATGGAGCATACCAATAGTATCAAACAGGCGCTGAAGGATGCGGGCCTGACTATTTGGGAGTAAGTTATTATGAGGACTTTTAATGTAGGAGTGAAAGAACGAAAAAGGGAAATTAAGGTGTTGAGGAGAGGGCTCTAAGGAATGAGTATAAGGGGTGTGAGAAGAGTGTGGATGAGTTTTTTGTAGTGCACCATATATTGTATAATAGTAATAGCGCCAATTGCCGTGGTTATTCAACGGTGATTGGCGTTTCCTTTTTGCGGATGCATGCAAATGTGTTGGTAAAAGGAATGATTGTGATGATGCTTTTCGGGTAGATGAGTGGTTTTTGTATGCTTTGGAAGTTAATTAACGTTAAATTCGTGCTTTGTGAAAAATATTTTAGGGGTGATAGTGCATTTTGTTGCTACTAAAAAGATGCTGTTTGGCAGAAAATTACTACCTTTGCACCGCTTTTTGGACTATTGTGCCTGCTCCGCGTGTGTTTGGAGGGGTGCAAATTTGAATGCGCTTATACAAATTAATAATAATATATAACTAAAAAATTAAACAAAATGCCTACTATTCAACAATTGGTAAGAAAAGGCCGTAAGGTGTTGGTAGACAAGAGCAAGTCTCCTGCATTGGATTCATGTCCTCAGCGTCGTGGAGTATGCGTACGTGTTTACACAACAACCCCAAAGAAGCCTAATTCAGCGATGAGAAAGGTCGCTCGTGTTCGTTTGACAAACAAGAAAGAAGTGAACTCTTACATTCCAGGAGAAGGACAC
>JAFOYZ010000215.1 GCA_017424485.1 Bacteroidaceae bacterium
GAGAGGTGCTTCCCTATGGTGTTCGTGTGATACCCTTTTGTGTACATCCACGCTTCGAACTTGTTGACGAAGCAGGGTGTCAGCCCCTCAAAGGTCAAATCCTCACAATACTCCTTCAGCAGACAATAAGTGGTATATCTGTTTTCCCGAGTACTTTCCCGTATGCGGCTCTTCTCTATCTCATTGGCCATAAAAGGGAGAAATTGTGGAGAACGGGCGTTTCTGATAGTATCCTTTAGTGAGCGTAACGATACGCCGCAACCACTTTTCCACAATGCCAGCTCCATCTCCTCGAGCTGCACCATACGCTCGGCAATCATCCAGTTCAGCTCCTCGGCATGAGGATGCCGGCATACCTGCCGCTTCGCCTCGTCCCATTGCGTGCTATATATATAAATATGTGTAGACACGTACATCCGTTTCCGTTCCAGGTATGCCTCAATCTGTATGAGTCCCTTGCCATCGGCTCGTAGCCGTTTCTTGCGATTGAATATCGCCCTATACATAATCTTTTTCATCTCCTTGCTAGTGTGTTGAGTTGTTTCATACTTTCAAAATTTCACAATAAAGCCTCTTTTTTATGACATTTTCACGATTTCGGACGTTAAAAACCGCTATTTTGAAGTTAAAATCACGCTTTTTAAGTTTTTTTTGCGGTTATTTCAAATATTTGCATTATTTTTGCGGCTTTCATTGAGAGAAAAGACAAAATAATTTATTGTTAAACTTTAAGAGAAAAATTTATGAAAGGTAAATTGATGATGTTATTAGCTTGTCTCTTTATGGGTGCAAGCATGGTAACTGCTCAGACCTCTAAGGTGACTGGTCTTGTAATCAGCGCCGAAGACAGTGAGCCTGTGATTGGTGCCTCAGTCGCAGTAAAGGGTGTGCCCACTCTGGGTGCCATTACTGACATTGATGGCAAGTTCGTTATTGAAAACCTTCCAAGTAGCGCGAAGACTTTGCGCTGACGTTTTCTCTTTTCTTTCTCTCTCTTAAAGTCTCCAAACAAGGGTATTAGTAACTATTTTTTATTTATTTAATTCTATTTTATTATGAAGAAAGTGCTATTTATGTTGGCCTTTATCCTCAGTGGTATCGGTCTGGCAACAGCGCAAAGCTCTCAGATTTCGGGTGTCGTTTACTCGGAGGCTGACGGTGAGCCTGTTATTGGCGCCTCTGTATTGGTTGTAGGTACCGACCTCGGTGCTGCTACTGATATTGAAGGTAAGTTTGTGATTGCTGATGTGCCTACTTCAGCTACTACACTTCGCGTGTCGTATATGGGTATGGCTACTCAGGAGGTAAAGATCTTGCGTGGCAAGACCATCAAGGTTACATTGACAGAGGACGGTATGGCCCTCGACGATGTGATGGTGGTTGCCTATGGTACTGTGAAGAAGTCTGCCTTCACCGGTTCGGCTTCTGTAGTAAGCGCAGAGAAGTTGGAAGACCGTCAGGTATCTAACATCACCAATGCCCTTTCGGGTACAATGGCAGGTGTGCAGACCTTGAACTCCAACGGTCAGCCCGGTACAAGCTCTACCGTGCGTATCCGTGGTATCGGTTCGCTCTATGCCAGCAACACTCCTCTCTATGTAGTTGACGGTATCCCCTTCGACGGTGACATCTCTTCTATCAATCCCAACGACATTGAGTCAATGTCTGTACTGAAGGACGCTGCTGCTGCTGCCCTCTATGGTGCTCGTGGTGCCAACGGTGTTATCATGGTAACAACCAAAAAGGGTAAGAGCCACGATGCTCGCATCTCTTTCGATGCCAAGTGGGGTAAGAACGAGCGTCAGTTGCCCAACTACGATGTGTTGGAGACTGCAGACTCTTACATGGAGACTCTCTATCAGGCTTACCGCAACGCAGGTTACTACAACCTCGGCTACAGCCCTGAGGCTGCTCACGCCTATGCTAACGCCAACCTTTTCAAGGGCCTTGGTTACCAAGTATACACATTGAATGATGCTCCTGGCCTCATCGGTGCTAACGGTAAGATTGACCCCCGCGCTACGCTCGGCTACAGCGATGGTAAGAACTACTACACTCCCGATGATTGGACTGCAGGTACTATCAACAGCCAGATGCGTCAGGAGTACAACCTCGGCGTATCAGGTGGTACAGACCGCATCAACTACTATTTCTCAGCTGGTTACTTGGAGGATGGCGGTATCATCGAGAACTCAGGTTTCAATCGTCTCTCTACTCGTTTGAACGTTGACTACCAGGCTAAGAAGTGGCTCAAGTTCGGTGCTAACCTCGCTTACACCAACAGCACAAGCCGCTACCCCGGTGATCAGACTACTACAAATTCATCTGGTAACGCCTTCTTGATGGCCAATATGATTGCTCCCGTATATCCTATGTATGTACGTGACGCTAACGGCAAGATCAAGGTTGACCCCATTTCTGGCTATCGCATCTACGACTACGGTAACGGTAAGGAAACTGCTTCTTCACGTAACTGGATGTCAATCTCTAACCCCATCGGTGACCTTCTCTACAACACTGAGGAGTACTTGATGGATATCTTGAACGGCAAGTGGTTTGCTGAGGTTACTCCCGTCAAGGGCTTGAAGTTGACCGCTTCATTGGGTACATACATCGACAACACTCGCTACCACAGCGTAGGTAACGCTAA
>JAFOYZ010000216.1 GCA_017424485.1 Bacteroidaceae bacterium
CTCTTGGAAGAGGTCGTTCACCTCGTCGGCATCATTGGCAAACATATAGCACACGGTATATATCGTCTCCTTGTGTGCCCGCACCATTTGCGCAAATTCGATTTCTTCTTGTTTCATTTTTTCTGGTTTAACATCGTTTTTTGCCTATTAGACGCAAAAGTATACGAAAAACTACAACAATATGGAAAAAGTAGGAAAAAATGTAAGTGAATACTAAAGAGAATCTGTCTCATACGAAAGAAAAAGTCCTGATGATATGCTCCATTTTAACACATCTATTCATCCAAAAACTTAAATATCCACGGATACGTAATAAAATAACCATGAATACGTGATGAAATAACCGCGAATACGTAATGAAATATCCGTGGATATTTAGTTTTTTCGTTTGTTCCGTCGGAGTTATTCTTTGGTATGAACGCTATTTTAAGGCTGTATAATCCGAAAAATTTGCCTGTTTTTTGATATTTCTCGCTCGTTTATCAGTACCTTTACGGCAAGCCGTGAAGGTATTTTCACTCGCTGTGAAAAATAGTCAAGCAAGCTTAACTTCGTTGAGTTTCGGCCCCGCTCAGTAGAAAAAATAAATTTTCTCTACATTCTCTCGTTGAAACTTGATATTTCTCGCTCGTTTATCAGTACCTTTGCAACAAAGAAATGGTGATAAAGAATGTTTGAAAGTCCACTGAAGAAGAATCCCTACCTGCAGTCTATTGTGGAGAACCTGCCCGACACGCCAGGATGCTATCAGTATCTCAACAAGGAGGGCACGGTAATCTATGTGGGTAAGGCGAAGAACCTGAAGCGACGCGTGAGCCAGTATTTCCAGAAGGAGCACACGGGCAAGACGCGCGTACTCGTGGCACAGATTGCCGACATACGCTACGTGGTGGTGAAGAGTGAGGAGGATGCGCTGCTGCTCGAAAACAATCTTATCAAGAAGTACAAGCCGCGCTACAATGTGCTGCTCAAGGACGACAAGACCTACCCCTCTATCTGTATCACGGGCGAATACTTCCCCAAGGTATTCAAGACACGCAAGATCATCCGCAACGGCTCGCAGTACTTCGGGCCCTATAGCCACATGCCCACACTGAACGAGATACTGAGCCTCATCAAGCAACTCTACACGGTGCGCACCTGCAACCTTGCCCTTACGCCTGAAAACATCCGAAGCGGAAAGTTCAAGCCCTGCCTCGACTACCACATCAAGCGCTGCAAGGCGCCATGCATAGCGCTGCAGAGCCGTGAGGAGTACATGGAACAAATCAGCGAGATACGCCAAATCCTCCGTGGCAACACCAAGGAGCTGAGCCGTGAATTGATGGAACAGATGCGCCGCCTGAGCGAGGAGATGCGCTTCGAGGAAGCCATGGAGCTGAAACGCAAATACGATGCACTGGAGCGTTTCCGCGAGAAGAGCGAGGTGGTGAGCCACATCATTGACAACGTAGACGTATTCTCCATAGAGGAAGATGGCGACAGCGCCTTCATCAACTACCTGCACATCACCAACGGAGCCATCAACCAAGCCTTTACCTTCGAGTATAAGCGCAGAATGAGCGAGACACTGGAGGAACTACTGGCGCTGGGTATCGTAGAGATGCGCGAGCGCTACAAGAGCCAGTCGAAAGAGATTGTAGTGCCCTTCCCTATAGACATCGACCTAGAGGGTGTCACCTTCACCATACCCCAGCGTAGCGACCGCAAGAAGCTACTCGAACTCTCGCAACTCAACGTCAAGCAATACAAACTCGACCGCTTGAAGCAGGCCGACAAACTCAACCCCGAGCAGAAGAGCACGCGGCTACTCAAAGAGATACAGGACCACCTCAAGCTCAACAACTTGCCCACCCATATCGAATGCTTTGACAACTCCAACATATCGGGCACCGATGCCGTGGCAGCCTGCATCGTCTTCCGCATGGGCAAACCCAGCAAACAGGAATACCGCAAATACAATATCAAGACCGTAGTGGGCCCAGATGACTATGCCTCGATGCGTGAGGTGGTGCACCGCCGCTACTCACGAATGATTGCAGAGGGTACTCCCCTACCCCATCTCATCATTGCCGACGGCGGCAAGGGACAGATGGAGGTTATCCGCGAAGTGGTAGAGGACACTTTGGGCCTAAATATCCCCATTGCAGGCTTGGCCAAAAACGATCGTCACCGCACTGCCGAACTTCTCTTCGGGTTCCCCACGATGAGCATCGGGCTGAAGCAGCAGAGCGCCCTCTTCCACCTGCTCGAACGCATACAAGACGAGGTGCACCGCTTTGCCATCACTTTCCACCGCGACAAACGCAGCAAAAGGCAGACCGCCTCGGTGCTCGACACCATCAAAGGTATAGGTCCCAAGACCAAGGAGGCCCTGCTGGCACACTTCAAGAGTGTGAAGCGCATCAGAGAGGCCACCATCGAAGACATCGCAGCCGTCATAGGCAACAGCAAGGCAAAGATGGTCAAAGAGGGGTTACAGGAATAAACTACAAATGGATAAAATCCAAAGCTTTAATCCAAAACTAAAAATCTTAGGTAACAATGGTTACCAAGATAAAGTTATCGTATTATACAAAAATCCCCTACCCTATAATATCAACAAGCATCTCGGCCACCCTGTCGGGGTGGTCTATCACCAACTGTCCGTGCTGCATGCGAGGAAAGCGGGTGATGTGACAATGGGGAGCGAGCGTTGCGAGGTGGCGAAACATATACTTGGCCACGAAGGCTTCGTGCTGGCCGTACCAGTAGTGCACATCGGTGCTGCGCACATGTTCAAGACGCGAGGTGTAGATGGACTTGTAGGCATCGCGCACGGCACGGCCATAGCCTGAGGGATATACCTTAGCGAGCTCGGCAAGCAGGGTGTCGAAGTAGTGTGAACGGAAGAGCCATTTGAAGAAGCTGCTCATGTGGTAGCTGCACCACACATTGAAGCTCTGATAGTAGCGCAAGGGGTCGATACTCCAGCGTGGCAAGGGCAGCAGAGGAGCTGCATCGAGGATGACGTGGTCGATGTTGACGTCGGCACGTTCCTGAAGTTTGGCTACGATGCACCCGCCCATCGAGAGGCCGTAGGCAGCATCCAAATGCCCATCGTATGCCGAGCGGATATGCTGTACGAGCTGGTCCACCTGATCGTCGATGCTTGTAAAAACGGATGATACAGGCTTGTTTTCGTTATCAATGAGGAATCCGTCGACCTGCACGGCGATAATGCAGTAACGCTCCTGTAAATACTCAATGAGCGGAGCGAAGATTTGGTATGATACTCCCAATCCGTGGATGAGCATCAGCGACTTATGCGTGGGGTTGCCAAAGGTATTGAATAACATAGTGCTATCTTGTGTTTTTTGTAATACTCCCCTACCCTATCTCTGCTCCTCATACGCCGCCTTCACCTTGCGCGGAATCTTTTTGTAGACCTCCTCGTAGGAGTGATCTATGAGTTCGTAGATAAGCGTATCGGGCACATCGCGGTCGAGGTAGACTTGGTTCCAATACTTCTTGTTCCAATGCCAGGCTCCTTCGATGCCGTGGTATCGGTCGCGCAACTCCAATGCATAATCGGGCTCACACTTGAGTACCACAAGGTGGGGTCGATCCAGGTCGATACAGGCGAATATCTTGCCCATGAGGCGAAACACGAGGGTGGTCTCGTCAAAAGGGAAAGCCTCATCAGTATGAACCTTCTGCAAGCAGTATTCGCGGATGTCTTCGATGTTCATAGCGTGATTGTTTCCCCAAATGTACGGCAAAAACACTCTCCCTCCAAAAGAACGGTGAAGTATTTCGTTTGTTAAACAATATTAAAAGTTTCCTTTGTTTATTGTTTTTCGATAAAACTGTATTACTTTTGCATCGTTAAACGATAAAAACTTATTGTATTATGAAAACAAATCTTTCAAAACGGATGTCGGTAGTTACCGGTTTTGTAATCTTTTTCGGAGTGTTGAACATATTGTTATTATTGGCGAAAGCAGAGAATGCGGTGGGCATTTGGAGTAATCCTTTGGGCAAATGGAATGAAG
>JAFOYZ010000217.1 GCA_017424485.1 Bacteroidaceae bacterium
GAATGGTGACAAGACCTGGTACATGCAGATCGTGGGCGTAGACAATGACGAGCTCGACAGCAGAGAGGGCGAGATGCGCATCTACAACGATATAGGCTCGAGCTACAACTACAAGACGATCTCCATAGACGGCACAGCACTGCGCGGCAATGAGCACATCAAGAAGATTGTGTTTGAGGACTGCGCATCATCATCAGCCAACGCCAACACGAAGCTCAAGATGGTGATACACGACGGTGCCTTCCAGAACTGTAGCAACCTGCAGGAGCTCAATATGTATTACCTCGTCACCGACGGAACCAACCACTACGACATGCTGTTGCCTACGGATGTGTACATCGGAAGCAATGTGTTTGACGGTTGTCACGAGGATTTCCGCATTGTAGTGGATGCTCAAGTGTATAAGATGTTCCTTGCCGACGCCAATTGGAGCCAATATGCCGACAAGATTGTGGCATCTAACCAGGACGACCTGCAGAAAACAGAAGAGGCCGCTGGTGTGAAGTACGGATACTTTGGCTACCAGCTCTCGAGCAGTAGCATGGACAAGATGGAGCTGCTGGTAGAGCCTTGGGCTGCCCAATACCGCAACCTTGACATCGACGAGTTGCTCGCCCCTGCATCGAATGGTGCCGAGACCTGGTATATGCAAATCGCTGGCGTAGACAATGACAAGCTCGACAGCAGAGAGGGCGAGATGCGCATCTACAACGACATAGGTACTACCTACAACTACAAGACCATTGCCATTGACAGTACCGCATTGCGCGGCAATGAGCACATCAAGAAGGTGGTGTTCGAGGACTGCGCATCGGCATCGGAAAATGCAAATACAAGACTCAAGATGGTGATACATGACGGGGCATTCAAGGACTGTAAGAACCTGAGTGAGTTCAACATGTACAACTATGTCACGGAGGGCGGCAATCACTATGAGATGCTCTACCCCAGCGACATCTACATCGGTAAGAATGTGTTTGACGGCTGTCACGAGGATTTCCGCATCGTGGTGGCTCCGCAGCTGTACAATATGTTTACCACCGATGCCAACTGGAGCCTGTATGCCGACAAGATCGTGGCATCGGACTATATGCCTACAAAGTACGATCCGATAACTGTGGATGGTGTCACCTACGACTACGCGGCCAACTCACTGAACACCTTGCCCACATCGGAGCTCACCCGCCTGCAGTCGTCGTGGTGGAATGCTGCCATCATTGGTATTGAGGTGGCTATAGCCATTGCAACTTATGGAGCAAGCTCTGCTACAACATCAGCTCAGGCAGCACTCAATGCTGCACAGCAAGCACAAGCAGATGCTATTGAACTCGTTTTATCGGAAACACGTGACCTTGTATTTACCATAGACAATGTATTAGAGGCATGGGAAGCAGGAGGAATAATTTTTGCGCACAAAACCATTGGAACCTGCCTATCCACGTCCAGCTTAAGCACACTTATGGGTAATGCTACAACTGCAGCTGCTACACTTACCGCAAAGGAAATTGCACTTGCTGCAGCTATGTCAAACTACACATATTGCATGATGGCTGCAGGTATTTCTGCTGGGACAATACCCGGCATCAATGCCCTTGAGTATATATCAAGCACGGTAGGTAACAAGACACGCCGTGAACCCACATGGATTATGAACGGCCAGTGGCTGATGACCGAGTGCAAGCATACCATCTACCACATGTATGTGAAGGATGTGGAAAACAAAGAGACCGTAACACTGTATAACGATATAGGTAGTGCCTACAACTACAAGACTGTGGGTATCGGCAATACGGCATTCCATAACAAGGACAAGATCAAGACAATCAAGTTCCAGGATCTGTATGCAAATGCATCAGAGATGTACGCCAGCATGACGGTGACAATTCCCGACAAGGCATTCAAGGGATGTACCAACTTGGAGACACTGGACTTGATTATGCATAGCATCGACACCAAACCTGACCGCGATGTGGCTCTTGGCCCCGAGAACTTCATCCTCTGCGGTGAGGACATCTTTGAGGGATGCGACATGAGCAAGCTGAAGATACGCATCGGTGCCGAAAAGTATGAGGAGTTTGCCGAGAACCCTATATGGGGAAAATATAAGGACAACTTCGAGGTGGTAGACCTCCCCAAGGTGGTTGACTACACGGAATATGGTGCACAGTACAGCTACAGCTTCGACAACAATGCATTGAAGAAGCAGAGCTATATTAGCGATCACACCATCGAGCACCTGCATGTCGTCGGGCAGGATGCCGACGATCTTGCCGACCAGGAGGGCGAATTGGGCCTCTTCAACGATATAGGTGCCACCTACAACTACAAGCTCGACTATGTGAAGAAGAAGGCTTTCTATGGCAGCCAGGAGCTCAAGGGTATCTCGATGTTTGACCTCGTGGGTGCTGCAGGCTTCGGTGACTCATATACCGACCTCGAACTGGTGTTGCAGGACTCTGCCTTCGCCTATTGCCCCAACCTGGAGCACATCAACATGCTCTACTTCCGCACCGACGGCACCAATAGCGTAGAGCCAATGAGCCCCAGTCGCGTGATGCTAGGTAATGGCGTGTTTGCCGGTAACCCCAACTTCAAGGTGAAGATGGTGACCACCGCCGTGGACGAGTTTAAGGCCGATACGGCATGGGCGAAGTATGAGGAGCACTTCCTCCCCAGCTTCATCCAAACCAAAGACCCCATACTGGCAGATATCCTCGAGGATTGCGGTATAATGTACTATTCACCCGTATGGGATGAGAACTTCCCCATCTATGATGTGATGATGGCTACCAACGACGCTAATCTCATTGACAAGTTTGAGGGTCAGCCGCTTACAGCGTTCGACGAGTTCAAGGCCTTTGAGTGCGCCGGGCTCTCCGCCGTGGGCGAAGGCGAAGTTTCGTTCAAGGGTTGTACCGAGCTGCAGAGCATCGGGTTACCCTCGACTCTACGACACATCTACGGGCAGGCCTTCATGAACTGCCAGCTGCTCGACGATGTGGTGATACCCGCAGAGGTAGTGCTCATTAGCGATGAAGCGTTCGCTGGTTGTAGCCGGCTCAAGAGCCTCACCTTCTTGTCGGCCACACCGGCTGTATTGGGTAACGATGTGTTTGACGGTCTGCCCAGTGACTATGTATTCTATGTTCCCGAAGAGGCTGTAGAGACTTACAAGACTAAATGGCCAGCACATGCCAACCATATCCAGGCGGTAAGCACCAAGCCTACTGGCGTCACAGAGGTGACCCTCACCGAGCCGGGTACCCTGGCCGAGAAGTTGGGCCTCACCATCACCGGTACCGACCCGCTCACCATCAGCGGCAACTACGGCAAGTATGACAGCCTAAAGGTGGTAGGCCCCATCAACGGCACCGACATGGGCGTTATCCGCATCATGTGTGGTCGTGATGTGGATAACTGTGAGGAGATCTATCCGCGCAATCTGAAGTATCTCGACCTCTACGATGCGCACATCAAGGCAGGCGGCGAGGACTACAACCAGGATGGCTCGAACGACCGCATCACCGAGGATGACTGCATCGACACCTATATGTTCTGGGAACTTGATGTGCTGGAAACACTCATCCTGCCCAAGAGCGTAACGAAGATCAAGGACTATGCCTTCAACAACTGTGACAGGTTGAGCCGCCTGGTGATCGGCGACAACACCAAGAGCATTGGCGAGGAGGTGACATACGACAGCCCCAAACTGCGAGAGGTAATCTTGCTCTGCAATGAGGTGCCCGCGACAGATGGCGATGCATGGGCCGAGGAGAAGACCATCATGGTGTTTTATGCACCTAACGCCATACGCGACCACTTGGCAGGCAGCCGTGCATACTACACCCGCGGCGACTCTATCGCCTCACCCTTTGCTGAAGATGCTGTGATACGTGCTATGGCCGAGAAGCGTATCTATACCATAATGGATATGTATGGCATGAAGGATTTTGAGCATATCGTCAACGGCAACACCGAGATAACGCTGTTCAACGAACTGCTGTTTGCCATGGAGGTAACCATGCTGGGCGACAACTCGCTGAGCGGTTGCCGCAGCCTCGAGCAGGTGGCTCTACCCTACAGCTTAAAAACCATTACCGCCGGAGCCTTCCGCGGCTGTACATCGCTGACCCGAATCAACGTCACCTGCGACACCATCCCGACACTGGCACCCGATGCCTTCAAGGATCTGCCCGAGGAGTTCGTCATCATGGTAGAACCCGGCAAGGAGGAGGCTTATCGTAGGGCCTGGCCGCAGTATGCCGACCATATACAGGGCTTCAAGAAACCTGCCAATGACATTAAGGTAGTGACCGTGACCGAGCCCGGCACACTGGGCGAAGCACTCGGCTTCGTGGTGAACATGGATACACCCAGCGATGTAGGACGCATCGACGGCAACCTCTCCAGCATCAAGGCATTGAAGGTCGTTGGCCCCATCAACGGTAAGGACATTGCCGTGCTGCGTATGCTGGGCGGTCGCGACGAGGAGGATGCCAATGAGGTGGCTTTGGCCCGCATGACCTATCTAGACCTCTACGAGGCCACCATCTGCACCGACCCCAATGACATCTGCTTCAACCGCGACGGCGCGAATGACTATGTAGAGAACGATAACGAGATTCCCGAACACATGTTCTGGATGCTCGACAAGCTGCAGACCGTAGTCCTGCCCAGGAGTGTGACAAGGATTGCCGACAATGCCTTCTACGATAACATCGGCATCGAAACCATTGTCATAGGCGACGCCACGGTGGAGATTGGCAACGATGTATTCGGCAAGTGCAAGAACCTGAAGCACATCGTGCTCCTCTGCAACGAGAAGGCTGCGCTGGATGGCGACGCCTTCACCGACCCCATATC
>JAFOYZ010000218.1 GCA_017424485.1 Bacteroidaceae bacterium
GCATCGGCACCGACGGACAGTGACCACTGGCCTCTCTCTTGTGCGCTGAGGGGTGCTATGGATGATGCACCGAGAAGGATAGCGCACAGGCTTGCTAAGACATGGATTCTCTTCATAGTTCAAATGTGTGTATGGATGATGTAGGGGGATTACTCGGCCAGGAACTTCTCTACCTCGAGGGCTGCCTTGCATCCGCTGCCTGCAGCTACGATGGCTTGGCGGTAGCGGGGATCGGCCACATCGCCTGCGGCATATACGCCGGGAACATTGGTGGCTGGTGAGGCGCCCTGGGTAATGATGTAGCCTGTCTCGTCGGTATCGAGGTACTCGCGGAAGATCTCTGAATTGGGGTTGTGACCGATGGCGAGGAAGAGACCGTCGATGGCGATGTCGTAGTGCTGCTCATCGGCCTCGCCCTTACGACGTACCACGTGAGCTCCCTCGACGCCGCCATCGCCGAAGAGTCCGGTGACGTTGTGCTCGAAGAGGACCTCGATCTTGGGGTTCTGCATGACGCGGTCTTGCATGATCTGACTGGCACGGAGGTAGTTCTTACGCACGATGAGGTATACCTTGCTGGCGAGTCCGGCCAGGTAGCTGGCTTCCTCGCAGGCTGTGTCGCCACCGCCCACTACGGCTACCACCTTCTTGCGATAGAAGAAGCCATCGCAGGTGGCGCAGGCGCTGACGCCCATGCCAGCATATTTCTTCTCATCGTCGAGGCCTAGATACTTGGCCGATGCGCCTGTGGCGATGATGATGGTGTCGGCCACAATCTCGGTGCCGTCGTCAACGGTGACGTGGAAGGGGCGCTGCGAGAGGTCGGCCTTGGTGATGATGCCACTGCGGAGGCTGGCGCCGAAGCGCTCGGCCTGGAGGCGGAGGTCGTCCATCATCTCGGGGCCACTGATGCCCTGGGGGTAGCCGGGGAAGTTTTCAATCTCGGTGGTGATGGTAAGCTGACCGCCAGGCTGTAGTCCTTCGTACAGGATGGTGGGGATATTTGCTCTACCGGTGTAGATAGCTGCCGTATATCCGGCAGGGCCTGAGCCAATGATAAGGCATTTTGTTGTTTCCATAATGTTTTATTTTATATGTTATTTAAGTTTTAAAGTTTTGTAGGCTTTCGTCTTTGTTTTCGTTTTGTCTTCGTTATCGTTTTCGTACACGCAAGCGTGTCCTCTCGTTCCACGTTCCACGTTAACTCATAACTCATAATTCATAATTCATAATTAAGCGGATAGCGGTCAACGCTCCGCTGCCTAACTCTCCATTATCTTCTCCCAGTCGGTGGTGAGTGAGGGGTTTACGAGGCCGAGTATACGGGTTACCTCCTCTTTCTCTTTGGTGGTGCCTTTGCTGTATACGTTGATGAGCTCGTCTTTCTTGATCTCGGTAAAGAGCTGGGGCAGTACTGACATGGGCTTGTCTTGCTTGACCTTCTCGAGCAGGGCCAGCGAGGTGGTGATATTGCTGCGGCCGCGATCGGCATTCTGGGCCATCTCGTCAAGTCCCTTGCGATGGTAATCGTAGAGGAGCTGGCGGTAGGGCTCCATGGCGCCGTTCATGTAGTCGTTGATGAGCGCATGGCGATTCTTGCTGTCGCCGAAGGCTTTCCATCCGTCTTCGCCTATCATCTGTGCATTGTTGACCACATTCTCGGCCTTGTGGAGCACATCGGTGCCGCCCTGCGGGGCAAAGGTGTCCATATCGAGACCGATGATGAGGTAGGCGTAGTAGGCCAGCACGGCGGTGAGGTTGTTGTCGATGATCTCGTCAGAGAACTCGAGCCTGTCGTGCTCTATATAGTTAAAGTCAACGGCATTGTCATTGAAGTTGAAGACGGTGGTGTTGTACGATGCGTTGTACACGGGGCGGTTGGCCTGTACCATGAGGTTGCAGGCAAAGCGGCCATCGTCGCTATACTCGTTGACGATGAGGTTGAAGCTGCAGGCTATCTTCTCGCGGGTGGCATACTGGGCGTTGCTCCACTTGCGTGTGTTGAGAAACTCGGTGATGGCCTCCTGCAGGGTGGTAAAGACGGAGTTATTGGTGCCCTGTATCTTGGAGTGGTTGACCACCACCTTGGCCTCGAGCTCTTGAGCCGAGGCGTGCTGCGGCAATAGGCCGAAGAGGGCGAGCAGCAGTGATGCGATGTATCGTATGGCTGGCTTCATGCGTATCGTGTGATAGGGGTTGGGGGTTAGCGAACCTGGGGGAATCAGAACCTACGTACCAGTTCGTCGACGATGTCCTTGGCCACCTCAGCCTTGGACTTCAGGGGGTACTCCTCTGCGTGGGATGCGCTGATGATGGTGACCTTGTTGGTATCGTGGCGGAAGCCGGCACCGGAATCGCGCAGCGAGTTGAGCACGATGAAGTCGAGCTGCTTGCGGCGCAGCTTGTCTTGGGCATGGGCAGTTTCGTCATGGGTCTCAAGAGCAAAGCCTACGAGGCGCTGATGGGGCTGCTTCATGCGGCCCAGCGCAGCGGCTATGTCGTGGGTGGGCTTGAGGCGCAGCACCAGGTCGTCGCCCTCGCGCTTGATCTTGGTGTCGGCAGTGGTCTCGGGGGTAAAGTCGGCCACGGCAGCGCATAGTATGGCGGCGTTGGCTTCTGTGAAGGCTGCTGTGGTGGCCTCATACATCTGGGCACATGACTCTACATCGATGCGGCGGATGGCGGGGTGTGAGGTCTTGAGCTGCACGGGACCTGCCACGAGGGTGACCTGAGCACCACGCGAGGCACACTCCTCTGCTAGGGCGAAGCCCATCTTGCCCGACGAGTAGTTGCCCACGAAGCGTACGGGGTCGATCTTCTCATAGGTGGGGCCAGCGGTGATGACGATATGCTTGCCGGCAAGCTCGTCGCGCTGGGTAAAGAAGCGCTCCAGGTAGGCGACGATATGCTCGGGCTCTTCCATACGGCCCTTGCCCACGAGATGGCTGGCGAGCTCGCCCTCGGCGGGCTCGATGATGTGGTTACCATAGCTGCGTAGGGTGTCGAGATTGGCCGTAGTGGAGGGGTGGGCAAACATGTCGAGGTCCATGGCAGGAGCCACAAATACGGGCGCCTTCATGGAGAGATAGGTGGTGATGAGCATATTATCGGCTATGCCGTGGGCCATCTTACCTATCGATGATGCGGTGGCGGGAGCCACCAGCATGGCATCGGCCCACTGCCCTAGAGCCACATGGCTATGCCACGACCCATCGCGCTGGGCAAAGAACTCGCTGATGACGGGCTTGCTCGTCAAGGCCGACAGGGTGATGGGGGTGATAAACTCCTTACCGGCTGGGGTGATGACTACCTGCACCTCGGCACCTTTCTTGATAAGCAGGCGGATGAGCACTGCTGCCTTGTAGGCGGCAATGCTGCCAGTGATACCTAATACGATTTTCTTACCTCTCAGCATGACAACTGAAACCTAATTTTTAATTCTTAACTTTCAACTCTTTAATTTGATCCGTGTGAGCACCTGCTTGGTGTTGAGCGAGAAGTCGCCCTGCATGATCCAGCTATAGTATCCAGGATCGCGGCGCAGTACGTCAACAACGGGCATACCCTTGTATTTGCCAAAGTTGAACACCTCGACACCCTTTTCGTCGTATACGATGCGGCCGGCAAAGTCTACATTACGGGTATGTGAGGAGAACTCTGACAGCCATGCGATATCGTTGTGCAGCTCCTCAGGGTAGCGGTCGAGCTGAGCCTGCAACACCTCATAGGTGGCGCGGGTATCGGCATCGGCACTGTGGGCACCCTCGAGCTCCTTGCCGCAGTAGAACTTAACGGCGGCCGAGAGGGTGCGCTGCTCCATCTTGTGGAAGATGACCTGCACGTCGACAAACTTATGGCGGGTCAGATCTATATCGACACCGGCACGGAGAAACTCCTCAGCCAGCAGAGGCACATCGAAGCGGTTTGAGTTGAAGCCCGCAATGTCGGCACCCTCGAAGTCGTAGGCTACATCCTTGGCCACCTGCTTGAAGGTGGGACAGTCTTTGACATCGTCGTCATAGATGCCGTGAACCTCGGATGCCTGCTTGGGGATGGACATCTCGGGATTGATGCGCATGGTGCGCGACACTTCGTTGCCGTTGGGGAATATCTTAAGATACGATATCTCGACAATGCGGTCGGTGGTGATATTGACGCCCGTAGTTTCGAGATCGAAGAACACGATGGGGTTCTTGAGATTGAGTTTCATTAGCTATTTCATTTAAATATATGGACAAAGGTAGATGTTTTTTTTCTATTCACCGAATTTTTACACTAATTTTAGAGATTGCCAGCAATCACAGAAATTAGGTGGCGGCTCGGAAAAATGCAAGTAAACTTGCTTTTTCTCTCGCCTTACACTAATTTTGCAATCCAAACCCAAGACGACATGTTACGCAACCTACATATACAAAACTACGCACTCATAGAGTCGCTCAATCTTGACTTCGCCCAAGGATTCGCAGTCATCACCGGTGAGACCGGTGCCGGTAAGTCAATCCTGCTGGGAGCCATAGGGCTGCTCACCGGACAACGTGCCGAAACCGCAGCCATACGCACCGGAGCCACGAAATGCATCGTAGAAGGCACCTTCGACATCGATGGATATAACCTGCAAGAGCTATTCGAGGAGATGGACGTGGAGTATGATCATGAGTGTATAGTACGACGCGAAATAGCTGCCACGGGCAAGAGCCGCGCATTCATCAATGACACCCCCGTATCACTGACTGCACTGAAACAGTTGGGCGAACGACTCATCGACATTCACTCACAGCACCAAAACCTGCTGCTATCGGCAGAGAGCTTCCAGCTAAACGTGCTCGACACACTATGCACCGACAAAGGCATCAAGCAACAGTATACGGCAGATTACCACAACTACCGCAGAGCTGTGGCTGCACTGGACGAGGTGCGCACACAACTCTCGGGCGACAAAGGCGACGAGGAGTATATACGATTCCAACTCAACCAATTCGACGAATGGAAACTGCGCGAAGGCGAACAAGAGGAGCTGGAGCAGGAGCTTGAAGTGCTAAGCCATGCAGAGGATATCAAAGCCGGACTATATGGCATAAACGCTGCGCTAAGTAGCGACGAAGGTGGACAGGTGAACACACTACGCAGTACCACACAGGCCTTGCGCTCACTCACATCCATCTACCCCCAAGCCGAAGAGTGGCACTCACGCATGGAGAGCCTATACATAGAGCTCAAAGACATAGCAGGCGAGGTAGCCGATGCCGAAGAAAGACTGACCGTAGATCCCGAAAGGCAGGCATGGGTAGAGGAACGACTCGACGTGATATACACCGCACAGCAGAAACACCGCGTGAGCAGCGTGGCCGAACTGCTGGAGATAGAGAAACGCTACCGCGACACGCTAAACCGAATAGATGATGCTGCCGAACAGATAGCCGCACTAGAGAAGGCTGTAGACAATGCATACGGCATAGTGCAGAAGCAGGCAGCCACACTCACCGCACAGCGCAACGCAGCTGCACGCACATTCGAGAAGGAGATAGCAGCACGACTCATCGAACTGGGCATACCCAACACACGCTTTGCCGTAGACATCAGTCAGCGCCGACAACCCGACGCTACTGGAGCCGACAGTGTAAGCTTCCTCTTCTCGGCAAACAAGAACGGGGCATTGCAAGACATCGCACAGGTAGCCTCAGGTGGAGAAATCTCACGCATCATGCTGTCACTGAAGAGCATCATAGCAGCAGCCAAGGCAATGCCCACACTCATATTCGACGAGATAGACACAGGCGTATCGGGTACCATAGCAGCACGCATGGCACACATCATGGCACAGATAGCCAGCCACGGACGACAGGTGATAAGCATCACTCACCTACCCCAGATTGCAGCCAAGGCAGCAGCACACTACAAGGTATACAAAGAGGACAACGAGAACGCCACCGTGAGCCATATACGCCCACTCAGCACCGAAGAGCGCATCACCGAACTGGCACAAATGATGAGCGCTGGCACACTATCAGAGGCGGCAATAAACAATGCCAAAGAGCTATTGAGACAGTGATATGACCTGCTCAATGATAGCACAACAAAGAAAAAAGTAAAAAAACATCACAAAAAGATAGGAATTTGTAAAAAAACGATTACCTTTGCACACATCAAACATAAATCTGTAAGCAATGCACAACGTAGGCTTTACATATTATTCCTATTTTTACTTTTACTTTAGCACAAAGTAGAGCGGGATAGGCTATGTAACAGCAAATAATGATGTAATAATAGAATTGATACATAAAAACATAAGTCCCGCTCAGCAATGGCGGGACTTACTTATTAATATTAATTAGATAAGAATCATGAACGAAGCAAACAAGACATACACCATACAGCCTGCCGACCGACTCGCCTCGGTGAGCGAATATTACTTCTCGCGCAAACTCAAAGAGGTGGCAGCCATGAACGCCGCAGGAAAGGGCGTGATAAGCCTAGGTGTAGGAAGCCCCGACATGCCCCCATCGGAAGAGACCGTAGAAACGCTCTGCACCGAGGCACACAACCCCAATGGGCACGGCTACCAGCCCTATGTGGGCATACCCGAACTGCGCGAGGCGTTTGCCCGATTCTATAAACGTTGGTACGGTGTGGAGCTCGACGCCAAGACGGAGATACAGCCCCTCATAGGCTCCAAAGAGGGCATACTGCACGTGACACTGGCCTTCGTGAACCCAGGCGATCAGGTGCTCGTACCCAATCCCGGCTACCCCACCTACACCTCGCTGAGCCGCCTGCTCGGTGCCGAGGTGGTGCACTACGACCTCAAGGAAGAGAATGGATGGATGCCCGACTTCGATGCACTGGAGCGCATGGACCTCAGCCGTGTGAAGCTCATGTGGACCAACTACCCCAACATGCCTACTGGTGCCAATGCCACGATGGAGCTGTATGAGCGCTTGGTCGACTTTGCCCGCCGCAAAGGTATCGTCATCGTCAACGACAACCCCTACAGTTTCATCCTTAACGACGATCCCCTGAGCATCCTCTCCGTAGAGGGAGCCAAGGAGTGCTGCATCGAATTCAACTCCATGAGCAAGAGCCACAACATGCCCGGTTGGCGCATCGGTATGATAGCTGCCAATGCCACCTTCATCAGCTGGATACTCAAGGTGAAAAGCAATATCGACAGCGGTATGTACCGCGCCATGCAGCTGGCCGCCGTGAAAGCACTTGATGCCGAGGCCCACTGGTACGAAGGCAACAATGCGAACTATGCCTCGCGCCGCAAGA
>JAFOYZ010000032.1 GCA_017424485.1 Bacteroidaceae bacterium
ATAGCTATCCAGTCAAAAGGACGACTCAACGAACAGAGCATAGACTTGCTGCAAGATGCAGGTCTGAACATAAATGACCAAAAGCGCAAGTTTCTCGACCGCGTAGATAATTTCCCCATTGAGATTCTCTACCTACGCGACGATGATATACCCGAGGTGGTGGCTGACGGCTCAGCCGATATCGGCATCGTAGGTTACAACGAGGTAGCCGAGACGGTTGTTGCTGTAGACCTTGTCCGTCAGCTGGGCTTTGGCGGCTGTCGCATCTCACTCGCCATTCCTAAAGCCGACGAGTACACCTCGCCCGAGTATTTTCAGGGCAAGCGCATTGCTACCTCCTACCCCAATATCCTACGCCGTTTCTTTGCCGAGAAGGGTATAGAGGCCAGCATCCGCGTCATCAAAGGTTCGGTAGAGATTGCGCCAGCCGCAGGCATTGCCGATGCCATCTTCGATATCGTATCATCAGGCGGCACATTAGTTTCCAATGGTCTGAAGGAGGTAGAGAAGGTTATCCACTCCGAAGCAGTGCTCATCGCCAATCCTCACCTCTCACCAGAGAAACGTGCCATCCTCGACTCATTGCTTTTCCGCATAGATGCAGTCACCAACAGCCGTGGCAAGAAATATATTCTGATGAATCTCCCCACCGATAAGGTCGACGAAGCCATCGCCATACTCCCAGCCATGCGCAGTCCATCTGTGATGCCACTGGCCGACAAGTCTTGGTGCTCACTCCACTCCGTAGTGAAAGCCGACGAGCTATGGGACAAGATAGAGCGTCTCAAGCAGATTGGCGCCGAAGGCATCCTCGTGCTGGATTTGGATAAGGTAATCGAATAGCCTCTCCCCCGCCCTCTCCCAAGGAGAGGGAGCTTACAGACATCGCTGACAGTAAAACTATAAATACAGATAACCTCTCCACGATGACCGAATCACCCCTCCTTGGGAGGGGAAGGGGGAGGCCTCCATTTAATAACTATGCTACAAACCTATATATCCCCCAATAGAGAAGACTGGACCTCGCTCATGCGACGTGCCGACAGTGACGACTCCATCATAGAGAGCCGCGTACGCACCATTCTTGAGCGCATCCGCCAGGGCGGTGACGAAGCCCTACGTGCCATCACCACAGAGATTGACGGACGTTGCCCCGAGTCGTTGCAAGTATCTGAAGCAGAGTTATCCGAGGCCGAAGCCTTGGTGAGTGATGAACTCAAAGCGGCCATCCGCCAGGCTGCAAGCAATATCAGCGCTTTCCACAAAGCGCAGCAGACGCATGCCGTAGATGTACATACCATGCCTGGCGTACACTGTCGCCGTCGTGTGCTTCCCATTCGTCGTGTAGGTCTCTATATACCGGGTGGTAGCGCACCCCTCTTTTCTACCATCTTGATGCTGGCACTTCCCGCTCAGATTGCAGGATGCGAAGAGATTTTCCTATGCACTCCTTGCGACCGCACTACGGGCAAGGTAAATTCTGTGGTGCTCTACACTGCCCAACTATGTGGCGTACGCACTATATATAAACTAGGTGGCGCACAAGCCATTGCAGCCATGGCCTACGGCACCGAAAGTATTCGCCGTGTATACAAGATATTCGGTCCGGGCAACCGCTACGTCACCAAAGCCAAACAGATGGTGAGTGCCCAAGGTACTGCCATCGACATGCCCGCTGGACCTTCCGAGGTGATGATTATGGCCGACGACAGCGCACGGCCCGACTTCGTGGCGGCTGATTTCCTATCCCAAGCCGAGCACGGCCCCGACAGCCAGTCGATGCTCGTATGCCGCAGCCAGAAGTTTGCCGAGCAGGTCAACGCCGAGATAGCACGTCAGCTCACCCTGCTCCCCCGTGCCGACATCGCCACACGCTCACTGGCCAACAGTCGCATCGTGGTATTTGACGACATCGACACCATGGTTGCCTTTGCCAACGAATATGCCGCCGAGCACCTCATCATCGCCATGGACGATGCGTGGGCTGTGGCCGACCGCATCACCGCCGCAGGCAGCATCTTCGTAGGGCACTACTCCCCTGAGAGTGCAGGCGACTATGCTTCAGGCACCAACCATACCCTACCCACCATGGGACTTGCCACCGCCTACAGTGGTATCGGGCTCGACAGCTTCATGCACGCCATCACCTATCAAGAACTCACGCAAGAAGGACTCAACAGCCTCAGCAACACCATCATCCGCATGGCCGAAGCCGAGGGACTCGACGCACATGCCAATGCTGTGAAGGTAAGGGTGGCCTCCGAAGGTTCAGAAAATACTGAGTCCTCTAATTTTCAATTCTCAATTAACTCCGTTGAAGTTGCTACGCTCGGCAGAGTCTGCAAGCAGTCTTTGCCCTCGCTCAATCGCAACTTTGTCAATTGTCAATTAAAGAATGTCCGTCCCAATATCCTGGCCCTGAAGCCCTACTCCACCGCCCGCGATGAGTATAAGGGCACCATCGGCATCTACCTCGACGCCAACGAGAACCCCTTCGATAATGGCTATAACCGCTATCCCTCTACCGCACTCAAGGAGCAGGTACGCAGCACCATAGCACAGAAGAAGGGCGTCAACCCCGCACGCCTCTTCCTCGGCAACGGCAGCGACGAGGCCATCGACCTCTTGTTCCGCATCTTCTGCCGCCCAGGCATCGACAACATCGTCAGCACAGCGCCCACCTACGGCATGTACAGCGTGTGTGCCGCCATCAACGACATCGAGTGCCGCGAGGTGATGCTCGGCGAGGATTTCAGTCTGCCCGTAGAGGCACTTCTGAGCGCTACGGACATGCAGAGCAAGCTGCTCTTCATCTGCTCACCCAATAATCCCACGGCCAACGCCTTCCCTCGCGAACAGATCATCACACTCGTGAGCCGATTCCCCGGTATCGTGGTGGTCGACGAGGCGTATATCGACTTCTCCTCCGTGCCCAGCATGGTAGAGTTGATTGATGAGTACCCCAACCTCATTGTCCTGCAGACCCTCTCGAAGGCCTACGGCCTTGCCGGTCTGCGCATGGGACTCGCCTTTGCCGAAGAACGCATCATCCGCCTTTTCGAGCAGGTAAAATACCCCTACAATATCGGTGCTGATACATTAGCTTTGGCACAACGCCTCCTCGAGGTAGATATCACTCCGCAGGTACAAACCCTCATCGCCGAACGTAAGCGTGTTGCCGCTGCTTTAGCCGAGCTACCTTTCGTAGCAAAGGTATACCCCAGCGATGCCAACTTCCTACTGGTAAAAACCGAGCATCCGCGCGAGATCTACGACTACCTCATCGCCCGCGAACTCATCGTGCGCGACCGCTCACGCACTCCAGGTTGCGAGGGCACCCTGCGCATCACTATCGGTACACCCGAGGAGAACAACAGACTGATAGAGGAGTTGAGAGTTTGGAGTTGAGAAATATTTCTGGTGCGTCTGCCCTGCCCCTCTAATAGAGGGGCAGTCTGTTAGAATCTTACAATAGGTTTGTTAAGAAAAATCCTTATATCGAACTCACGTTTTATTGTGAAGGTAGGTCAGATTTCTTCTTTTGCAACATTTATTAAGTTGCAATGCATTCGCCGAAGAACTAAATCATAAGCACCGATTTATTATTCAAAGCTTGTGAATAATAAAACAAAGGCACTGAATATAAAATCAAAGCTTATGATTTAAGAATTTGCTTCGCAGAAATAGAAAAATAGATGCTGCATTCAGAAAAAATGGTACTGCTGAATATATGAAGTGCTTAGTCTCACCGCATAGAGACTGGAGTATCGCAGTGTGAAAATTGAGCGGATGGTGGGCTGCTTCTTCCGACATAAAATGAAGCTTTCCGTCAAACGCAATCACATTTTATTTCACTCTGTAGGAGATAATTCTGATTTAATTCGTACATTTGCGAATTAAACCAACACTTATGAAAGAAGAACCATTGTACATCAGTAAAGATTTTGCAGAAGTATACACTATTATTTCTGCCCATCGCAATAGGGTTGTTCGTATGGTCAATAGCGAATCTCTGCAGATGATGTGGGAGGTAGGTGGATATGTGTCATCTAAATTGAAATCATCACAGTGGGGTGATGGTGTAGTGCGTCAATTAGCAGAATATATACACACGCAAGACCCGACATCAAGAGGATGGAGCTACCGCACTCTTTACAAAATGGTACAGTTATACGATACCTACTCAACACAATCTTTTGCTTCATTGCTCACCGAGACATCCATAATGGAGTGTAATGAAATTGTGCCATTTGAAACGGCACAAACTGTAGAGCCAATAGTTGTGCCATTCGAAATGGCACAAATCCCCAAAGTCCTCTTTAGCACCGGATGGACTAATCACCAAATCATTTTGAATAGATGCAAGAGTGATCAAGAACGATTGTTCTATATTCTATATGCAGGACGTGAACGACTTCAGAATAAGGAGTTAACACGAGCCATTACTACCAATACAATGAATTCCATACTTGGCGGTAAGCAAGTACAATCTGAGACAATGGCAAAGGTGTACCCTTCATCGCCTGTCTTGTTCAAGGAAAAAGTCTATTTGGACATGTTGGGGCTTCCGTTGCAGTACAAGGAGTCCAAACTGAGAAAAGAGATTGTCACGCATATGAAGGACTTTATCCTTGAGCTGGGCAAAGATTTTCTGTTCATTGCAGAAGAATATAGAATCAATGTAGGTGGAAAGGTTTTTAAGGTCGATTTGCTCTTTTATCATCGTCTACTTCAATGCATGGTTGCAATAGAATTAAAGACAAGCGAGTTCCATCCTAAAGACTTAGGACAATTGGAGTTTTACTTGGAGGCGCTTGACCAAGAGGAACGCCGTTCCAATGAGAACCCGAGTATAGGTATTCTGCTCTGCAAAGATGCTGATATGGATGTTGTGCGCTATGCACTTAATCGCAGCATGTCACCAACGATGGTGACACAATACAAGGAGCAACTACAGGTTGGAGGCGTGATACAACGTAGCCTTGTGGAATTCTGCAAATTTCTGCAAAACAAGAAATGAGGCTATTCCAACCTTACAAGACTAACATAGATTTGCATTTCTCGCAGGGTTTAGCTACCTTTGCGGAGTAAGTAAACAATACAGTATTAACAAATAAAACGAATTGCCTATGGAGTAAACTCGGACAGACGCTTTCGAGAAGGTTTGTGATAGTGAGAATATCACTTAAATAGAATTAATAATTCA
>JAFOYZ010000033.1 GCA_017424485.1 Bacteroidaceae bacterium
AGAGACATCTCCCTTACGCAACAGGGCAGCTTGTCCGACAACAAGATCCGCCCACGGGGCATCAGCCGTATAGAAAGAAATCACGTAGCGGCCTTTCTCCGTAACATCGAAACGAAAGGATTTCAATGAGGTACCCGAGAAACTATTTGATGCTGAATTACCTACGTTAGAGGTAGGGGTAAAGGAATGTGCATATACCTCATCGCCATCGATAGTCTCAACAGCAATAGTAACGGGAGAGTATGTAGGTATATTCCAGTTGGCCACACGATAATATAACTGATAATTGCCTGGATATAGTACCAAAGAGGTAGATGTGCCTTGTGCCGCAAAACGAGCATAACCGGCATGAGCAGCTCCAATCACATTGCGTGTATAGAGTCCCCAGTCAAAATCACGCTGTTCGCCTGTAAAATGAAAGATACGACTGCCAGAAGAATAACCTGAGGAGAAACCTACACGCGTCTCATTGCCATCGTATGTAGCCCATCCTTCGGGTACAGTACCCTCAGCTGTAAAGCTATTTGAAAAGACATAACTGCCCGTGGGCTCGAGTACCTTTATTATAATTTGGCTCCCCCCTGTACGTCCTTCATCATCAACTGCTACAGCACGTATCAAGTGTTCACCCTTATTAAGGTTGTCTAGAACAAATGTATAAGGAGCATCAGACAATGAGCCAAGTAGCGCATCGCCATCATAGAAGTCAACACGCACAACCTTACCATCGGGATCTGAAGCCACTGCGGTAACTGCCAAAGGAGCAATTTCAGACGCTCCACCATAGGTAAGATAGGTGAGCCCGCTCGATGGGTCTGTGATACGAACCGTCGGATTCTTTTGCTCAAGAGAATAGCGTTTGCAGAAATTCCAGATTTCTTCACCTGTAAGAACCACATCATTGGAGATCCAATGTCCCTTATTGGCCAATTCAAGCAACACGACCTCTACCCCATTCTCACCAGGTCCCCATGTATGCCTGGTTATGTGTCCCACACGATACGGCTTCACGGTAATAGGAGTTGATGGGCATCCATTACGTTTTACCCATCCAGCCAAGATACCCGACACGCCACTAAATCCGACAACATCATCAGTCGTTCCGTGGGTATGGATAATAGGAACAGGACGCGAACTGGTATATACACCACCACCCATAGGATAACCACTGATAGGCGCAAAGGCTGCAATCTTATCAGCTATACGATTCATTGCATGATAGGTAAACATTCCTCCCATGGAGAAGCCTGATAGGTAAACCCTATTTCGGTCAATATCATATTTGGCTACCATCTCATCGATTATGGCCTGCACAAATCGCAAGTCACGATCACCTGAGATGTCCCACCCTTTATTGATACCGTTAGGGAATACTGTTACAAACTTGGCCGTATCAGCGATGGACTCTATCTGAAGCATGCCTTTCTGATAGGCTGCATCTTGATTCATTCCATGGCAAGATATAAGCAAAGGTCTTTGCGAACCTAGATTTTTAGGCACATAGATTATGTAGTCTCTGGTGGTATTATCTACAACTAGTGTTTCGGCATAAAACGATGTAATATAACCTACCAACAAGAATAGTATAAAAGAAAACCGCTTCATAGTATTTCAAGTTATTACATTCTATATTACACACCTTTTTGCTTAAGAGGGAGGATACAAACCATGCAATTTATGCACCCTTATTCTTCACGTGAATATTCAAAGCAATCAACATCAACATAGCCTCCCTCACGCTTTGTAGCATAGTTGAAGATAGCATAACGAGTGCCCATAAAAAGTCGGCGATAGTCAAACTGCATCTTAAAGGGTTCGCCAATGGGCGTCCAGTCACCTTTTCCTACTTTATAATAGAAGGTGGCAATATCTTTACCTGGGGTAAAGTCTCCATCGATACGCAACTGGATTTTCTTACACTTTTTCAGTTCAATCTGTTCCACTACCTCCTCATCGACTTTTGTAATTGCCTTCTCCCGGTCGGTAAGATGCACCAAGGTATTAGACTGTACTAACTTATAGGACTTTCCATCACGTACTATAGTAAGCAATCCTGAATGTCCGTTAAAGGCTGCCAATCCGCAACGGTCACCGTCGACCATATGACGGAGGTCTAGCACCACTGAAGCGGTACAACGCGGTCCTTCCATGCGTTGACTGATTGTATTACGCGCTGCATATACATTAGAAACGATCTTATTCGTTTTAAGGCGCAGGAATCCGGGACGTTCAGTCAGGCTCCATGCCTCATCAATAGGATTATGATTCCATTGCCAGAAAAGGCTCAGTTTATCACTGGAGAAGTCATCACTAGTTACCAAATGAGTTGATCTTACCTCGTCTCCACCTTGGGGCATTGTTTCGGGCACACGACCCTGCTCATCTCCCAGAATAGGCCACCCATCAATCCAATTACATGGCATATGAGTAAGCACACGCCCTACTCCACCGCGATCTTGGAATATCACTCCATACCATTTGCCATCGTTACCATCAACGATTGTTCCCTGTCCTACGTGTGGGAATCCACCAAAGTCGCTCTGAAGTATAACCTTCTTCTCGTAGGGGCCTTTGATATCATCGGCACGATAACATACCTGACGACGATAGCGACCCGGTGCCCATACATGAGAAATCATAAGCAAATAGTATTTGCCGTCGTGCTTGATAAATCGCGATCCTTCCAAAAGTCCCGTTTCATCGGGTTCGCGCTGGAAAATCCTACATTCAGAACCAGGGACAACGCCTTGAAGATCCGATGTAAGTTCGCACATCTCACCCGTACCATAGATGACATATACCCGATCGTCATCATCAAAGAAAAGTGATGCATCATGGAAATGACGAAGACGAGAATGAATCTTCCACGGACCAGCCGCATCTTTTGATGTCATGATATAAGTGTCACCTCCGAGATTATCGTTAGGGGCAAACAAAGCATAAAAAGTGCCTTTATGATATTTGAGTGATGTTGCCCACTGACCACGACCATATACAGTACCCCCTTCCATATCATACTTGGGTGAGTCTGTAAGGCGATCGAAAAGATAGCCTACAGTCTCCCAATTAGAAAAATCTTTACTACGCATGATGGGAGCACCCGGCATAAGGTGCATTGTCGTAGTCACCATATAGTAATACTCACCTACACGGATAACATCAGGATCGGGCACATCGGCCCAAATCATCGGGTTACGTACTATAGCCGATACAGAGGCACTCATACACAGACTGGCAACCAACGCCAAACAGATTCTTCTAATACTCATATACATATACTTTAAATTCTTCACAATACAAATATAATATATATATTCGTATCTCAAGTATAAATCATGTTTCTTTAATCATTCAATTTGTATCACCGATTTGGGATGCCACAAAAAAAGGTGAGCAGATACACCTCACGTGTATCCGCCCACCACAAACAATTATGAAGAAACTACTACTTCTTTATTACCTTCTGCACATTGATACTACCATCGCTCATGTACTTCTTCACGATAACAATACCTTGTGTAGCTACGCTTATACGACGTCCATTCAAGTCATATAGTTCAACGCCCACTACCTGTGCAGCATTTTCTAATGTCTCTACACCATCCTCAACTTCCTTATATGCACCTGCATAGTCAAATCCTGCAACAGCGCCAGCAATGAGTACTTGTACATCATTGAAGAAGGTATGTGAGGTAGGACCACCAACGACACCAATAGTGAGCACACCATCAGTAACTACGATATTCTCAACTTGGAGGTTAGCATATGGGAAGGTCTGACCAATTACAGGACTATGTACTGAATCAGCAACCTCGCCTTCAGGTGTATCAGAAGTCTTAACGTAGAAGTAAGAGCCCTCTGTGTCAGCCTCTGTATTACGCTCACCGAAACCAACCTTAATGGTGTAAACACCAGCAGGAAGATCTGTGATAGTCTGCTCAACACCATAGCTAGCGCCCCATGTCTGGAACATACCATCAAGTACGGTGTAACCAGGATCGCTCCATCCCCAGCTGAGACCAGGATTTGCAGCACCTTCGGGAACAATCCAGCCAGGAACACTCTCTGTGCTGTAGTTCAAGTCCTCACCCTGCTTGTAGATATTAGGATTCTTCACGAATACAGTCATATCGTATGTATCGGTATAAGATTCCAGTGTTACGGTATCCAATTTCTCTTCAAAGAGAGTATTGTCAGCATTCTTCAACTGGCCGTAGAGTTGGAGCTTAAGAGCAGCCTTAATCTTTTCAGCCAAGTCATCATCGTCAGTAAGTGCATTGTATGCAGCTACCACGAGCTCATTATCTTCGGCAACACCAAATGACTTCAGAGCCTCAGCACCCAAGCGGAGACGCTCTACAAGAGCAGCAACACCTGTTGTACTTACCTGAGAAACGCCTTCGGTGAACAACTTGGCAGATGTGTTTACAGGAACCTTCAACTCATCGATAGCTGCCTGAAGTTCTGCATCATCAGTAATTCTCTTAACGATAAGAGTCACTACCTCTACTACCTCACCAGTCTCTTCATTGGTTTGAGTCTCAACATTCTTTGTCACGTACTTAGCTGCAAGTTCCTTCAATGTTGCATAGAGGTCTGTGTTAGCAAACTTCTTGCTTGCATTATCATCAACAATCTTCTGAGCTTGCTCGGGCAATGCATAATATGCATCACACAATCCACGATGGTCAGAGAGAGCCTGAGCAGCAGCATCAAGAGCTGCAATAGCATTGGTATATGCCGAAGGTGCGGTATAGTTACCATATTCAGCCTCATACTTAGCTACAGCTGCAGCTACAGCATCGAGAGCAGCACCTGCATAGCGGTCATCAGCGCTAGATGTGCAAGCAGCAAGGATATCCTTAGCAGCATTCAAAGACTTAACCAAAGCTTGAGTCTCTTCTACACCAGCTGCATTGGGCAAATAAACAACCTGAGGATTAGCAAATACGATCTCAGTCATACCCTCTACCAATTCACCGGCAGCATTTGTAGGAGTCCATCTGAGTCTGTAGTTACCAGTTGTCTGAGGATAGAATGTATAGTCTATAGAGTTAGAACCTGTGACAACAATACCTGTAGTACCATTCACTGTACCCTTGTTCTCATCAACGCGAGTATATACAATCTCATCATTGGGATCATAAATCTCGAATCTAGTAAATGTTGTACCCTTCCAGCTAATCAGGTTGTAATGAATCTTATATTTCTTACCAGCCTCAAGAGTCAATGCATAGCCATCGAGAAGACCATATTCTACGATACATTGGTCAGGAGTAGAGTTGTTTGTACGAGTATAGAAGCCACGTGTAAAGTCGCCACCAGCAGCAAACTCCTTCATATTAGCACCTGATCCATGTGATGTACCGGGCTCGCGTTGTACGCCATCATATACCATATACCAACCTTCGGGGATACCACCCTGAGCAGTTGCACTGAAGTAGTCGGGCAATACAGCACGCAAAGTATCGCTAGGATCAAGATTAACCTTACCTACATTAATTACATAAGTAGTGTCACCAAAGATATCGTCGGCAAGACGCATTTCAGGATATATCTTGGTAAGATTGATCATGTATTCACCCGATGCCAAGTCACCTGCACTTGTACGCTTCAATACCACTTCCTCAGCAAAGCCATCAGCAGGAGATACTGTCAATGCCTCACCACTCAAAGTAGCAACCAAAGCAGCGCAATCAACGTTCTTATCAAATGTAACCTTAAACTCACTGATGCTATTAGGCAAGTTAAATGAGCCATGCTCCGGATCAGCAGCAACTACGATAGGAGTTACATAATCATAAGGATAAGCATCTTCAGCCTCATATACAGAAGAGTTATTAGTTGCTTCGCCAGCAAAATCCTTAACATCACCACCAGGGCCACCATTATAAACAAGGTGATATGCCTCATCGGCAGGGTTAGCAACACAACCTCTACAACATCATCGTCATTAAGACCTTCCTGCATGAAGATGTAGAAGCGTCCATCAGCCAAACCTTCGATAGAATAGATCGGAGTCTCGGTTCCATTGACCTTAATGCTTGCACAACTCATCGGATAGAGCAAACGGGGCTTACCACAAGCAGCAACCAAAGAAGGCAAGTTTGTTTCAAAACCAAAGTCGAGCTGGATAACGTCGCCAGAGAACTCGGCTGTAACACCATACTTATATACCTCGAAACGGATATTATCGAAGTAGAACTCTACATCAGCCTCCTTGTTTACAGAGAGGTTGAAAGCAATAGACTGCAACAGATTGTCAGCACCAGCTTGATCGGCTGTTACCTCGCCCTCGAAAGTAAATCTCTGCCACTCAGAAGTAAAGTTTACAGTACCAACCATATCCCAATGGATATAGCTACCAGGAGCAGCATGTGCCTGTGTAGCAACAGCAACATCCTGATTGGCGCGATAGTCAAATGCTACACGATACTTTGTGCCAACAGGAAGTGTCTCAGAAGCCATGATCCAGAACTGAGAGTCCCAATCATTAACAGCACCAGCTACTGATGTTACCATGATACCACGTGTACCATTCGCACCAATGCTATCAGTAATCACAGCTGGCAAAATCTCTGCTGAAGGAGCCTCCTTTGTGAAATAGTTGGCCACGTCTTCACCTTCGAGATTTCCATTGGTGGTTACTTCGGTCCAACCTACTTGTTGTGCCTTACCTTCACGAACGAGCTCTGCACTTTCTACAGTTACGTTTGCCCAGTTTGCACCTTTAATAGCGTGGAGATGTGCAAAACCGTAGTCCTTTACGATAGCCTTAATGTCATAAGTATACACAGTGCCATCTACAGTCTGATACCTACTGGTACACCATGCCTGATTGGGGATATCAACCAGATATGATTCCTCAAAAGTAGCAGCACCCTGACCTTCATCCTTCAAACGATTGAAAAGCACACGAGGAGTACCTTCGCTAACGGTCAAAATAAGCTTTGAATACAATGTTACATCTGCATAGTTGATAACAGACGGGTCACCATACACGCTACCGGTAGATGTACCTACTCCCCATGCACAATTAGCTTCAGCTATCTTAGCTGCGTTACCATCCCATCCATCCCATGAATAGAACGGAACCTCTTGCAGTGAGATACGTTCCTCAGCCTTTACACTCACAGCACCTAGCATTACTAATGCCAATGCCAAAAACATACGGGAAAAGTTAAAGTTTCTCATGTTTTTTGATTTTAGTTAATACTATATGAATAAAATTAATAAAATTCTCTATGCAAAGATAAATTCCATACAAGTAATACGCTTTACCTTTTGTTTCTTATACTTTCTTTTTTGTGTCAGCATGCAAAAAAGGAGGCGCAGATACTCTGCAACCCCCTCTTTGGACTACACATCATCAACTTTCACGTTCCATATACTCAGTCGGAGATACGCCGAAATGTTTTCGGAAGATAGTGGAGAAATGGGCCAGATTAGAGAAGCCTACGGTATAGGCAACTTGAGTAACATTCACCTTTTGTTCGCGCAACAAGCGAGCAGCTTGCTCGAGTCGGATATTACGTATAAATTCACTTGTAGAAATACCCGTCATCTCCTTCATCTTACGATGTAGTTGTGCACGACTGATACCCACCTCATGAGTAAGCATGTCTACATTGAAATTGCTATCAGAAATATTCTTGTTCACCGCCTTCATGATACGTTCCATGAGCAGTTCGTCATTGCCTTTCACCTCACACTGCTCCACCTTATCGGCTTGCTGTTGGGCACCAGAGAATTTCCCCTTCAGTCGCTGGCGGTTGTGTATCAGATTCTCAATATTCATATGCAATTCTTCCATATTGAAGGGTTTGGCGAGGAATGCATCGGCACCACGTTCAAGGCCTTCAAGTCGATTTCCGATATCTGCCTTCGAAGTAAGCATAATAACAGGTATATGCGAAATGTGCATATTGGTCTTAATCATGCGCAGCATAGTGAATCCATCCATCTCGGGCATCATTACATCACTAACCACCACATCATACTCGTTGGTAAGCAATTCCTTTACACCCTCCTTACCATTGGCACAGATTCCAAACTTATAGTATTGCCCCAGTTCGGTGGTTATATAGTGTGCTATTTCCAAGTCATCATCTACTATGAGGACTGTATGCTGAGCTCTAGAACTATTCCTTGCCATGTTCGATGTGTTCAAATCCTCCTTCTCCATGTTTTCCTCAGCTATATGTTCTGTTCCCAACGGCAACGTCACAACAAAAAGCGATCCACGCTGCACATCAGTTCGGTTAAAGGCCTCTATCGTTCCCTGATGCATATCTATAATCATCTTACACAGGTTGAGTCCTATACCAGTGCCATTAATATGCATCTTACGAGAATTAGCCCCTTGATAGAATCTGTCAAAAATATGCTTTACCGTATCCTTGTCAAGGCCTACACCAGTATCTGCCACTTCAATGCGCACCATATCATCGTCATGAGTGAGTCGTATCTCCACGGTGCCACCATCATACGAATATTTGAACGCATTAGAAAGCAGATTAGATATCACTTTGTCAAACTGACTACGATCAAACCATACGTCTAATTTTTCAATTCCATCATGTACGAAGTTAAACTTTATACCTCGCTCAGCAGCATTATACTCATACATCTTATACAATCCGTAGAGAAACCTCACCATATCGGTCTTTCGGCATTGTAGTTGCATTTGTTGCTTGTCTATTTTGCGTACATCAAGGATTTGATTCACCAGACTCAAAATTCGAGTAGCATTATGCTCAATGGTATCAATATCACGACGCACGTCCACTTGATTGACATCAATCCTCCGCTTCAGATTGGCAAGCGGACTCATGATAAGTGTCAGTGGCGAACGTATATCATGCGTACAATTGATAAGGAACTTCATTTTCTCTTCATTGAGATGTTCAGCCATACGCCTACGATACATTTGAATAGCCACAGCACATATTACCAGCGAGAGCAATACATATATCACCATAGCAAAAGGTGTACGATACCATGGCGCACGTACAATCACCTTTATCACCTTAAGCGGCGAATACACATCGCCCTGCAAGGCACGCACCTCAATACGATACAATCCTGAGCGCATAAGGCTGAGTGTGAAATCATTTTTTCCTTCAGGATTCTTCACCCAATCACCATCGTTGATTCGATACTCGAACACGACATTGTAAGGATTAATAAAATCAAATTGAGAGAAACTCATCGTCAACGTATGGTCGCGATGCGAGAGGTTTAGTTCCTTTGTCTCGGGTACTGCATGATGTGTTATCCTCACTCCGTTAAGTTCTGTACTCGCATTTACAGGCACACCACCTACAAGCAACGATGTCAACATCAGTTCGCCAGAATCGGGTTTATGGTCTCGCACTTCACGAGGATAGAAAACGGTGAGTCCATCGTTATGGCCAAAACAAATGCGATCTACATCCGTATGCATACCCACCCCGATTGTATACTCCTTTTTCTCCAGACCATTACCACTAATATACCCTACAAATCGTTCTTGCAACATATCATAGCGCCATATGCCCATCGAAGTAGAACACCATAGGTCGCCATCATTAGATTGAGCTATATAGGTTACAATCTTATTCCCCATTACATTGCTATTCGGGAATGGAGCAAAACTTTTCTCCTTACGGTCATAGAGATAAAGTCCCTTATCCGTACCCACGGCTATATTGCCGTCTTTCAATTCGCATATCGAGAAGCACATCACGCCATCCAGCTGCTGTTCCCAACCTTGCGAGAGGAAGCTGCCTGTAGTAGGATTAAAGCACGAGACACCCGATGATGTACCCATCCAGAGCAATCCTTGATGGTCCATAATCATACATAACAGCCAGTCGTTACACAGTTGTCCCAGCTCCTCATCCTTCATATACATGTTGTAGTTGTTCAGCGTGTTTGCCGATGGACTATATACACTGAATCCGGCTCCCCATGCAGAGATATACAAGTTGCCCTCACTATCTCCTACCATACAATTGATTCTCGCACAGTTGAGTGTAGCTACATGATTATATTTACCCTTCAACGGATCAAACGAATAAAGACAATTATCCGTTCCCAACCAATAGCGACGTTGCTTATCTCTATAAATATATTCCACAGAAGTTGGTGCATTAGGCGAACGTAAAGCAAGTCGTCCGTTTGCGTCAAATCCATATACGCCTACTCCTTGCATAGCACACCATGTAACGCCGTCATCGCCCTCACAGACTGAACTTATAGTAGAACCAAGCAGCACGTTCTGTGCAGTAAGGCTCCAAGTGGAAAATTGCATAGGAGTTTGCGTTACCATAAGCAGTCCCTTACGCTCCAAACCAAGCCACAAGTTGTCTTTACGGTCAAAATAAAGGATGCGCACATTAGACGATGACAAATCACATCCCGAAGCATTCACCTCCACACGCTCAAGATTACGCGATCCTATAGCGACTTTATACAAACCACGATTACGGGTTCCTATATATATATTACCCTCAGCGTCTGTTGACACCACACTAAATGTCACATCATTATTACCGAGAACACTCATGTCGATATCTGCTATCGTTAGTTCCCCTCCATGATATGCCATAAATCCCTGAGAGCAAACTACTAGTACCTCATCTGCACGTTCTACAAACCCCACAACACCTCCAAGCGTAGACTCAAGCTTATAGAAACGATAGTCATCTTTCATCACAAACTCACTACCGCCATCGTGCTTCCAAACGCGGCGTTTAGAGTCTTCAAACATCCCTACAAAGAAAAAGTCATCCGGAGAAAACGAATAATCCTTAGTCAAGTGAAGTGTCTCATCATCACCCACAACAAAAAGTCCATAACCAGGTGTACATACCAGCACAGTGCCATCAGCCAATTGCACCAAATCACACACACGTGGAAGGTATCCCTCGGGGAAAGGATAATGGATAAACGTACCATCAGCCGGACTATACCTATCCAGTCCTCTATTGGTACCTACCCATAAGCGTCCGTCACGATCACAAAGGAGACTCACTACAGCATTGTTACAAAGCGAAGCAGGATCGGCATCATCATGCAGATAGGTTGTAAAATTGTACCCATCATATCTATTCAATCCATAGTCTGTAGCAACCCAAATGTTGCCATATTTATCTTGGCATAGATCTGAGACAATACTGTTCGAAAAACGGTCGGCAGGAATAAAATGTCCTGTCTGTGCAACAGCCATCACCCAGAAGGTGAAACAAATTCCAAATAGCGTGAATAGTCTTTTCATCATGTTTCATTCATGGTTTCAATGCAAAGGTAGCAATCTTGGCTATATATAGCAATACTTTTACGTATTTTTCAGTTTCGAATTTGTCTCATCGTCTCACATATCACATCGTTTGTGTAAAAAAAAATAGACTCTCGAGACGAGAGTCTATTATACTATAGCAAACTATACTCTTATATAGTATAGCAATTATATGCTTACACGATATTCCCCACTTAGCCTATAGCCACGAAGGAAATCCTCTACACTCATACGTTTCTTACCGGCCAATTGAAGCGAGCGTATGCTTATAGCCCCATCAATGGTATGCACATGAAGGAATGTCTTACCATCGGTAGCAACCGCGCCACAAGTATCTGACGAGATTGGCTTTTCTATCTTGACGGCCTCATACACTTTCATCACCTGTTCCGATCCATCGGGCGAGATAAGCGTAGTCCATGCAGCAGGATACGGAGAAAGTCCGCGTATAAAATCATACACCTGCTTCGTCGTCCTGTTCCACGCAATACGACAAGTATCCTTGAATATTTTAGGGGCAGGGCGCAACTCCTCTTCAGGAAGCATCTGCTCTTGTGGGATAGGCACCACCTTACCCTCAAGGATAGCATCTACCGTATCACATACCACACTACCGCCAAGCATCATGAGTCGATCATGCACATCACCCACACAATCTGTATCACTAATAGGCACAGTCACCTGCCGTATCACCGCACCAGTATCAATCTCATGCTTCAGGAAGAAGGTAGTCACACCCGTCTCTGTATCACCATTGATAACGGCCCAGTTAATTGGCGCAGCACCGCGGTATTGTGGAAGGAGCGAGGCATGCAAGTTAAATGTACCAAGTGGCGGCATTGACCATACGATTTCAGGCAACATACGGAAGGCGACCACTATCTGGAGGTCGGCTTGCAGAGAGCGCAATTCTTCTATAAAAGCCTCATCCTTCAACTTCTCGGGTTGAAGGACACGAAGTCCCTTCTCTACTGCATACTGTTTCACCGGAGTAGGTTGCAACACACTGCCATGACGGCCAACAGCCTTATCAGGGCCAGTAACTACACCTACTACATTATATCCCCCCTCTACAAGGCAGCGAAGACTTTCCACGGCAAAGTCGGGAGTTCCCATATATACGATACGCAAACTTTTTTTATCCATCACGTCACTATCATTTACAATTTATAATTACAGTATCATGCGAATCATTATTTCACCTCTATTTCATCTACAAAGAGAAAACCTCTATGGCCCTTGGCGCCATGCCATTCGGGCATACTATGCTCTACGAGGGCTTTAACCTTTACGTAACGAGCCTTGACTGGCATAAAATCCAGCGTATGCTCATATATTCTATTAGCGTCATCGGCGGCCATAGCAGGATAGCGTTCATCAAAAACATCTACATAAGATTCACCATCCGTGGATATCGATACCACAAAACCACGAGCATCGAAGACCCAATCCCCCTTCTCCACACAAGTGCTAAGCGACACACTGCTTACCTCCATGACACGTTGCAAATCGATGAGAGCTTCGAAATCATTGTTTGCAAAACCTACCCAACGTCCCGTACGATAGTTATGGTTTCCCTTCAGACCATCGACAAGCGTTTGTGCTCCAGCATACTCATAGCTGCTATATGCTGGCTGCAAGAAGGTTATGGGCTTAGCCGTTGCCTTATTGTACGAGATCTCCTCCACGAAGGTTCGTGTAGTACCACGTTTACCGAATGCCTTGACCTTGATCACACAATCCTCGGTAATCTCCACTGGAGCTTTATATCGGAGCGATGAGGTTGTTGGCTCACTTCCATCAAGAGTATAATATATAGGAGAATCATCTATGGTGTTGAACGCAGCCACTACCGTATTCTTTACAGTATCTATAGTGAAGTTGCCCGTCACGTCAAATATATGCTTGGCGTAGTTATATCCCTTCACATCATACATATCGGCCATATGAAGGATTCGTTGCAAGAAATCGTCATAATCCTTACGATTGGGATTACACCACTGCACCTCAGCCAATGCAGCCATTCTAGGCAATTCCATATACTCCACATGGCTGAATGAGGTGATATACTCAGTCCACAGATTCGCTTGCACACCAATGATATGCTTCTGTTCTTCAGGTGTTAGCGACGGATGCATAGGTTCATATCCATAAACCGTCTCTACCGGCACATAGCCACCTATGGCCAATGGTTCGGTATCAGTATGCTTAGTCTGATAGTAATCAAAATACATATACACATTAGGCGACATGATACAGTCGTGTCCACGCTTAGCAGCCTCCAGTCCACCTCCGATGCCACGCCATGAATGCACTGTAGCAGTAGGGGCAAGTGAACCTTCGAGAATCTCATCCCATCCTATTATGCGACGACCATGAGCATTGAGAAACTTCTCAGCGTGAGCTATCACGAAGCTTTGCAGATACATCTCTGCACTATTCTTTGCATCATCACGAAGTCCGAGGGCCTTAATGCGTGCCTGACATTTAGGACATTGCTCCCATCGAGTCTTCGGACACTCATCTCCACCCACATGAATATATTCTGAGGGGAAAACATCTATAATCTCGGCAAGCACATCTGTAATAAACTGCAGAGTAGCATCATTACCAGCACAGAGCACATCATCAGACACTCCCCACATCTGCCACACCTCGTAAGGTCCTCCAGTACATCCCAGTTCGGGATAGGCCGACAGGGCTGCTTGCATATGTCCGGGCAGATCTATTTCAGGTATCACAGTGATATGGCGTTCGGCTGCATAGGCCACAATCTCACGACATTGGTCTTGAGTATAAAGGTAAGGACCATAAGGGATACCATCATACTCGCCACTATTGCGGCCGATGACGGTTTGCGCACGCTGCGCCCCCACCTCGTTGAGTTTGGGATATTTTTTCATCTCGAAACGCCAACCCTGGTCATCAGTCAGATGCCAATGAAATCTATTCATGTTGTGCAAAGCCAACATATCGATAAAGCGCTTGATGGAATCAACGGTAAAGAAGTGTCTGGACACATCAAGATGAGCGCCACGGTAGCCAAACCGAGGATAATCGGTAATAGCTGCAGCCGAGAGTTTCACGGCACCGCCCTTTACCACAGGCAAGGCCTTGCGCAACGTCTGTATACCATAAAACACACCTGCCGGTGATGTTCCGATAATGTTCACACCATTAGCATTCACTACCATCTTGTAGCCTTCCTCGTTATCAGCCACTTTATCCAACGACAAAGCGATAGCTCCCTCAGCCATTCCTGACACGATCTCCAACTTGTGTCCTGTCTTCTCTTCTATATATTCAGCCAATAGCCTGGCATTGCTCTGCATAGCCTCATCATCTGCCACACATGCAATCTTTGTATCACCCGTAAGCACAAAAGCCGCTTCATCCACCATATTGATTTCTTGAGGCAATGGCACTACACGATAGTCTGCCTCAGGAATATGCTGCACACATGACGCAAACATGGCGCAAAGCGATACCATAATCATAATCTTTTTCATACGATTCATAATAATAGTTAGTATAGATATTTCTTTTTGCAAAAATAGGTAAAAACAATGACACTACAGCCATATTAATAAAAAAAGAGGGCACTTCATCTGAAGTACCCTCATATAATCATGCGCCATACGATTACTTTATCAAGTAGCGGTCACCGGTCTCCTTCACCACACGACGGTTGAAGTGCTCAGGATATCCGGGACGTACGGGCGATGCGCCGTAGCTGGTCTCTGTGCGCTTGAATGTGCCATCCTCCTCAGTGGGCTTCACCACCATAT
>JAFOYZ010000219.1 GCA_017424485.1 Bacteroidaceae bacterium
ATTCTACGACAAGGCCAAGCAGTTTGCCCTCTTCACCGACACCGAAGGCAAGCACTTCACCTACGAGGAGTATCAGACCCTCATCAAGGACAACCAGACCGACAAGGAGGGCAACCTCATCTACCTCTATGCCACCGACCGCGATGAGCAGTATACCTACATCGAGGCTGCACAGGAGAAGGGTTACAACGTGCTCAACTTCGACGGCCAGCTCGACACCGCCATGCTCAACCTCTTCGAGCAGAAGATGGAGAAGAGCCGTTTCTCACGTGTAGATGCCGACATCATCGACAACCTCATCGTCAAGGAAGACAAGCAGCGCGTAGAGCTCCCTGCCGAGGAAAGAGAGATGCTCACCACCGCCTTCAAGAGCCAGATGCCCGAGGTGAAGAAGACCGAGTTCATGGTCGATGCCCAAGCCCTTGGTGCCACTGCAGCCCCCATCCTCATCACACAGAGCGAGTATATGCGTCGTATGAAGGAGATGGCAGCCATCAATGCAGGCATGAGCTTCTATGGCGAGATGCCCGACATGTATACCCTCATCCTCAACACCGACCATCCCCTCATCCAGTCTGTCCTCACCGCAGAGAAGGAGCAGACCGCCGATAGCCTCAAGCCTATCCACGAGGAGACCACAGCGTTGCAGGCACGTGAAGAGGCACTCGAAGCATCACACAAGGGCATGAAGGACGAGGAGATACCCTCAGCCGAGAAGGACGAACTCAGCGAACTCCACACCAAGATAGATGCCCAGCGCACCAAGCGTGAAGCCATCTATGCCGACTTCGCCAAGGACAACAAGGTGCTGCACCAGCTCATCGACCTTGCCCTCCTGGGTAACGGCATGCTCAAGGGTGAGGCACTGAGCAAGTTCATCAAGCGTAGTGTGGACCTTATAAAGTAAGAGACCCCCTCCAAACCTCCCCCTCTATGGGGAGGCTTTGCTGACATCGCTGAGCAAACTAGCTTAAAGAACTGTCCCTCTGAGACAGGGGGACGAGTGCAGCGAAGTTTACGAAGCGGAACGGAGGGGGTATGATGCCCTTTTAATTCTAAAATGTATCAAAAGGCGGCTGGAAAACCAGTCGCCTTTCTTAATACACTGAAAACCCAAAGCAAGACGTTATCAAAAAGGTTAGTAGACTAAACGATTTTCATTCCTTTCGAGGTAGGCGGACGCAACAAGTCGTTCGAGCAGATTGCCGACCTTCCCTACTCCTACATCCTGGCCGACAGCAAATTATTACTGTCCGCTAAAAGTTTTCAAGCTTTTAACGGACAGTAATCTTTTATTGCACCACACACAACTGGCTAAACCTATTAGAATTTAAAAACTTTTTTCGGGTTACAAACCCTGATACTAAAAACGGCTGATAGGGAATATCCGCCGTGACGGGGGAGTTGTTCACACCCCCAACACGATGTTAGCATCAATATGCAGTTTGCGGCTAATCTCACGCCCTATCTTCAAGGTCGGCTCACTCTTTCCCGAGAGGTATTCGCTCACTCGAGAGGGGCTGATTCCGAGCAGTTGGGCAAGGCCGCTCTGCGTGATGCCCATCTCATACATACGCAACTTGATCACATCCATCAGCGATGGTGAGCCTATCGCGAAATGCTCCTCCGAGTAGTCTGCAACCATATTTGACAGCAGTTCCAACTCGATACTGTTAGGGTCGGTACGCGGAGTCTCATCCGTCACCAACGGAAGCAGTTCCTCTACACGCTTTACTGCCCATTCATACTGAATCTCGTTTTCTATCTTTGCCATAACATTTCTTTTTATATGGTTGAACAATCTATCCTGTCATATTCAGCGTGTGTGCCGATAAACCGAATATACACGAACTGAATCGTAAACTTAATAACCACCACCAAGCGATGATTGTTTCCCTTGATATTGAACACATAGTGCTGATTGCCCACATTATCCACGCTATTGAACGTCGCCTTCACATCGGCAAAGCAGCGCCATTCGCTCCGCTTGACTATCGTCACCCACTCTTGCAGAGCAGTGCGCGTGTCAGGATGCTTCTCTATGTACTCCCTTAGAGTCTGTTCGGTAAAGATTCTCATCACTCAGGAATTTGCAGCAAAGGTAGTAATCTTTTTCTGGAAAACAAAAGAAATTTCCAAGAAATAGAATCTATATATATATCACAGAATCCCCTTTTCCACCTGCCACCCTCCGCCAAGGAATGATAATCAACTATAGATTAGATCATTTATGGCGGACACTAAGTACGATAATCCACGTACGCCAGTGTCCGCCATCAACATTCAGCATTCATCATTCAAAGGCTCCCCTTCACATAGAACCGCACGTTCTTTGCTCCCATAGCGCGTAGTTTGCCAGCCTTGACCAGCTCCTTGAGCTTCTTCGTGGCGGTGTAGCGCGAGCATTCGCAGACGGACTCGAAGTTGCGGCGTTGCATATACTCATGCTCTTCGAAGTACTTTGCCACGCGACGCAGGATCACCTCATCGGTCAGCCGCTTGTTGGGGTTGGGGCCACCGCTCACGATATCGGCACCGCGCATGGCCTGCTTCATCTCCGTGCAGGGAGTGAAGAGGATGTTCTTCACGCGGATGTCGTTCTTCGTCACGCGATCTTCCAGTTTCTTGCGTCCACAGGTGAGCGACAGGCTGAAGGTGCCAATGTGGTCTATCTCCACGCGGTTGCCATCGAGCAGTTCGTCACACACGCACTTGCCGAGGGCCAGCAATACGGCCGCTATGTCTGACTCGGTCACGCTACAAGCGAAGTTGATGTACTCGGCCAGCTCCTTCGTGGTGGTGAGCTTGCTGTTCACTACGGTCACCGCCATCTGCGGATTCTTCTCTGTGGCAGTTCCTGTGAGGTCATTTTGCCTACGCAACTGATAGGCAATAGTGCCTGATTTCTTGGTTGTTGTCTTTTTCGTCATAAGGGCTTATAGTTAGTGGATTAATTCTTTTCCAATCTATTTACTGCTGCCCAACGGTAACGTTACCTTTGCACAACGGCAACCTTGCTGTTGGGCAACATCAAGGTTACCCTTGCGCAGCGGTAAATAACTTTGTTTGATACAAAAGTACAAAACTCTTTGCGATTTTCCAACTTC
>JAFOYZ010000220.1 GCA_017424485.1 Bacteroidaceae bacterium
GTCTGTTGTCCGTTGACTGTTGTCCGTAGTCTATCCCCCCCCAAAAAAATAAAAAAGGGACACCCTGAATCGGATATCCCATATTATGTATTGATGCGTAAACTTACTGTTTGTCACAAGCCTTCTCACATGCTTTTTCGCATGCTTTCTCGCACTGTGCCTCAGCTTTGTCACATTCTTGCTTGCAAGCATCGCCTTTACACTCGCTCTTCTCGCATTTCTTGTCACATGCCTTGTCGCACTTCTTATCGCATGCCTTGTCACAAGCTTTGTCGCAATCCTTCTTACACTCGCTCTTGTCACATGCTTTATCACATGCCTTATCGCAATCTTTCTGACTGCACTTATCTGCTACGCACTCGGTCTTAGCCTTGTCGCAAGTGGTTTCCTTTGCTTTCTTATTGCAGCATGAGGTAATGGTGAGTGCTGCTACAGCTACAAGAACAAATAATACTTTCTTCATGATCTTTCGTTTTTTTAAGTTTAACAAATGTATATGTCTGTTGCAAATGTACAAATATTTTTGATTGTCCCACGCTATATTGACCTATAATTTGGGAAAAATGTGTAATTTTGTAGTCTATGATAGACAATACGCAGTTTAAAGATAAAAAGGCAGTGTACTACACGTTGGGCTGCAAGCTCAACTTCTCTGAGACCTCTACCATTGGGCGTACCCTCCAGGATATTGGTTTTCGTACTGCCCGCCGTGGCGAACAGGCCGATATCTGTGTCGTCAACACCTGTTCGGTAACCGAGCAAGCCGATAAGAAGTGCCGTCAAGCTATACACCGATTGGTGAAGCAGCATCCCGGTGCCTTTGTGGTGGTGACAGGTTGTTATGCCCAGCTCAAGCCCGAGCAAGTGGCTGCCATACCAGGTGTAGACCTTGTACTGGGTATGGACAAGAAGGGTAGCCTGCTTGACTATCTTACCTCATTGGACAAGCGTGAGGAAGGCGAGGTGGTCACTATCCCCACCAAAGACATACGCACCTTCGTGCCCTCATGCTCGCAGGGCGATCGCACCCGCTTCTTCCTCAAGGTACAGGATGGTTGCGACTACTTCTGCTCCTATTGCACCATTCCCTATGCACGTGGCCGTAGTCGTAATGGCAGCATAGCCTCGCTGGTAGAACAAGCTCGCCAGGCTGCTTCCGAGGGTGCCAAGGAGATTGTGATTACCGGTGTCAACATTGGCGACTTTGGCAAGACTACAGGCGAAACCTTCATCGATCTCATCCGTGCATTGGATAGGGTAGAGGGTATAGAGCGTTACCGCATCTCCTCCATTGAACCTAATCTGCTCACCGATGAGGTGATCGAGTTTGTAGCTCAGTCACGCGCCTTCATGCCCCACTTCCATATCCCCTTGCAAGCTGGTAGCGACGCTGTGCTCAAGCTCATGCGCCGCCGTTACGATACGCCACTCTTCGCCTCCAAGATAGCGAAGATACGCGCTCTCATGCCCGATGCCTTTATCGGTGTCGATGTGATTGTAGGCACTCGCGGTGAAGAGGAGCAGTATTTCGAGGAAGCCTACAACTTCATCCATTCGCTCGATATCACCGCTCTTCATGTCTTCAGCTACTCTGAGCGTCCCGGCACCCAGGCCCTCAAGATTGAGTATAAGGTGAGTCCGCAAGAGAAGCACCGTCGCAGCGAACGCCTTCTGACCCTCTCCGATGCCAAGACCCAAGCCTTCTATCAGCGCCATATCGGCACCGAGGCCATGGTATTGCTCGAGAAGCCCAAGCCCGGCCAGCCCTTCCACGGCTTCACCGACAACTATATAAAGGTAGAGGTCAGCGACCCCTCAGCCCGCGACAATGAACTGGTGCGCGTACGCCTCGGCCAATTCAACGAAGAGGGCACAGCACTCTGCGCCGAAATTCTGCGATGAAAACAGACAACAGTCAACGGACAACAGACCCTACACTCTACACCCTAAACTCTAAACTATAAACTCTAAACTCTAAACCCTAAACTCTACACCCTAAACTATCGTGAAAGTAGCAGTAGTAATCCTCAACTGGAACGGCGAGCACATGCTCCGCGATTTCCTTCCCTCTGTAGTAGCCCATTCGGTATTGCCCGAATTGTTGGGCGAAGCAGAGGTATACGTAGCCGACAATGGTTCTACCGACCATTCGCTCGAGCTCTTGGCTCACTCGTTTCCTACGGTGCGTACTATAGCCTTCGACCAGAACTATGGTTTTGCCGATGGCTACAACAAAGCTTTCGAATCCATCGATGCCGAGTATGCCATACTGCTCAACTCCGATGTGGAGGTTACCCCAGGATGGCTTCAGCCTCTGGTACAGTATATGGATGCCTACCCACAGGTAGCCGCTTGCCAGCCCAAGTTGATGGCCTATCACCACAAAGATGAGTTTGAGTATGCAGGAGCCATGGGCGGCTTTATCGACTGCTACGGCTATCCCTATTGCCGTGGACGTATCTTCGATACCGTAGAGAAGGATTATGGCCAATACGACACCGACGTACCCCTCCTATGGGCCACAGGTGCTTGCCTCATGGTGCGCCTTGCTGTATATAAAGAGGTGGGCGGACTCGATGGTCGCTTCTTTGCACACATGGAGGAGATCGATCTCTGCTGGCGACTCCGTTGTCGCGGACATGAGGTGCGCAGTGTAGCCTCCAGTGTCGTCTACCACGTTGGTGGTGCCACCCTGAATGCCGGCCATCCGCGCAAGACTTTCCTGAACTTCCGCAACAACCTCCTCATGCTCTACAAGAACCTTCCCACCGGAAAGCTCCGCAGCGTGCTTTTCGTGCGAGCCTTGCTCGACTATGTGGCAGCCGCAATGTTCTTGCTCAAGGGCGAGTGGGGTAGTACCAAGGCTGTTTTCCGTGCTCGCCGCGAGTATCGCAAGCTCAAGCGCGATTTCCGTGCTTCGCGCGAAGAGAATCTCAGCAAAGCTGTCTCTATGGATGTACCCGAGCGCACCCCCTTCTCCATATTGTGGAAATACCATGTAGGTGGTTGCAAGACCTATGACAAGTTATAATAATATGCAATGAGAGCGGCGCTACGGCGTCGCTCTCATTACATATTATATAAGTGTATCACTTGATCAGTTCATACTCACGGTTTCCGATACCTATCTTAGCCGCATGCTCCAGGCACGATTTCCATTCCGACTCAGGTGTCGAGTTCGTGAAGTGGTCATGATGGTCACAGAAGTCGGCGCTATGTATATGATCATACAGTTGGCTTCCGGGCAGTGGTGTAGCCGCCAGGCAAGCATCCACGCATGCCTGATCCAGTGCCAAGGGATCCTTCGATACAAACATACCTATGTTTGGCAATATGGGAGCATCGTTCTCGCCGTGGCAGTCGCAGTTGGGCGATATATCCTGCACCAATGAGATGTGGAAGTGGGGACGTCCGTCTATCACTGCCTTGGCATACTCAGCCATCTTGCGGTTGAGCAGCTGCGGTGCATGATAGTCGGCCGATGCTATGGCGTCAAAGTTGCACGCCCCGATGCATCGTCCGCATCCCACACAGTGCGAGGCATCTACACTCATCTTCTTGGTCTCCTCATTCCACACCAGTGCATTGTTGGCACACTGTGCCAGACAGCGCTTGCATCCACGACACAACTCTGCATCCACCTCCGTCTTGCCACTGATATGCTGTTCACACTTACCTGCTCGTGAGCCACATCCCATACCGATGTTCTTGATAGCTCCGCCGAATCCCGTCATCTCATGGCCTTTGAAGTGGTTGAGACTGATAAATACGTCGGCATCCATCACCGCGCGTCCTATCTTTGCCTTCTCCACATATTCGCCACCCACTACCGGTACCTCCACCTCGTCGGTACCTTTGAGTCCGTCGCCAATGAGTATGGGACATCCCACGGTGAGTGGTGTGAATCCGTTCTCCCATGCACAGTACAGATGCTCCAGCGCATTCTTTCGGCTTCCAGGATACAGCGTGTTGCAGTCAGTAAGGTAGGGGCGTCCGCCCAGTTCCTTCACAACGTCCACCACGGCACGAGCGTAGTTGGGGCGCAGAAACGCCAGATTGCCTAGTTCGCCAAAGTGCATCTTGATAGCTACAAACTTACCATCCATATCCAGGTCAGCAATACCCGCCTGCTTGATCAGTCTTTTCAACTTAGTTATCAGGCTATCACCGTTAGCCTTCGTGCGGAAATCCGCAAAATATACTTTCGACTTTTCCATCTCTTATCCTTTTATTTGCAAAGATACGAATAAGCGAGCGAGAAATATCAAGCTTGTTTGAATATTTTTCAAAGCGAGCGCTAGTATCTTCTTGATTTATCATAAAGATACGAATAAGCGAGCGAATATACAAAACTGATGCGAAAGCTTGCTTGCGCAATCAGTATGGATATATTTTCAGCGAGCGCTAGTATCTTCTTGATTTATCATAAAGATACGAATAAGCGAGCGAGAAATATCAGACTTGCTTGAATATTTTTCAAAGCGAGCACTAGTATCTTCTTGATTTACGGTATCTATATTTTCAGTACACTCAATTTTTCTGTTCAGTACATTGTTTGCTTCTGTTCAGTACACTGTTTTATTATATTCACTATACTGATATATGCCCGAGCGCAAGCATTCGTCGCACGTAGGGGCTAAAGGTAATTTTCGTAAATAGTTCAATTGTAAACACTTTTATCTACTAAACGTATTTATTCATGGAAATTCATGGTCATTCGTGTTCCCAAAATGTACATACATTTGTGTCACCCTAAAAATCGCATGTCCCTTTTTTCAAGATCGCAGGTGCGATTTCCCAAAAAGGGACATGCCTTTTCAGAAAAACGCACATGCGATTTTGAATCAATCATTAATCCCCCTCTTTCTCGGAGTAAAAAAGTTTCATTTTTGGCCTGGCAAGGTACACTATCTCAGCTCTCATCGTTGAATTTAAGGCTTTCAATTCGTCATACCTCAACTATCAGCATTTCCTTCTCTAATCGATTACTTTTTTGCCACCTGGCAGGTTTCTAAAAGTGGATTATTGTACAGGTGATATATCGTAATTGTTTGAAATTCTTTCATAAAACATCTTTTCATAAAATATGAGAACAAAAACTGCCACCCCCAAAGAACATAATTACATAACACCTTGCCAGGCCAAAAATAAAACTTTTTCGCTCACCATATTTACACCTATCAACTACTTTTA
>JAFOYZ010000221.1 GCA_017424485.1 Bacteroidaceae bacterium
ACTACTATCGTCTCTACTGCGCAGTATGGAACGTAACCAAGACTCAGCGTCAGCACCACAACTACGTCATTTACTCTGATGACTTCGGTCAGACTTGGAACGTGCTCGGTGAACTCGGTTATGAGAACAGTGCTTCAAAGTGGGGTAACGAACCTAAGGTCGAGGAACTTCCCGATGGTACTGTAGTCCTCTCAAGCCGCAAATACAATGGTCGTTACTTTAACCTCTTCACCTTCGCTGATGATACCTATACTACCGGTTCTTGGATGGGTGAAGTAGGAAGTAATGAGGTGCAGGGCGGTCTCAGCTTTGGTGGTAACAGCACCAATGGTGAAATCTACAAGGTGAAGGCTATCCATAAGGAGAGCGGACGCATCTGCGACCTTATGTTCCAGTCAATACCTACAGGTAATGACCGTAGCAATGTGGCTATCTATTATAAGGAGATGGAGTACAACGAGGATGGTACCAACAAGTACACATCTACCACTTTCGCACAGGGCTGGACCAAGGGTATCCACGTGAGCACCAAGGGCTCATGCTACTCTACCATGATTTCTCAGGCTGATGGCCGTATCGCCTTCTTCTTCGAGGAGGAGCCTAGCGGTTACTGCATGGTATATATCCCCTACACCATTGAGGAACTTACAGGTGATGCTTACACTCTCTACAATGTGAAGAGCACTATCGGTCAGTATGAGATCGGTACCTTCTACGCCTCTGAGGCAGTAGTTATCCCCGAGGGCGTGAAGGCATACGTGGCTACCGGAGAGCCCGTGATGGAGAATGGTACAGGTGTGATTACCATGACTGAGCTCGAGGGCATCATCCCTGCCAAGACGGGTGCTGTACTCCGCGGAGCTGCCGACACTTATGAGTTTATCCCCTCAATCAGCTATGGCACTGCCGTAGAGGGCAACATGCTCGTAGGCTTCGAGGCTGCAAACAACAAGGCTGAGAGCAAGAAAGCGGTAACCGTAGCAGAGGACTACACCACCTACGTGCTCACCGTGCAGAACGAGAAGGCTGGCTTCTACCGTAAAGTGAAGGGTAGTACATTCAATGTTGGCAACAACAAAGCCTACTTGTCTACTCCCGCACAAGGTGCCAACTCTATCAGCATCCGCTTCGAAGGTGACGGTACTACTGATATCGAGGCCTCAACCCTCAATCCTCAACGCTCAACCGAGGTTTACGATTTGCAGGGTCGCCGCGTGCTCAACCCCGCCAAGGGCGTATACATCGTGAATGGTAAGAAAGTTGTGATTAAGTGAGAGCAGAGTCAAGCTTGTTTGACTATGCCGAACGTGAACAACTAAAACGAAGTTAAAGTTGTGATTAAGTAAAAAATATAAACATAAAAAACAAACCTCTTCTAACTCCACCGATGTCGGGCACGGCATCTGAAGAAAACACTCCTTTGTGAAGCTAAAGCTTCAGTCGTCGCAAACAACGCTCATCCCGCGTTGTCCCCATAGAGGGGGAGTTAGAGGGGGTCCTCAAAATCAAAAGACATGGAAAAGAAAGAATATATAACTCCCATAATGGAGTCTATGGATATTTCTCCAGCAGAGATGATGGCTAGCTCGGTATTCATCAGTGACGAGACCACCGATGCTGATGCCAATATGAGCAACGACCGCCGTGGCTCATGGGGCAACTTTTGGGATTAATCCACATTGATTATCAAAATAGTTAGTTAGGGGGTAGCGCGTGCGCTACCCCCTAACTACGTTATCACATCGTGGCATCCTCACGTCAAGAAAGCAATCTAATCAGTTCACCACTTCCGTACAATTTAACAATGTTTAACCTTAGAAAGGGGATACCCGTTATATTTTTCAGTATTTTTGCATCAAATACAACTAAATGTCAAGTAGACATTGCAAATAAGTCTTGATAAAATACCAACGAATACTAACTAATACAAAAACACATGAAAAAGATTACATCATTATTATTAGTGCTCATCGCTGCGTTAGGAATGAAGGCACAAGACCCTAATTTGGCTACAGACTACAATCTTGTCAAGTCATTCACAACAGGTGGAGATATTGACATAGCAATTGGAACTCAGGCTTTATCTATAAAAGCCTACGAGACTGGTAATAAAATACAACAACCTCTTTTTCCAGCCACAACTCCTGAAGAAATTTCTGGTTGGATTGCATTTCAAGGAGTCAAGGGAGATGGCGATAAAGGATGGTGGAATCGTTCTGGCAAAGGACTATATAGCTATAATGGCCCACGAAGTGCTGCCGTTTATGGAGAGAGTCTTACTCTAGGATCTATCGTTGCGTTCACTTGTGACCAAGATGCAGCAAACGTCATGACATTAACAAATGGAAATGGCGAAGCAGATGGCACATTCTCTTATCAACTCAGCGAGGACGGAAAAACGTACTTTTGCACCATTACTGAGAATAATGGCTATGTTGGATTTTGTGGAAACAAAAGCAGCGGCTACATCAAAAACATTGCTATATATCAACCCAAAAAACCCGTATCAGTACCTACAGCACCTACTTGGGACTTCGGCGCACTCTATAAAAAACATGGCAATAAGGCTA
>JAFOYZ010000034.1 GCA_017424485.1 Bacteroidaceae bacterium
GCATAAATGCCCAGATTGCCACGCACCGTAACCTCCGACTTCCAATTCTCCCTTCCCTCAGCCGAGAAACTCTCCTTGATGCTTTGAGCTTGCACAGAAGTCAATGAGAACACAATAATGACTGCGCAAGCTATGGTTTTTAATACGTTCTTTTTCATAATGTTCTGTTTTATGGGGAATTGTATGCTTGTTGAAGTCATATAGTTATATGGGCAGTTGAAACCCAAAAGTCATCAACTACCCATGTGCTCATTACTTGAACTGTACAATAGTAGCCGAAGCACTGCAGGTCACCTTCACGTAGAACGGAGTGATCATTTGCGCCGAGTAGTGCATGGTTGTATTGGTCAACGTCTGCGATCCTTTTAGATTGGCATTCCTGGTCATCTCGCTAACTGCATTGTTGTAAAGGGCTTTGCGGCTCAGTCCACCAATACCGCAGATGTATGTTGCCGAAGCCTCACCATAGGCCTGGCCTACAACCTTGAAGTTGTCGTCAGACAATACCACCTGAGTTTGTGTGAGGTTGTTCGATACTGTGTTTGCTACTCCTGCACAACCTGTAAGAGAAAGAGTTGCTGCTACGAAAGCGCAAATGCTTAAAAACTTTTTCATAATCTATTCTTTTATTTAGTTGTTTGTTTTTTAATAAAGCTGATACATCACGGTAGCCGTAGCCAGCGTACCCACCTCGTCCAATGTATACTCTTTGACGTGCAGGCGGATGTATTTCAGTTCACCATCCTCTGTTGCTATATAGCCTCTGTATCCGCACTTTGGCTGCATCTCAGCCGCATAGTGAGGAATATACTCTACCCACGAATACTGACTGTCTACGTGGGTATCGCAATAGCATTCGGGGTGTTCGGTGATATCGGTGATGCTTCTCACTTTATCCAATTGTTCCAGATAGGGGAACACATAGCAGGTGTCAGGAGTCTCCAACACTTCGTATTGCCCTGCATCGCCCCACTGGCCAGCGGTGCGGGTATGCATAAGCAACAGCAACTGGCCTCTGCCGAGCGCTAGCGTGTATTTGTAGTTGTAGTCTTCATAGATTACCACGTTGCTCCTTGTGCTCCAGCGTTCAGGATTATATTTTATTATATGGGCTTCGTGCTTTAGCGTTGCTTCCTTGATAGCTATGCTTGCTGTATAATTCGTATCCGTGGGAGGATACAGTTCTTCTTCTTCGTCACAAGCGGTGAAGGTAAAGCCCACTACAGCAACGGTCATAAGAACGCAAATAGTCCAAAACTTTTTCATATAAACTTCTTTTATTATTAAAATTGTACAAATATACACTATCTATCTCTGTCCTCCAACGAATCATACAAGATTCTATACCAACGCACAAAAAAAGCGCGGACAAAACTCTGTGTATCTGTCTTTGAGGTCTTCGACTACCTTGCACCAAATATACGAGTAAAGCCCACGCCTGATGGCGTGAGCGTCATTGCTTTACTCTTGGTGCCTAGTGAAAGTGTCGAAGTTTCAAAGACAAGAATCAAAGCTAAACGCTTTTCCAATATGTCTAAAGTGTGCGTATCGGTTATACGCTATGCTTCATAGGCCTAAATTTTATTTATTAATATATCGTATCCCAACCTAAAGTCTTGGCAGTTCACTGCAAAGGTAAACATTAATCGGCAACAAACAAGCATATTCAGTTTTTTTCTTAGCAGAAAAGATACTTGGGCATTCACAAAACTTGCAACGTACAAATAGATTTTTCCCGATGGCACTGCCAACAAATTCAAATATCCACGGATATTTACTCACGTATCCACGAATATTTCATTACGCATCCGCGGATATTTCATTAAATATCCACGGTTACGCAAGTTTTTCTGTACTGAGAACTTGCTTTTCGGGCAAATATTTCGTAACTTTACGGAGTAAACAAGAAAAGAACTTAAACCTCCCATCTTATGGCAAAATACATCAAACAAGAATTCAAAAGCATCAATGACGACAGTGAGAATAAGGCATATTACCGTATGGAGACGTCGCGTCGGGTGACGATGGCCGAGTTTGTCAAGGAAATCTCTACACCAGGCTACGGCATCAGCGAAGCTACGGCAAAGCAGGTGCTCAGTCAGGCAGCCACATCATTGGCCCGCCTCATGGCACACGGCTGCGCTGTGACGATTGACGGCATTGGCACCTTCAAGGCAACAGTAGGCGTGAGCGAAGATAAGGAGCAGGATGCGTTTGCTGAGAACGAGCCGCAGCGCAATGCGCAGAGCATCGAGGTGAATGGCGTGCACTACCGAGCCGACAAGGCACTAGTAAAGGCCGTGCGCAGCCAATGCACGCTGGAGCGTGGCAAGCAAAGCCGCATCAAGCGCTCGCCCTACACGCTGGAGGAGCGCATCAGCCGCGCCATTGCCTTCATCAAAGACCACGGATACATGCGCACTCGCGACTATGCCGAGCTGAACGAGCTGTCTCTATCGACCGCTACCGTGGAGCTACGCAAGGTACGCAAGGAGGAGGCCTCGGGCATCAAAGCCATCGGGCGAGGCAGCAGTTTGGTCTATGTGAGGCGTTGATGCATCACGATGGCTAAAGCCCGACACAAAGAGAGCAAGTCCCATGAAGCAGTAATCAAGGCATTCTTCGGCGACACCCTAAGGACAACATGATCGGCATGAGTTATATGTATAGCCATTCATTACAATCCAGAGAATGACTAGGCGGAAAAGCTGGAAGATATTTGGCTCTTCGAGGGTTTTAGTGTAACTTTGCATTTAAAAGGTTTATTATGGCAGAAAATAATTTGATGGCGCGCCTCGACGGACTCGTGGGTAAGTATGAGGAGATAGAACTACTCATCACAGACCCGGCAGTGATAGCCGACATGCGCCGATTCGTAAAACTGAACAAGGAATACAAAGAGCTGGGAGCACTCATGGAGGCTCGCAGTAGATATATGCAGCTCACGCGCCAACTTGAAGAGGCTAAGGAACTCTTTGCCACAGAGTCTGATGCCGAGATGCGTGAAATGGCTCGCGAGGAGATTGACCAGTGCGAAGTGCAACTTCCCGCCCTCGAGGAGGAAATCAAGCTGTTGCTCGTACCTGCCGACCCCGAGGACGACAAGAACGTCATCATGGAGATACGTGGCGGTACGGGTGGCGACGAGGCGGCTCTCTTTGCTGGCGACCTCTTCAAGATGTACACCAAGTACTGCGAGCAGAAGGGTTGGCGCATGGAGGTATCGAGCTTCAACGAGGGCACTGCCGGTGGCTACAAGGAGATCATCTTTAGCGTGAGCGGCGAGAAGGTATACGGCACCCTCAAGTACGAGTCGGGCGTGCACCGCGTGCAGCGCGTGCCTGCCACCGAGACCCAGGGCCGTGTGCACACCTCGGCTGCTACCGTAGCTTGCCTGCCCCAGGCCGAAGCCTTCGAGGTAGAGATCAACGAAGGTGAAATCAAGTGGGACACCTTCCGTTCATCGGGTGCCGGCGGACAGAACGTCAACAAGGTGGAGTCAGGCGTACGCCTCCGCTACAACTGGAAGAACCCAAATACCGGAGAGGTAGAAGAGATACTCATCGAGTGTACCGAGACACGCGACCAGCCGAAGAACAAGGAGCGTGCCCTCTCGCGTCTGCGCACCTTCATCTACGACAAGGAGCACCAGAAGTACATCGACGACATCGCTTCGAAGCGCAAGACGATGGTATCCACAGGCGACCGCTCGGCCAAGATACGCACCTATAACTATCCTCAGGGACGCATCACCGACCACCGCATCAACTACACCATCTACAATCTCGCGGCCTTCATGAACGGCGATATCCAGGACTGCATCGACCAGCTCATGGTAGCCGAGAATGCAGAAAGGCTGAAGGAGAGTGAACTGTAAGCCTCCCCCTTCCCCTCCCAAGGAGGGGTGACTTGGAAGTAAAGTAATAAACAAAAAGAATATAAAACATCTTAAACACGCCACTTCTACCTCTCAAAAGGATTTGTAATCCCCCTCCTTGGGAGGGGTTAGGGGAGGCCTCTTTGAATTATGAACAAGCAACAACTCATCCAGAACATCAAGGCACGCAAGTCATTCCTCTGCGTAGGCCTCGACACCGACACCAAGAAGATTCCCGCTCACCTCTTGAACGAGGAAGACCCCATCTTTGCCTTCAACAAAGCCATCATCGATGCTACGGCCGACTACTGCGTGGCCTACAAGCCCAACCTCGCCTTCTACGAGTGCGACGGACTCAAGGGTTACGAGGCTTATGAGAAGACCATCGCCTACCTGAAGGAGAACTACCCCAACCACTTCATCATCGCCGATGCCAAGCGTGGCGACATAGGCAACACCTCTTCGATGTATGCCCGCTCATTCTTCGAGGAGCAGGACGTGCACGCTCTCACCGTAGCACCTTACATGGGCGAAGATAGCGTGAAGCCCTTCCTCGCCTACGAAGGCAAGTGGGTGATATTGTTGGCACTGACATCAAATAAGGGCTCGCTCGACTTCCAGCTCATGGAGGACAAGGAGACCGGCGAACGCCTCTTCGAGAAGGTGCTCCGCCGCTCACAGGAGTGGGGCAACGACGAGAACATGATGTACGTCGTAGGTGCCACTCGCGGACAGCTCTTCGAAGACATCCGCAAAATTGTTCCTAACCACTTCCTCCTCGTACCTGGTGTAGGCGCTCAGGGCGGTTCGCTCAGTGAGGTATGCAAGTATGGTATCAATAAGGAGTGCGGACTGCTCGTCAACTCAAGCCGCGCCATCATCTATGCTGACAGCACTGAAAACTTCGCCGCTGTAGCACGCGAAGAGGCCCGTAAAGTGCAGGAAGAGATGGCTGCCGAACTCGTAAAGTACGGCATACTGTAATAAATTAGAACTTAAGACACAACATTCTGCGGACAACCTTCGAGATAGGCTCGGAGGTTGTCTTTGCATATATGGAGCAGACGAGTACGAGCCTCAAGGGTTGCCCAGGCAATATGGGGTGTGACGAAACAATTGCGGGCATGGAGAAGAGGAGAATCAGCGCGAGGTGGCTCCTCGCACAGAACATCGATACCCGCAGCATAGAGCGCACCACCATTCAGCGCATCGGACAAAGCCTGCTCATCGACAACAGGGCCACGAGAGGTATTAATGAGTATAGCAGTCGGCTTCATCAAGGCTAAACGCTCGGCATTGATGAGCCGATGAGTGTCAGGAGTGAGCGGACAATGGAGGCTCACCACATCGGAAGTGGAAAAGAGTTCATCGAGCGAAAGTTTAGTGATGCCGTCGGGCAAAGCATCCTGCGACTTAGATGTATAGGCTGCCACGCACATCCCAAAGGCTTGCGCTAGGCGTGCAACGGCCATGCCCGTACGGCCAAGCCCCACGACCCCCATCTGCTTACCACGAAGTTCGATAAGAGGCGTGTCCCAATAGCAGAAGTCGGGGCTAGCAGCCCAGCGCCCTACCCTATTCTCCTCGGCATAGTAACCTATACGCTGCGTGATATTGAGGAGATGAGCCATCACAGTCTGCGCCACCGAATCGGTACTATACGCGGGAATATTCGTCACAGTGATACCATGTCTGCGAGCTGCAGCCACATCAATAATATTATATCCTGTGGCCTGCACCCCAATATAGCGCAAGCGAGGAAGTTGAGCCATCTCACGTTCGCCAAAAGCCACCTTATTGGTAAGCACTATATCTGCATCAATTGCGCGAGCTATAAGTTCATCAGTAGAGGTACGGTCATATATGGTGAGGGTACCAAACTGACGAAGGCAGTCATAAGAGAGGTCGCCGGGATTAAGGGCATAACCATCGAGGATTACAATATTCATTGGTTTATGGTTGAGGGATTATGGTTGAGGGTTAAGTGGAGCGGTCCGAGCTGTTCAAGCACTTTTATTGATATCTGTCTTTCCAAAGATAGCGCATTCGCTCCTTCATCTTTTCCTCGGCAGGATTGGGCTGAGGAGTCCAAAGGCGAGTGCCACCGAGTTCGTCAGGTAGGAACTGCTGCTCCACAAAGTGGTTATCATAGTCATGGGCATACTTGTAGCCATCGCTATAACCAAGTTCCTTCATCAGTTTGGTGGGAGCATTGCGCAAGTGAAGCGGCACAGGCAGATTTCCGGTCTGCTCCACAAGGCCCAGTGCCGTATTGATGCCCATATAAGCAGAGTTGCTCTTGGGACTTGTTGCCAGATAGACAGTAGCTTCAGCTAGAGGGATACGCCCTTCGGGCCAACCGATCTTCATCACCGCATCGAAAGCGGCATTGGCGATAAGTAGGGCATTAGGATTGGCCAATCCGATATCTTCAGAGGCAGATATGACAAGTCGACGGGCGATGAATGAAGGATCTTCGCCACCCTGTATCATGCGAGCGAGCCAGTAGAGCGCTCCATCGGGGTCGCTGCCACGGATCGACTTGATATAGGCAGAGATAATATCATAGTGCATCTCACCATTCTTGTCATAAGCTAGCGGATTTTGCTGCAGGCGCTCAGTAACAATGGCATTGGTGATGACCACCTCATCGCTATTGTCGGCCTCAACCACCAGTTCGAGCGTGTTGAGCAACTTACGGGCATCGCCACCCGAGAAACGCAGCAGGGCGTCGGTCTCCTTGACAGTAATATGGCGTTGCTTAAGATATATATCTTCATTGATGGCACGGTCGAGGAGTTCGAGCAGATCGCCCTTCTCTAACGACTTCAGTATATAGAGTTGGCAGCGCGAGAGCAGCGGACGAATGATCTCAAACGAAGGATTCTCGGTAGTGGCACCAATGAGGGTCACAATGCCGCGCTCTACGGCAGCGAGCAGAGAGTCCTGTTGCGACTTGTTGAAACGGTGTATCTCATCGATAAAAAGAATGGGGCTGTTCTTGGCAAAGATACGATTCTTCTGCGCACTCTCGATTACCTCGCGCACATCCTTCACGCCCGATGCCACAGCGTTGAGCGTATAGAAAGGAACTTCGAGTTTATTGGCTATAATATGGGCCAACGTTGTTTTACCAGTCCCTGGAGGCCCCCAAAGGATAAACGAGGATATGCGCCCTGACTCTATCATACGGCGCATCACAGCATCCTTCCCCACGAGATGTTTCTGACCTATATAATTATCGAGCGTCGACGGACGCAAGCGTTCAGCTAATGGTTCCATTATTCGTTAGTTGAAGATTATTTCTTATCATGCCCCTACAATATACTTACCCAACTTAGGGATACGCTGCAGCAAAAGGCATACGATAGCTACACATATAAAAGAGGTGACAGCCGAGAGGACAATCTGCAGAGGGGTTGTCCAAAATCCGAGCATTCCCTCGACACCAGAGCCAAGCCAACTGCGAAAATAGCCACTTATGGGTACGAGCAGCAGAAGATGCATGAGGTACATGCCATAACTTACTTTAGATATAGGTAACAGTACTTTATGATAGAACGCACCCGATGCCTTGATCTTACGGAAAAGCAAAAGCCATGCTACAGCCATGAGAGCCACCCCAACAGTATCGTTGGTCCAAGTGGTCTCCCACCATACAGCCTCAGACACCCTACCGCCTACAGGAAATACGCCATCAGCGCTCTCGAAGACTCTACGGAGAAAGCCGCCAAAGGTGATGGTAAAGCCCACAAGGTAGAAAGGAAGAGCGATGCTTAGGGTCTTAACCCACGAGAGGTCGCCCACAAATCGGCGAAAATAGAGGCCTAGCAACAGATAGCCGATGAAGCCACTGAAATAGTAGAATACGCCATAACTGTTCCAGCTACACTCACCCCATAAGGGATATAGTGCCTGACGCGGCAGGCCAGAGGTCCCATAGATTACCGACAGTTCGCCCTGGGCCAGCCAATCGCGCAGGAGGGGAATAAATGTTGTAAAAAAGCATATGACAAGGTATACCTGCAGTTCACGCTTACCTACCTTAGCTGCCCATGGCGAGAGGATGGGCATGAGCATATATACACCTACTAGCATATATACAAACCACAAGTGCCCAGCAGCATAACTGAAATTAAAGGCTAGGTCTTGGAAGTTCTGCAATGGTTCGCCCCACATCAGGGCATATACCAAGGTCCATACTAAGAAGGGGATGAGAATCCTAGCAGAGCGACGGCGAACAAAGTCGGCCGCACCACCACGTAGAGGAAACAACAGGTAGCTAGATGCTATGATAAACAAAGGGACGCAAGAACGCACAAGGGAATCAAACAGCGATGACCAGAAAGCATCACTAGCAGTGAGGATATATGCTCCTTCTCCACCCAAATAGAAGGGCTCGACACAATGCACTACAATCACCATGAAGCAAGCTGCCACACGCATCCAGTCGATCCATACGATACGACCATTGTCTGCACCTATTACCACTTTGTTAGAATTCATATATTACTTATTCAAAAGTTTCTTTCCATCAACAATATATATAGTCTGAGACTGCATCGTACTTACCGAGCGCCCATCAAGGGAGTAGATTTGCTTATCATTCTCACCACTCACTGCTGCACTAATACCTGTACCCTCGGTAGTGTAATCAATCACGATGGTACTACCCTTATCGCAAGGAATAGTATAGATACCATGTTCGTCGATAGTTACGGCCACCTCCACATTATCGACAGTCACCTTAGAGGCTCTGATATCGTTGGCCGAACGGGTACAACGCACACGAAGTGGAGCACCAGCATGACTCACGATGGTTACTTGCTGACACTTGCCTTCGCTCCAGTTGAAGTCTACGGTAAAGTTGCCCATGGCCTTCATACCAGTCACTCGACCAGTGCGTTCCCACACCTTGGGCAGTGCAGGTAGCACATTAATATAGCCATGCGCACTCTGCATGAGCATCTCGGCCATACCTGAGCAAACGCCGAAGTTGCCGTCGATCTGGAAGGGTGCATGGGAGTCGAAGAGATTGTAGTAGATGCCACCGGCACTTTGGTCAGTGCCATAGGAAGTAGAATGGCGAAGAGCATTTTTAATGATAACATGAGCATGATCACCATCTTGAGCACGCGCCCAAAGGTTGACCTTCCAACCCATGCTCCAACCCGTAGCGGCATCGCCACGATGCTTGAGAGAGTTGACGGCAGGGATGAAATACTCACTCTCGGGAGTAATCTGATCCATAGGGAAGAGTGCCATCAGATGAGAGATATGTCGATGATTTCTCTCACCCGCCTTATATGTAGAGTACTTCCATTCACGAAGCAGCTGCTCACCTTTTTTTACCCCATTATATGTGGTTCCCCATCCGCCATCGTAAGTCTCGGTATGGAGGCCCTTGTCTGTTTTCTCCAAATAGAGATTGAGTTTATCCACATCTTTGGTAGTAAGACCCAGCTCGTCAGCACCGAGGATATCAATAGCTTCACGTATATTTTGGAAAAGATAGCTGATCATTTGCTGTGCATGGGCAGTACCATCTTCGCTCTGCAAAGGTTGTTCTGCACTATACTCATTAGGAGCTACAAATGTGCCATCCTTCACCTTGCGGTCTTCGATGAGGCGATGGAACCAAAACTCGGCTGCGCTCCACATTGCGGGGAAGGCCTTCTTCAAGAATTCCTCATCTTGGGTGTAGCGCCAGTGGGTCCACAGGTGACTGGTATACCAAACATTGGCCACAAGGTAGTTATCCCCCCAAGTGCTCATGCTATTATAGAGCGACGACTCAGTGAGCACGCTCCAGCCATGGCCGCCATTGTACTGCTTTCCAACTTTCTTCCATCCCTCACTCTGCGCTCCACGAATGATGAAGTTAACGAAGGGTTTGTGAAGATCGCTTAAGTTGGTTATCTCAGTGGGCCAATAGTTCATCTGTATATTAATATTAGTATGGATATCGGAGTTCCATGGCGAATCAACACCACGGTCGTTCCATATACCTTGCAAATTATTAGGAGCAGCAATAGGCTTGCGGTTAGAACTAATAGCTAGATAGCGTCCGTAGTGGAAGTAAAGTTGCTCGAGGAACAGATGTTCGTTTTGGCGACTGTTAGCACTGCTGTTGTTGGGATAATAGTTGTCGATAAGTGTCTTGGTGTCTACCGTAGGTGTAGCCAGCCCAAGGTCAAAGGTCATACGTTCGGTAATAGCGCTAAAATCGGCAATGTGGTCAGACTCTACAGCAGAGTATCCCTTGGCGATAGCCTTCTCTATGTCTGCCTTCACACGAAGATCGACATCGGCAGTAGTCTCACTGGTGAAATAATTGTTGAGCACTTCCATATCGCCTTCAAAGTTAGTACCCCCCTTGAGATAAAAAGTCACCTCAGTGGCATCCTTCACACTGATACCTGAGTTAGTCGTCGTGATGGTAGCATTATCATCAGCTACCACATGTAGGCGAGCAGCATACTTCACGGTCATGGCACCAGAGAACGATGCTGTGCCGTCAACATAGGTCACTGTGCTAGCATTGATACCACTACCTGGTTCGAGGGAGAAGAGAAGGTCGAGTTTGTCGGAACCTTCGCTACAGTACTGGCCAACAATCACTTGGTCGGGAGCCGAACTGAAATACTTGCGCACCTGTTTGGTACCACTTGCGTTCTTGAACTCTACGCCAGCGATACCCTCTTCGATATCGAGATAACGAACATAGTCGGTCACACCCTCGGTATATATACTAGCATCATTGTTTGCAATGATGAGCGAACCGAAGTTCATGAAAGTACGGTTGCCACCACCAGCACCCACGGTATTGGCAGGACCGCTCCAAAGAGTCTTCTCATTGAACTGCAACTCCTCGTGAGCGACACCACCGAAGACCATGCAACCCAGTTCACCATTGCCTAAAGGAAGAGCATACTCCATCCAAGGATAGCTCACACCGGAAGCCTCAGCCGAGGTGGTATACCACAGGGTATTGGGATTCTTGGGTGAATAGGTTGCGATACCTACGATATCAGAGATCTCGTGAATATACTCATCGGGATAGCTCACATAGTTGGCCTCATCTAGATAAAATTTACTACCTGTATCATCTCCAGCAGCAGCACTACTATTCCATAGAGCAAGGTAATTGCCACGCTTGTTCCAGTAGTTGTTGGCCGAGCCTTTTAGTTTGATACGACCATCAGTACCATCAAACTTAATATTGCCGTCGAAGGTTGTAGTATGTACCGTAGAAGCAGGATTGACCATAGATGCACGTGCATCTGCCTCACTACCCGTCATGCCAACTACTTTGGACAGACCGGTAGAGTAGTTATAAATCTTATAGCCACCGCCATCTTGCTTCACAAAAGTCCATAGTCCCTTGTTGTCCTTGGCTGTATTGGTATTGGAGAGCAGCAAGTAAGCACCTTCAACATAGCCATCACTCAAACTGACATAACCTCCGTGACCACCACGTATGGTGTAGAACTTGGTGTCGGCATCCATATAACTGACATATATAGTAGTTCCATCGATACTAACTACGGCAATCTTGCCCTCAATGGGCTGTGTTGTAAAGTCGGCCTTATCCACCTTCTTCGCAACAATAGAGTCTCCATCCTTATACTCTAAGCCGGCATATATCACGGTTGCATCCTCTACGCCGAGCACGTCGATGGTATAGGTTCTTTCCTTGATGACGGCCTCCTCAATTTTATAGCAGTTGCCAGCATCTGTTGTCAACCAATCATTGATGATGATACCCTCATTCGTCTGGCCACTGACCTGCGAGTTCATTCCCTTGCCACCGAGAACCAGTTTCCAAGGATAATCGCCACCTACATTCTCAAAAGTCAGTGCTGCGGAAGCAGTAGCCGCATAGTTACCACCGGCACCTACATATTTATCAGCACCCACACTAAAGAGGTAATAGCTGGAGCCATTCTTTTCAATTCGAAACTGCTGATTAGGATCTGCGGGATTATAGCTTACTGAGCCCACAGACTTTCCTGTACTGGAGCATATCTTACCCGATATAGCAGGACTATAAAACAGGAATGCACGAGCGCTACGCAAGGTATACGTATTGTCATTATTCAGTTGAGACAATTCCGTCACGGTTTGTGCTTGCACTGTAAAAAACACACAAAAGAGCGCGACAAGCATTAAAGAGATTTTTTTCATGGTAAATGTTTTTTTCTTGTTTTTAGGTTTGTTTGGTTTCATACATTAATATCTCCTTGCAAAGATACGAATAAACAAGCGAGAAATATCAAGCTCGCTTGAATATTTTTCTAAACTCCAATGCGAAATGAGTGCCGGTTACGATAAAGTGAGGTTTATCTCCCCTGAGGATTAATGAATCTAGCAAAAATATATCTTTTTAGCACAACCATAACAATTCACTCTAATTAAAAGCATAATACACTTTTTGCATTTGCTAGTAAGAAAGCCAATACACTAAACCTATTTATTTGCATAATTATCATTTTTTCCGTAGTTTTGCACCATACAAAAACAATACATGCTCTCTATCCTCATTCCCACATACAACTACGACTGTTCGCGCTTAATACGCGACCTACAAGCACAAGCAGAGCAGGCTGGCATCGATTACGAAATCATTGTAGCCGATGACGCTTCACCTATATATATATACAAGGAGAAGAATCGAGAGATAACTACTCTACCCTACTGCCGCCTTATCGAGTTGGAAGAGAATATCGGCCGTGCACGCATACGCAATCGGCTGGCAGATGAAGCTTGCTATCCATGGCTACTCTTTATGGACTGCGACGCCGAGATTATTGATGAGCATTTTATAGCCAACTATATATCACAACTGAATTCTGACGTCGTCTGTGGCGGATTATGCCATGCCGATATGCTACCATCACCAGAGGTGAGCCTGCGCTACGCCTACGAGAAGCGAGCCGACAAACGCCGTGCAGCATGCTATCGCGAGCAAGAGCCATACGAACGCTTTACACCATTCAATTTCGTAATTCGCCGTGAGATCTTCCAAAGCATACGATTCGACGAACGCATTACCGAGTATGGGCATGAAGATACGTTGTTCGGCATTGCGCTAAAAGAGAAATCTGTCACAATAAACCATATAGACAATCCCCTGCGTCACGTTGGACTCGAAAACAACGAGATTTTCTTAGAAAAGACACGCAAAGCACTACACAATCTTGCAAAGATGGAACAAACCATGCAAAACCATTCAGCATTACTAAAGATTTATAATCTACTATACCGATTAAAGGTAGCCAATGGAATCGCCACGTGGTTTGATAAACATGAACAGAAGCTAACCTGCCAACTGACAAGCACTGCTCCACGACTAACCAACTTCTTCCTCTACAAACTGGGATACTATTGCGCTATTAAGAAAAAAGAGTGAACAGGCCTGACAAATACCTCTGTCTACTTATACACAAATATGAATAATAAAGAGGAGCCTATTTAAAACCAATAAGGGGCTCTTCGCAGAGGCCCTTATTGGATTCAATAGGTATTAGTCTTTAAGGTAAAAAGATTGTTTTTAGGATAACGATGCAAAGGTCTAACATTTTTTTGGACTTACAAAACATTTTTTCATGTCGTACAACATGTTTTTGGACATTTTATCCATTTTTCCTTTCAAAATGTAAGTTTACTAACAAAAAAGGCTCCAATGTACGACGATTACATCTTTACAAATGCCATCCCAGAGATAAGACACAACGCATAAGTAACAATTTGTAAGTAACCATCTATTTCAGATAAATATGGCATAAAAGCAACATGGACAAGAAATGCACACAAAAAGTATACAGATTGGTAAAAATAATTACATTATAAATTATAAAATTCAAAGTTTAGTCTAAAACAACATACTTCTAAAGAAAAAACACAAGGGAATAACCTATTCACAAGAATATTAAACACCTATCATATAACACACATAAACAAGCAAGCTACAATGCACAAAATTGAAGAAAAATGCAAAAAACTTATACCATATTTTGCACTTTAGATTAGAGTTTGTATCTTTGTAGCGAAAAATGGATAGCCACTAGATAAGTATATGAACTCAAAAAACAACAAGAGAAGAATAACATCCACAAAAAGAAATCATAAGATATTGTTGTAAAAGAAAAACAGAAACCTTAACTTTGTAAATTGAAAACCATACAAAAAAGTATTATGGCAAAAGACATTATCCTACGCATTGAAGACAGTATAAAAAAGAACTGGGATCGCGATGCACTAACAGATTACAAGGGTTGCACATTACAATATAAAGATGTAGCCCGCAGAATAGAGAAACTACACATCATGTTCCGAGAAGTGGGTATCGAACCTGGAGACAAAATCTCACTCTGCGGTCGCAATAGTTCGAATTGGGGTGTAGCCTTCCTCGCTATCATGACATATGGCGCAGTGCCTGTACCCATCCTACATGAATTCAAGGCAGACAACGTACACAACATCATCAACCATAGTGACTCGAAACTAGCCTTTATAGGTGAAAGCAATTGGGAGAATCTCAATGAAGATGAAATCCCCAACGTACTCGGCGTTATTCAGATGGAGGATTACGACTTGCTCATCAGCCGTAACGAAAAGTTGACTTATGCACGCGAGCACCTTAATGAATTGTTTGGAAAGAGATTCCCGAATCGTTTCGAGAAGAGCATGATTGGCTATTACCACAACAACCAACCTGATGAATTGGCTATCATTAATTACACCAGCGGTTCTACAGGATTCTCGAAAGGTGTAATGATACCCTACCGTGCCGTAACCAACAATATGGAATTTGCAGAGCACGCATTAAACCTTAAAGCAGGTATGACCATCGTTAGCATGTTGCCCATGGCTCATATGTATGGTATGGCTTTCGAATTCTTGTATGAACTTACTATTGGAATGCACATCAACTTCCTTACCAGAATACCTTCACCCAAGATAATCTTCCAGGCACTTAACGAGATTAAGCCTTCAGTAATCGTTGCGGTACCGCTCATCATCGAGAAAATTATCAAGAAGAACGTATTACCTAAGTTAGAAAAGCCTGGTACAAAACTTTTACTTAAGGTACCTATCGTAAACGAGACAATCCTTTCCAAAGTGCGTGAAAAGATGATTAGCTCGTTTGGTGGCAACTTCTACGAAGTGATTGTAGGAGGAGCAGCATTCAACCAAGAAGTAGAGAACCTACTGCATCAACTCAAATTCCCTTACACTGTAGGCTACGGAGCCACAGAATGTGCCCCTATCATCTGCTATGAAGATTGGAAAAAGTTTGTGCCCGGATCATGCGGAAAGGCTGCATATGGCATGGAAGTGCGCATCGACAGCAAAGACCCAGCAAATATCGCTGGAGAAATCTTGGTAAAGGGTCCCAACGTAATGCTCGGATACTACAAGAACGAGGAAGCAACAGCCGAAACAATCGATGCCGACGGATGGTACCACACTGGCGACCTTGGTGTAATGGACAATGAAGGCAACGTGTTCATTAAAGGCCGCTCAAAGAACATGCTCCTCGGTCCATCCGGACAGAATATATACCCCGAAGAAATCGAGGATCAGTTAAATAGCTTCCCATATGTTGCCGAGTCTCTCGTAGTGGATCGTCACGGCAAACTTGTCGCGCTCATCCACCCGGACTATGACACAGCATTCAAAGATGGCAAATCTGTACAGGATGTAGCCAACCAGATGGAACTCAACAGATCTGAGCTAAACAAAAACCTCCCCGCATATTGCCAAGTGACAGGTATACAAATTTACAGCGAGGAGTTTGAGAAGACTCCAAAGAAGAGTATCAAACGTTATTTATACCAGTAAACAGCAGCATTAAGCATAAACAGACAATCCCGCATCAAATTGGTGCGGGATTGTCACATAAATAATAGACTTCTTTCTTTTTTTATAAATAAAAAGAAGGTAACTTTGTAACGACAAACAAATCAAGTCATACCAATTATAAATTGCAAGATTATTATATATTTATTAAAAATAACAACTTTAACATTTAACCCCATTGTAAATATATTATAATATGAAAAGAAACACACTTTTGAATTTTGTTGCTGTATTCTTTGCAGCAATGGCAACACAGGTAATAGCTCAAGTAGCCACACCTACGCATGCCATAGAGCAGACATTCACCATCCCCACCCCAAACTACAAGGTAAGTCCATATACAGGACTGGATCGACAAGGTTGGATTGATGCAGCAGAGTACCTTCTTGACGGAGCTTTCACCTACATTCGTGACATCGATGACCCGATGTACTTTCCCAAACAGTTTGACAAGACCTATCCCAACAACCCCGGACAAGTCCCCACAGCCAAACTCGAAGGATTCTGCCGTACTCTATTTTTAGCAGCGCCACTACTTAGAGAAAATCCCGACCTCACACTTAATGGCATCAAAGTAGCAGACTACTACCGACACCAACTACTAAACCTCATCAACCCTAACAGCCCAAGCTACATCAAACATCGTGCTCCAAATGGCGGACCTAGCCAAATACTAGTAGAATTCGGAGCTTTGGCAATATCACTATCAACAGCCAAGAATGTATTATGGGATCCCCTCACACAAACACAGAAAGACGAACTTGCAGCTACCATGCTCAGCTACGGCAACGGCCCCACCATTGGAAGCAATTGGATGTTTTTCAATGTATTTGTAATCAGTTTCTTCAAGGAGCAAGGCTACGAAGTTAACGATTGGCGCATGGAAGACTGCCTGAAGAAACTTCTTGCCCTCTACCGCGGCGAAGGATGGTACAACGATGCTCCAGCATACGACTACTATAGTATGTGGGCTTTTCAGATGTATGGTCCTATTTGGGCACAGATGTACGGGCACTTCTACCCCGAATATGCAGCGCAATTCATGAAGAACCAAGCAGACCTCATCGACAACTACCCCTACATGTTCAATGCCGAAGGACGTATGAATATGTGGGGACGAAGCATTCCCTACCGTTTCGGCGCAGTAGTACCACTCGCCTTGCTGGGATATCAAGAGAACGCCGACATCAACTATGGTTGGATGCGCCGCATAGCATCATCTACCCTACTCCAATTCCTACAAAATCCCGCATTACTCGAAGACAATGTGCCCACACTCGGTTTCTATGGCCCGTTTGCGCCCGCAGTTCAGATATACAGCTGTCGCGGTAGTGTATATTGGTGCGGAAAAGCATTTCTTGCATTATTGCTACCTGCCGATAACCCATTCTGGACAGCAAAGGAAAATAATGGTCCGTGGGACAAGGAGTTCAAAAAGAACAATGTATACAACAAGTTCCAACCTGCCACAAATCTAATGATCACAGACTACCCCAATGTAGGAGGCTCAGAGATGCGTTCATGGTGTCACGAAACCGTGGCTGCCGACTGGCAGAAGTTCCGCAGTTCAGAGAACTACAATAAGCTAGCCTACCACACAGAGTTCCCCTGGATGGCTGACGGCAAGTATGGAGAGGTATCAATGAACTATGCAACCAAGAACGACCGCAACCAATGGGAAGTGCTGCGACTCTATACCTTCAAGGGACTTGAGGATGGTATCTATCGTCGTGACGCCGTGTTGGAAACTAACCGAGAAGTGAAATACAACTTGGCTGATATACCTTTACCTAATGGTGTTCTGCGCATCGACAAAGTATCTGTACCCAACCCCACCAGTATACGCCTCGGGCACTACACCTTACCCAAGGTAGAGGGCAAAGCATTCAGTATAGAAAAATCAAGAAAGGTGTCAGAAGCCACCATCATCGGCAATGGCGAATACAAACTTGCCACTATACCTCTCTATGGCTGGGACAAAACTTCTGTGCACTATCCCGTAGGCCTACACCCTGTAAGCGACCAATGTAGCCTCATCATGAACGAGAAGGCTGTTAATGGCGAACATATCATGGTAACATTGCACCTTTGGAAGAAAGGTGAAAAGCCCTTCAATAAAAAGGAACTTAGCCCTGTCAAGAGCATAAAAGTCAGCGAAGACCAAAGCAGCGTAGAAGTTGTATTCACCGATAATACAATCAAGAAAGTGGTATTCTAATAGCACACAACAAAACTCATCTCATGTCTCTCTGATATCAGAGAGACATTTTTTATACACACATACCTCTGCGACACATATAAAGTTTGTCTTCACAATTAAAACAAGCTATAAACATCCAATACAACGAGATACCATTTCTATAGGTATTGCTTAGTCAAACGATAAAAAGACTAGCTATAGCACCTTTAGCCTATAGAATACTGATAACAATATATATAAGCTATTCTCTTTGTTTTTATATCAATTCCAGATACCACTGGAGAGGAATTCATACATGCCTATAAAAAGAAAAGACGCCAATTGGCGTCTTTTCTTTCTACAAGAGATCTAAATGAATAATTAAAGTCCCATTATCTTTTCGATCTCTTCAAATTCCTTACCCATATTAAGCATATAGTAGCAGGTATAGAGACCATTTGTCCACGCATTCTTCACTTCGGGATCGCTGCCATCATCAATCTTGCGAAGGTGTTCATAAACAGGAAGAGCTAGTTTGTAGAAAGCATTAATTTCTTCCTTCTTTGCCTTATAAGCCTTACTCTTCACATCAATATTACCCATGGCATCACTCAAGTCTTGAGCCTTCTGACAATAGCAGATACCAAGATTGCGGTATGCACCAGTATAATTGGGATCCTGTTCAATACAAATCTTGTATTCTTCAATAGCTTTGTCAAGCTCCTTCATATTCTGATAAACGAAGCCCTTTACAAAGCGGAAAATGGGAAGAGGATTGTTGGCCAACATCTCGTCAGCAAATGCCATAAGATCCTCAGTATTACCTTTATTATTATAATAAGAAATCAAGTTTGAATAGAAATACTCTACTGCAGGATATTTCTCGACACCCAATTTCAGAGCATTAAGCCAATTGATAGTATCACCTAAATTGAGATAAGACATCGCCTTATACTCAATAGCTTTTTGTGCCACATCTTCCTTCTTCATAGCCACATCAACATATTTGAGAGCTTTGCCATAATCCTCCATCTTTAAGCCTGCCAAAGTTGCATAGTAAGCAATCTCGGGGATCAAAGAGTCAGTTTCCATAAAGTTGAAAGACGCGAATACAGGTGCTTCAGATGTCTCGATGAATTTTGAGAAGAGTTCAAACGCCTTATCATTCTTGTTATCATTGAAGTATGTAACACCACCACTTACAAGATTAATACGAACGTTAGAAAGCAGATTTGTTATCTCAGGACGATATTTTGCAACTACCTTACCTTTTGCATCAGGAATTTGTTCTAACTCGTCACACTTGAGATAGTAATCAAACATCTTCGACAAACTACCGAAGAACTTGTCTTGGTTATATGCCTGCTTAAGATACATTTTTTCATTCTCTGCATTATAGAACTTCTCCTGAATCTTACCAGCAGTATACCATGTATCAGGATTCGATGCTGTATGCTTGTTGGCCATTGCTGACTCAATTAGAGCATTGGCCTGATCGATGTTTCCATCTACAGCATTGAGCTGACCTTGTGCTTCTCTTAGAACCTTATTTGCGGCCTTGATCTCGGCTTTAAGAACCTTAGCGGCCTCTTTTGCAGCTTTTGCTGCTGCTTTAGCATCGTCTTGCGCAAAAGTGATAGACATTGACATCACCATAGCAGCCATTAATAATAATACTTTTTTCATACCTTTAATGATTTAGTGATTATTGATTATGTTTATTAATATTTTACTATTTCATTCATTAGTTTGCTCGGCAGACTCTATTTCAGGGGCATCTACAATAGGAGACTCGACTTCCGATACTACCTCAGCATCTTGAACTTCTGGTTCTTCAGTTTCTGTAGTCACCTTACAAACCGAACTAATCTGATCATTACGCTTACCCAAATTAATAAGGCGCACACCTTGTGTAGCACGACCCTGAATACGCACATCAGATACCTTAAGACGGATTACCACGCCCGACTTATTAATAATCATCAAGTCATTGTCATCGGTCACCGTCTTGATAGCTACAAGTTTACCGGTCTTCTCTGTGATATCGAGGGTCTTCACGCCTTTACCACCACGATTGGTGATGCGGTATTCCTCCACATCGCTGCGCTTTCCATAGCCTTGCTCCGATACTACCATGATGTTTTCGTACTCAGCATCGTTGATTACGATCATACCTACTACCTCATCCTGACCATCCTCGTCGAGTGTCATACCACGTACACCAGTAGCCACACGTCCCATCTCGCGAACCACACCTTCGTGGAAGCGAATAGCGCGACCATTCTTGTTAGCCAAGATGATCTCGTTGTCTCCGTTGGTCATTACTACCTCGATCACGCGGTCGTCCTCACGGATGGTGATGGCATTCACGCCATTGGTACGAGGACGTGAGTAAGCCTCAAGACAGGTCTTCTTCACCACACCATTCTTGGTACAGAACATGAGGTAGTGTGAGTTAACGAAGTCCTTATCGGCAAGGTTCTTCACGTGTACGAATGCGTTCACCTTATCGTCGGGCTCGATATTGAGCATATTCTGGATGGCACGTCCCTTTGAGTTCTTCGTACCTTCGGGGATTTCGTATACCTTGAGCCAGTAGCAGCGTCCCTTTTGGGTGAAGAAAATCATGGTGTTGTGCATGGTAGCCATGTAGATGTACTCTACGAAGTCGGCCTCACGAGTATCGCTACCCTTTGAGCCTACGCCACCACGATTCTGTGTGCGGAACTCGCTGAGCGGAGTACGCTTGATATACCCGAGGTGCGAGATGGTGATCACCATTTCGTCATCGGCATAGAAGTCTTCGGGGTTGAACTCCTCTGAAGAGTATACAATCTCAGACTTGCGATCGTCGCCATACTTCTCGGCAACTTCCACGAGCTCGTCCTTCATCACCTGCTTGCAGAGTTCCTCGTTAACAAGAATCTCATTCAAATAAGCGATGAGCTTCATGATCTCGTCATACTCTGCGCGGAGCTGCTCCTGTTGAAGGCCAGTGAGCTGGCGCAAACGCATCTCTACAATAGCACGTGCCTGTACCTCTGTGAGTGTAAAACGCTCCATCAAACCTGTGATAGCATCGGCAGGTGTATGAGCTGCCTTGATGATACGGATTACCTCATCAATATTGTCTGAAGCTATGATAAGACCTCTGAGAATATGTGCACGCTCTTCTGCCTTGCGGAGATCGTACTTGGTGCGGCGGATAACCACCTCGTGACGGTGCTGCACGAAGTACTTGATGCAGTCGCGCAATGAGAGCACCATGGGGCGGAGCTTGTCGTTGTGCTCGCCGCAGGGCACGAGCGCCACGCTGTTTACGCTGAAGGCAGTCTGCAACTGAGTCATTTTGAAGAGCTTGTTGAGCACTACGCTAGCATTGGCATCGCGCTTCACGTCTACTACGATGCGCATACCGTCCTTATCGGACTCGTCGTTAACGTTGCTGATACCATCAATCTTCTTGTCGCTTACGAGGCCGGCGATATACTTGATGAGCTCAGCCTTGTTTACGCCATAGGGTATCTCGGTCACGATAATCTTGTCGTGGTTGGCATCGGTCTCAATCTCGGTCTTGGCACGCATTACCACACGTCCACGACCTGTCTCGTAAGCCTCCTTCACGCCAGCCATACCATATATATATCCACCGGTGGGGAAGTCGGGAGCCTTCACATATTGCATCAGTTCCTCTGTAGTGAGCTCTGGGTTGTCAATATAGGCCACACAGGCATCAATCACCTCACGCAAGTTGTGTGTGGGCATATTGGTTGCCATACCTACAGCAATACCAGTAGCACCATTTACGAGGAGGTTGGGAATACGGGTTGAGAGCACGCGGGGCTCTTTGTCTTTACCGTCATAGTTTTCTTGGAAGTCTACAGTCTCCTTATAGATATCCTGCATCATATCCTCACCAATCTTGCGAAGACGAGCCTCTGTGTAACGCATAGCTGCGGGGCTATCACCATCGACAGAGCCGAAGTTACCCTGACCATCAATCAAGGTGTAACGCATAGCCCAATCCTGAGCCATACGTACGAGTGAACCATAGATGGATGAGTCACCATGAGGGTGATATTTACCCATCACATCACCGACCGTACGGGCCGATTTGCGATATCCCTTGTCCGAGGTGTTACCCTGCTCCATCATACTATACAGGATTCTGCGGTGAACGGGCTTCAAGCCGTCGCGCACATCGGGCAAGGCACGCTCTACAATCACCGACATTGAGTAGTCGATATACGATTTGCGCATCTCTTGCTCAATATCGACTTTGATAATTCTGTCTTGATCTAAATTCATATTTAATTAGTAATTCTGTCAAATCTTAAAAACGTGTAAAATTACACATTTTTGCCGACATGGCAAACGAATTAACGTTTTTTCTAACAAGTTCCATTGAAAACAAAAACCATTTCACCCTTCAGCACATATCTATCATCAGGAAGTTTTCCGTTAATATCAGTCCACATTAAACATTCCAAAAGTTCAATTTGTCATACATACAGGTTATGGCATGTTATTTGTAGATAACATAATATAAAAAAAGGAAGAAGAATCTATAAATACATTATCTTTGCATCATCAATGCATAGACTTAATAGAAAAAAAGAATAAGATATGACGAGTAGACAATATTCACAGAAACTAATAGACATACTCGAATACAGCCGTGAAGAGGCAGGTCGCCTCCATTGCGACTATATAGGTCCAGAGCACCTATTACTGGCGCTCTTAAGAGATGGGAACAACATAGCCGTAAATCTCCTAAATCAACTCCATGCCGATATCAAGAGCATCAAAGAAGAGATTGAGAGCGAAATCGAACGTTGCAACACATTCAACGACATAGCCCACACACTCGACCTCAACGCCACAGCAAATAAAGTTATGCGAATCTGCCTACTCGAGGCACGCATGCTAAAGAAACCCATTGCCGACACCGAGCACCTGCTATTGGCACTACTCAGAGATGGTCACAATATGGCTTCTGACGTTTTGTCACAAAACAAAATAAATTATGACAAAGTGTTTGACCTTCTCTCTATCAAGTCCGAGTCAAACAGTCCAAGCATGGGCGGCGACTTCTTTGAAGATGACGAAGAAGACGAAGATTTTCCATCAGAACGCCCCAGCAATGCTGGGCAAACCGTTTCATCCAAACCGCAGCAGAAGCCATCGAGTGACACTCCCGTAATCGACAACTTTGGTGTAGACATGACACAAGCTGCTGCCGAAGGGAAAATGGATCCAGTCATCGGGCGCGACAAGGAGATAGAGCGACTAGCACAGATACTAAGTCGCCGTAAGAAAAACAATCCCGTACTTATTGGTGAACCCGGTGTAGGGAAATCAGCTATCGTAGAAGGACTTGCATTACGAATCGTACAGAAGAAAGTATCACGCATACTCTTCGACAAACGTGTTGTAATGTTAGACATGGCCTCCGTAGTAGCAGGTACAAAGTATCGTGGACAATTCGAAGAACGTCTACGTTCTATCCTCAACGAACTTCAAAAGCATCCTGAAATCATCCTCTTCATCGACGAGATTCACACTATTGTCGGAGCTGGTTCGGCAGCTGGTTCAATGGACGCAGCAAATATGCTTAAGCCTGCTTTGGCTCGCGGTGAGATACAATGCATAGGCGCCACCACACTTGACGAATATCGCAAAACCATAGAAAAAGATGGAGCTTTGGAACGCCGTTTCCAGAAAATCATCGTAGAATCTCCTGATGCGGAAGAGACATTACACATCCTCCGCAACATCAAAGACAGATACGAAGACCATCATAATGTAGAGTATACCGATGATGCCATCCAAGCCTGTGTAAAGCTCTCGGCACGCTATATCACAGACCGTTGTTTTCCCGACAAAGCCATCGATGTTATGGACGAAGCAGGCTCGCGCGTACATCTTACTAATATACAAGTGCCAGAGGAGATCGAGGAGCAGGAGGCTCTCATTGCTGATGCTCACAACCAAAAAAATCTCGCCGTTAAAAACCAAAACTACGAACTGGCAGCCGAGTATCGCGATCGCGAACGCCGGCTTGAAAACGAACTAGCCCAGATGAAGCAACGCTGGGAAGCTAGCCTAAAAAATCATCGTCAATTAGTCAACGAAGAGCAGATAGCCGAGACAGTATCAATGATAACAGGCATCCCCGTACAGCGTATGGCGCAGTCAGAAGGAATACGCCTTAAAGGCATGCGCGAAGCATTAAACAAGAGCGTCATAGCCCAAGAATCTGCTATCAACAAACTTGTCAAAGCCATCCAACGCAATCGTCTTGGACTAAAAGACCCCAATCGCCCTATAGGCACCTTCATGTTCCTTGGTCCCACTGGCGTAGGAAAAACCCTTCTAGCCAAAGAGCTCGCCCTTCACATGTTTGGTTCTACCGATGCCCTTATCCGTGTCGACATGAGCGAATTCATGGAGAAGCACACCGTATCACGCCTTGTTGGAGCTCCTCCAGGCTACGTAGGCTATGAAGAAGGCGGACAACTGACCGAAAAAGTTCGCCGCCGCCCCTACTCCATCATTCTGCTCGACGAAATCGAGAAGGCTCATGTAGACGTTTTCAATCTTCTACTACAAGTTACAGACGAGGGACGCCTTACCGATGGCAACGGCCGTCTCATCGACTTCCGAAATACCGTCATCATCATGACCTCCAACGTAGGCTCCCGCCAACTCAAAGATTTCGGACGTGGAGTCGGTTTCTCCACTCGCATGGAATTCGACGATAAGGAGCACTCACGCAGCGTTATACAAAAAGCGCTCAACAAGACCTTCTCTCCAGAGTTTCTCAATCGTATTGATGAAATTGTCACCTTTGACACCCTCGACAGCACAGCACTACGCACCATCGCCGATCTCGAGGTCGACAAGCTCATCAACCGTCTCCAAGCATTAGGGATTCAAGTAAACGTAAACGACGAAGCACGAGATTACATCAGCCGTAAAGGCTATGACCCCCAGTATGGTGCCCGTCCACTGAAACGCGCAGTACAAACCTACCTTGAGGACGAACTCTCCGAGATGCTTATCGAAGAAAACTCAGAAGAACTCCTACTCATCAATGTTAGCCACAATAAAGAAAACGACAAATTGGAATACACCAGGGAGACATCACGTAGGGACTAAAAAAAACAAATCAAACGATACGATATCAAACAAAAATCATTAACTTTGCCCCAAAGAAACAAGATATAAAAATCTATTAACAAGTAAAAGCCATGTACGGTAAGATTAAAGAACATCTACAACAAGAACTTGCAGGCATTCACGAAGCCGGCTTGTACAAAAATGAGCGCATCATCACTACCCCGCAACGTGCCAACATCAAGCTAAATGACGGCCGTGATGTTCTCAACTTTTGCGCCAACAACTATTTGGGCTTATCAGACAACCAGCGACTGATTGACGCTGCAAAGAAAGCCATGGACACACACGGATATGGCATGTCATCTGTACGCTTTATCTGTGGCACACAAGATCTCCACAAAGAACTTGAAGCTGCCATATCAGACTATTTTAAAACCGAAGACACCATCCTATATGCTGCATGTTTTGACGCCAATGGAGGTGTATTCGAACCTCTCTTCACAGATGAGGATGCTATCATTTCCGATGCGCTCAACCACGCTTCTATTATTGACGGTGTAAGACTATGCAAAGCAAAACGCTACCGCTACGCCAACGCCGACATGGCCGACCTTGAGCGTTGCCTTCAGGAGGCACAGGCTCAGCGTTTCCGCATCATCGTTACCGATGGCGTTTTCTCCATGGATGGCAACGTAGCCCCTATGGATAAAATCTGCGACCTGGCCGAGAAGTACGACGCCCTAGTAATGGTCGATGAATGTCACTCTGCAGGCGTTGTAGGCGCTACAGGTCATGGTGTAAGCGAGCAGTTTAATTGCTATGGTCGTATCGACATCCACACCGGCACATTAGGCAAAGCTTTTGGCGGTGCCATTGGCGGATTCACCACCGGACGCAAGGAGATAATCGACATGTTGCGTCAGCGTTCACGTCCATACCTTTTCTCAAACTCTATTCCACCATCGGTTGTTGGTGCATCGCTTGAAATGTTCAAGATACTTAAAGAGAGTAACGACCTCCACACCAAGCAACAGGAGAATGTGGTCTACTTCCGCGAAAAAATGCTTGCAGCCGGCTTTGACATCAAGCCCACCCAATCAGCTATATGTGCTGTTATGCTCTACGATGCCAAACTTTCACAAGACTTTGCCAATCGCATGGCTGAAGAAGGTATCTACGTCACTGGTTTCTACTACCCCGTAGTTCCGAAGGACCAAGCCCGCATTCGCGTACAGCTTTCGGCAGCGCACAGTCGTGAAGACCTCGACAAAGCTATCACAGCATTTATTAAGGTAGGCAAAGAGCTGGGCGTAGTCAAGTAACCTCCTTCGTAAATACAATAAAAGTAAAAGACATCGATTAATCGATGTCTTTTACTTTTATATAATATTGCAAACTATATCAGAAAGGAACATCTGATGGTGCTCCACCTAACGGGAATGGATTTGCCGGTGGAGGAGGAACAGGAGGCATACCACCTATAAACTGATCATCTGATTGATTTGAAACTATTTGCATATTGGCACGCTTGTTCATCTTCGATTGCAACACAGCATCCTCAGGGAGAGGAGCAAGACTTTCATCCTCAATATTTTGGAAGCGTGCATAATTACCGACAAAGCGTAGACGCACATCATCAACTGCACCATTACGATGCTTAGCCACGATAATTTCAGCTAATCCTCTAAGGTCATTACCGCGTTCATCCTGATATATCTTATAATATTCTGGGCGATGGATAAAACATACGATATCAGCATCCTGCTCAATGGCACCAGATTCACGCAAGTCGCTCAGCTGAGGCCTCTTTCCTTCAGCACCTTCACGGCTCTCCACTCCACGATTAAGCTGACTCAGCGCAATAATCGGAATATCAAGTTCCTTTGCCAATCCCTTCAGCGAACGAGAGATAGTACTCACTTCCTCTTGTCGGCTACCAAACGAAGCACCTGATGCATTCATCAACTGCAAGTAGTCGATAATGATTAGTTTCACACCATGCTCACGCACTAGACGGCGTGCCTTAGTGCGAAGTTCGAAGATGGAGAGCGAAGGCGTATCATCCACATAGAGCGGAGCGTCAAAGAGGGCATTGATATTCGTATCTAGCTGGCCCCACTCATAAGGAGCCAACTGCCCACTTTTAATCTTCTCACCTGGGATTTCACATACATTCGTTATCAAACGGTTCACCAACTGCACATTACTCATCTCAAGCGAGAATAATGCCACCGGTTCACGATTGTTTACTGCAATATTCTTTGCCATAGAGAGCACAAATGCCGTCTTACCCATCGCCGGACGTGCAGCGATAATCACCAAATCAGACTTCTGCCAACCTGAAGTCAGTTTATCCAGTGCATAGAATCCTGTCGATAGGCCGCTCAGTCCAGAATCTCGCGAAGCAGCAATTCGCAACTGCTCGTATGCTTGTTTGATGACGGGATTGATCTGCGTATAATCCTTTTTCATATTTTGCTGCGATATAGCAAAGAGTTTACCCTCAGCCTCTTGCATCAGATCTTCCACATCATTTGTCGCGTCAAAAGCCTTGGTCTGCACCTCACTAGTAAAGGTTATCAGTTCACGAGCCAAGTACTTCTGCGCAATAATACGTGCATGATACTCGATATGTGCCGATGAATTCACCTTTCCTGCTAATTGAGTAATATACACAGGTCCACCCACTTCCTCCAGTTCGGCCGTTGACCGCAGTTGCTCTGCCACGGTGAGTATATCTACCGGTTTCTGTTGTATAGCTAGTGTCTGTATAGCTTTGTACAGTAGTTGATGACGATGTTCATAAAAAGATTCAGGTTTCAGTATCTCGCTCACTAATGAGTAAGCATCCTTTTCTATCATCAGTGCACCCAATACAGCCTGTTCCAGTTCCGGAGCCTGTGGCTGCAGATGACCATAATCATCGGTTTGCCTCACGGTGCGTGTGACATTCGTTTTTCGGGGTTGTCGCGTTGTTGCCATTATATATTCAGAATCAATATTTACAAATCAGACACAAAAGTATATAAAAAGAAATGCATACAAAAAGATTCTCTCACATAGTTTTCCAAAAGTTTTCCACAATTCATAGACAAACAGAACCAGACACGCATCAAGCAAGCCTGACACTAGCCATTTTGTCTCAAAGTTAATGGTTCACAATCTTGACATCGCCTACACTCTATAGATTTATTATCTATATAATGAGGAAGTATATCCCTTTTCAAACATTCTATCCTGCTTTTTCGCTAATTAAATTTGCTTAAGTCTATGAAACGAACTAAATTTGCAATGTTGCTAGTATTATATTATTTATATTTTTGAGTTTGCATGTTGATAAGCCCATCTGATTGAATATTCATGATAGCCTGTTAGACAGCAAAATCAAAATACTAAATACTTTAAAAACAAAACTACTTAATAACTCAAACAATACTATGACAAAGAGTTTCGTTACCATTGCCGATCTGAGCAAGGAGAAGATTATGAGTCTGCTCGAGGCAGCCGCCCGATTTGAAGCCAACCCCAACCGAAAGACACTCGACGGACGTGTTATCGCCACACTCTTCTTTGAGCCATCTACACGCACTCGACTCAGTTTCGAGACCGCCGTCAACCGCCTCGGCGGACGCGTCATCGGATTCAGTGATGCAGCCACATCAAGTTCATCAAAGGGAGAGAGTCTTAAAGACACCATCATGATGGTAGGTAACTATGCCGACCTAATCGTAATGCGCCATCACCTCGAGGGCGCAGCACGCTATGCTAGCGAGATATCTCCAGCACCCATTATCAATGCCGGTGATGGCGCCAATCAGCATCCTTCACAGACGATGCTTGATTTGTACTCCATATATAAGACACAGGGTACACTAGAAAACCTCAACATATATCTTGTAGGTGATCTCAAGTATGGTCGTACAGTACACTCACTGCTCATGGCCATGCGTCACTTCAACCCGCAGTTCCACTTCATCGCTCCCAAAGAGCTGGCCATGCCTAACGAATATAAGATATACTGCAAGGAGCATGGCATCAACTACGTGGAGCACACCGACTTCACCGAAGAGACCATCGCCGATGCCGATATCCTATACATGACTCGTGTGCAGCGCGAGCGTTTCACTGACCTCATGGAGTATGAGCGCGTTAAAGATGTATACATTCTCAAGGCCGACATGCTGAAAGGCACACGCGACAACCTACGCATATTGCATCCGCTGCCCCGTGTAAACGAGATTGCCACCGACGTAGACGATAGCCCCAAGGCATACTATTTCCAACAAGCCAAGAACGGACTTTATGTGCGCGAGGCACTTATCTGCGACTGCTTGGGAATAGAGATTTAATTAAGTATTGAAAAGAGAATTTGATTATTAAAATGCCTGAACAATGAACAACAAAACATCACTTATGGTAGCTGCACTCAAAGACGGCACCGTTATAGACCACATACCTTCAGAGTTAGTATTCACCATCGCATCATTACTTGAACTTGACAAACTGGATTCAAGTGTCACCATCGGCTACAACCTACACAGCAACAAGCTAGGCAAGAAAGGTATCATCAAAGTGGCCGACAAGTACTTTTCGGATGAGGAAATAAGTCGTCTCTCTGTAGTAGCTCCCAATGTCGTGCTCAACATCATCCACGATTTCGACGTTGTGGAAAAGAAAGAGGTCATAATCCCTGATGAGCTACATGGTATCGTACGTTGTAGCAACCCCAAGTGCATCAGCAACAACGAACCCATGCATACCTACTTCCATGTGGTTGACAAGCAACAAGGTATTCTCAAATGCCACTATTGCGAGAAGGAGCAAAACAAAAGTAAGGTGAAGCTCGTTTGAAAAACTGACAACAGACAATAGTCACCCTTGCCGGATGGTTGTTATCGTAAACATTATCGTTACAGCCATAAGCAGTCTTGACCCTTGTCGGTTTTCCGTTGACAATAAATAAGAAATGAAAGTAAACTGGAAACCTGGCACCATGATATACCCGTTGCCCGCCGTGATGGTCAGTTGCGGTGCAAACGAGGAAGAATGGAACATCATCACCATAGCGTGGACTGGCACGATTTGTACCAATCCACCTATGTGTTATATTTCAGTGCGCCCCGAACGCCACTCAGCCGACATCATCAAGCGCAACATGGAGTTTGTCATCAATCTCACTGATGCAGCTACAGCCTATGCTACAGACTGGTGTGGGGTACGATCAGGCCGTGACTACAACAAGTTTGACGAGATGCATCTAACCCCAGGCAAAGCAGCCATCGTACGAGCACCCATCATCGAAGAGGCACCGCTTAGTATCGAATGCCGTGTCAAAGAGATTGTATCACTGGGATCACACGAGATGTACATCGCCGAAGTAGTCAACGTCATAGCCGACGACAAATATATCGACAGCAAGACAGGTAAGTTTGAACTTTCCGACAGCGACCCACTCGTATACCTACACGGTGCGTACTATCACCTAGGTGACAAGATAGGCAAATTCGGATGGTCTGTAGAGAAGAAAAAGAAGAAATGAACCTACACAAAACAGCCATACTTGTAGCCATACTGTGCACATATACCACACTATATGCACAGCAAAGAAAAGATGCTCTCGTAAACTATGGCGTCAAGGTAGGCTTTAGCTCTACCATATATGACATCATGCAACTCAGCGTATCATCAACGCCTATCAACGAGTACAACACGAAGTCAGAAATCAGTTCATTCTTCACCGCTTTTACACGTTTCAACATTAAGCGCCATTACGTACAGACAGAGGTCAGCTATAACATCAGCAACTACTCCATATCCATGCCCACCGTACAATGGGATCCACAGGCCAATGAAAACGCCCTATCCGTCATAGGTACTCAAATCAATGGTATTGAAGTACCCCTCTACTATGGTTATCATATTATGAAACAGGGCTCATACGGCATGTCGTTCTACCTCGGTCCGAAAGCCAAATTTGTCCTAAACGACCTCAGCCGGTACACCTTCAGCAATCTGCCATACGACAATATCAAGGAATCCATACGCCCAATCAATTACAGTCTCATGTTCGGGCTAGGCATCAATATCAGCCGTGTGTTCTTCGACTTCTCCCTCGAGTATGGCTTACACAATATATCACGAGGCATCACCACCACAGACAACGAAGGCAATATAACCAACGGTAACATCATCTTTGATCGTCGCAAAAACGTGCTCAGTTTCTCTGTTGGCTTTATGTTGTAATAGCCTACATCACTCAACCTTTTTTTATTTATACACATAAAAAAAATGCGCCATCATCTATAGCGACTCCATATTTTTTATGTAACTTTACACGCTTTTATTATTACAGGAAACAACCTATCAACTATAAGGACATGAATAAAATCAGAGTAGCCATCGTAGGATATGGCAATATAGGCAAGTATGCCCTGCAGGCATTGGAGGCAACACCCGACATGGAATTGGTAGGCGTAGTACGCCGCAACGGTGATGCTAACCGTCCGGCAGAACTAGCCTCCTACCCCGTTGTAAAACATATAAGCGAGCTCAACGATGTAGATGTAGCCATCCTTGCCACTCCCACACGTAGTGTAGAGCAGTATGCGATTGAGTGCCTAGCCTTGGGTATCAACACCGTCGACAGTTTCGATATTCACAACAAGATAGTAGATTTGCGCCGCTCGCTCGATGCAGCCGCCAAAGCACATGGCGCCGTAGCTATCATCTCAGCAGGATGGGATCCCGGAAGCGACTCCATCGTACGTACACTGATGCAAAGCCTTGCTCCCAAGGGCATCAGTTATACCAACTTCGGCCCAGGCATGAGCATGGGCCACACCGTGGCCGTGAAGGCCATCGAAGGCGTTAAGGATGCACTTTCCATGACTATTCCCGTAGGCACAGGCATCCATCGCCGCATGGTATATATCGAGCTCAAGGAGGGATACAATATCAATGACGTTTCCGCTGCCATTAAGGCCGATCCCTATTTTGTGAACGATGAGACTCACGTTATACAGGTACCCTGCGTTGACGATCTCAAGGATATGGGTCATGGTGTAAACCTCACACGTAAAGGTGTGTCAGGCACTACACAGAACCAACTCTTCGAATTCAATATGCGCATCAATAACCCAGCCCTCACCAGCCAGGTGCTTGTCAATGTAGCCCGTGCCACTATGCGTCAGCAACCTGGCGCCTACACGATGATAGAGATTCCCGTCATCGATATGCTCCACGGCGAACGTGAGGAACTGATTGCCCATTTGGTATAAAAAGATTTCACCACATAGTAAAGGCTGCACGTTCAATGCAGCCTTTACCTTTATAGAATATAAGTACGATGAAATTTATCCTTCGATTTTACAAGAATTGGGCACTACCCATCTCCATGCTATTGGGTGTCGTCTCATACCTCATCTATACCATCCTTCCCCTACCCCAAGGTATAGGGACTGCAGTAAGCAAGGGCATTAGCATCATGCAGCCTACACTCATCTTTGGCATGCTTTTTCTCAGCTTCTGCAAGCTACGCCCCACAGACCTTAAGCCCTGCCGCTGGCATGCATTCTTGTTGCTGATACAGGTTAGTATGTTCACTTTGATGGCCGCATTGCTCATCTTATTCCCTCACCTTCATGGTCGCCTACTGGTGGAGAGTGCGATGATATGCTTCATCTGCCCCACGGCATGTGCTGCAGCTGTCGTATGTGCCAAGCTTGGTGGCAGTGCAGCTCATCTGACAAGCTACATCCTCCTGATCAACATCGCCGCAGCATTGTTCATTCCGCTTATCGTACCTCTTGTCAATCCGCACGAGGGCCAGACCTTCCTTGTCACCTTCCTCCTTGTGCTTCGCCATGTATTCCCCACACTCATCTGCCCTCTTCTGCTCGCATGGCTAATCCGCTACACCATGCCACGCCTAGCCCGACGACTACAAAACACGGGGGACGCAGCCTTCTACCTATGGACTATAGCCCTTACCATGGCCATTGCCGTCACCACGCGCTCAATCGCACACAGCAACGTACCTGTAGCTACACTTCTCGGCATTGCACTCGTCACACTCGTCTGCTGCTGGGCACAATTCTATATTGGCCGCTACTTTGGACGCCCATCAAACGATCAAATAGCTGCAGGACAAGCAATGGGTCAGAAGAATACCGTATTTGCCATCTGGATGGCCTACACATTCCTCACACCCGTCACAGCCATTGCTGGCGGATTCTATAGTGTATGGCACAACATTTTCAACTCATATCAGCTCTACAAGAAGCGTAAGGCTAAATCCGCGAAGGTGTAAAGGTATAATTGACTCTTCTACTATTTGAAGTTAAATTACACTACCATATATAAAACTCACACACTTAGAGAGTGGCACATTAAAACATTTTACGTATCTTTGCCAATTATTTAGAACCGATTCATACATATCAAAGGGAAAAATATAGCTATATGAATAAAGCGCTCAGAATCATATTGACACTATTTGTAGCCTGCGTCACACAATGGACACATGCGCAGAACAACGGTTATTTCCTACATACTGTAACCAAAGGACAGGGACTATACTCTATATCACGCATGTATGGGGTGACAGAGAACGACATCATCAGCCTCAACCCAGGTAGCGATGTAGTCATCAAAGTAGGACAACAACTACGCATCCCTCAACGCGAACAAAACATCACATTGGGAGAATCAGGCAAACAACGGTTCCACACTATCAAAACTGGCGAGACCCTCTACCGCCTGACCGTCATATATGGTCTTACTGCACGCGAAATCTGCGATGCTAACCCTGGATTGAGTGCTGAGAACTTTAAGGTAGGACAGGTAATTGTCATTCCACCCAAGAAAACACTTACTAGTGAGGAGCCTACACAGAAAGTTACCGAACCCCATCCACTGATCGGCCAACAAGGCACAAAGGAGCAAGTTGTAGCCACCAATAACATCAAAAGCACTACCAGCCCGGAATGCCGCACACAACATTTGGTAAAACGCAAAGAAAACATCTACCGCATCAGCCGCATGTATGGTGTTACCGAGTTGGAGTTGATTAACGCAAATCCAGAGCTCAAAGTACGAAAGTTAAGACGTGGCGAAACAATATGTATTCCTTATACGAAAGGTAAAGAGAATACCCATCATGGAGTAACCGAACAGCAAGTGCAAGAGGTCATCACTCCCGTCCAACCTACAGACGAGGAACTTTTTGCAGAGGTCAAGGGTTCAACAGAGGAGATCAAACAAATCAAAGCAGCCATCATACTCCCCTTCATGCTCGACGGAGAGAGCGTTTCAGGCGAACAGCAAAAGATGGTAGAGTTTTACGAGGGTTTCTTACTTGCACTCGACAGTCTGAAACACGAAGGTGTATCGGTAGACTTGCATGTATACGATTCAGGAAATGAGAATCAGTCAATCTCACACATCCTAAACAGTCCAGAAATGCGTGGCACAAACATCATTTTCGGCCCAGCATACAAGAAGCACATCTCCGAAGCATCCGCCTTTGCAGACACTACGGGTATCAGAGTTGTCATACCATTTGAGCGCAATATTGACCAAGTGTTCACCAACCC
>JAFOYZ010000222.1 GCA_017424485.1 Bacteroidaceae bacterium
CCGATGACGAGGATGGAGATGAGTCCGCCAAACTCCCACTGCATGAGCGGCAGCGATAGTGGCTTGCGGCGGATGAGGCGCACCAGTTCGTTTACCATCAACGCGAGGCAGTAGAGGTTGCCCAGGTTGGTGAAGTAGAGGAAGAAGCGTGTGCCGAGTATCCACGAGGCAATGCAGCCGTAGGCAGCTACGAGGATATAGAGGATGACGATGGCGAATCGGATAGTTCTGTTCATGAGAATCTGTTTTAAAATTACCGTTTATATGTATTGAATCTGCTTTTCGGTTTATCTGAGACTCTTTTTGACATCTTTGCACTCTCAAGCCTTGCAAATAGACCACTATTTGCTGCGCCTTGACAGCACAAATCTGCCCAAAAACATCTCTCAGCTGAACTCGAAATAATTTTAAAACAGATTCTAAGTCATTATTTGCGGTGCAAAGATAAGTCCTTTTTTTCATATCCTCTATGTCGTGCTCACGGTAAATAGGGATTTCCCCTTTGCTTTTTAGGGATTTTCCCTATTGTGAAGCCCAATAAATCTCTATCTTTGTGCCATAAACACTTTAGAATAATTAATATGATGAAAAGAGTAAACATCGCATTGCTGCTGCTCGTAGGAGTCCTGAGCACAGCGTCGGCGCAAGAGAAGAAGTGGGAACACAGCGTGAATCTTTCTACAGGTCTGTTCCTGGATGGCACGACATTGAGTTACGACGGTGGATTGTCTGCAAGGCTCGGCTATGGTGTCGCCTATCGATTGGCCGAACGATTTTCCGTAAAGTCGGGTGTGGCTTATCGCGTCGATATGGAAAGTCCCATTAAGGCATTTACCTATGATGGTGGTGATTACGATGCTTTCGGATTTGTCGAGGTTCCTCTCGTGGCCCGCTATCACACCAAAGACAATCTTGTGCTTGGCCTTGGCCCCGTATTCTCGTTTTGCACAAATAATGACACCTATTATATCGATGCTAATCCTCTAAGTCCACTCAACGGCAGGACCAAGATTAAGGACTTCTACGTAGGCCTTCAGCCTAGCATTATGTATCAGTGGGGTCATTTCAACTTTGGTGTGGAAGCGAATATCGGACTGATGGATGTGAAACTCAACCACGGCCTCACTACAGGCAGCAAGTATCTGCATCAGGTGATGGGCTGCGTGAGTTTCCGTTTCTAAGCTTTCGTATACAGAAAACGGCTTCATCATTTGCAGTATACATGAAACGACTATCTTTACAGCATAAATCATAGAAACAATGAAAAAGACGGCATTTACCCTTTTGGCAGGCCTTGCCCTGCTCTGCTCATGCGAGAAAAACCTGAGCGATGATGGCATGGCTATGCGATTTGACGTTGTGCCCGGCACAAGTATCAAGGAAAGCCAGTTGGGAAGCAAGAAATATACAGAAGCGGAGTTTGGAGAACTGGTGAACGGACGGTGCTACAAGCGCATCGCTGTGTATGATTGCTATAAGAATAGGGGTACCTACTACGTGATTATGGGCGAGGAGGATGGAAAATATACTTTCAATGCATTGGAGGGTTGTGACGGTTGCGGTAGAGACATCCGCCTAATCAATGGTGACGTGCTTACGATATGGTGCGGGTCGATAGGCTACGAAACGATGCGCCTCTATGATTGTCGTTTCGATGCGACTAAACAGTATCTTGTTTATAGCAATAAGGAATACGTAGCATATGTCGACGAGGAATACTTGATAACGCAAGATTATTTAGATGTGTTTTGGGAATCATCGCTAGATGCAGGTGCCACATTCTCTCGCACGGTATATCGGTATACCGATGAGGCTGATTGGTTTGCGAACGACACGGTAGATCTCCGCGGAGTAGAGTTTAACCCATTATAAACGCTTTTCCCGTTTCTATCTGCCATGTGCCGCCAACGATAGATAACGCAAACGGAATCAAATAACTAACGGCGGCAGATGGGTGCGATAATCCACGTGTACCCATCTGTCGCCATTGGTATTAATTGTATTCTCATGGATTATTCTATGAATAGTTTTGTTGTTGAAGGAATATTTAAAAAGAACTGTCCCTCTTTAAGGGGGACGAATGAAGCGAAACGTTTAGTGTAGCGGAATGGAGGGGGTAACATAGAGCCGGAAGTGAAGTACAAGAGACATTTTGGCTATGTTTTCGTTACCCCCTCCGCTACATTCCGTTAACACTTCATTCCGCTCGTCCCCCTTAAAGAGGGACAGTGCATTTGAATAGTTTTATAATTATAGTTCCTCCCCCTCAAAATACCCCTTTGAAATTTGCAAATGGGCATATGATTTTGTAACTTTGTATACTTCATTTTTATTTGCCGATGCGCATCGGCAGCGCAGTCGAAGCGCATCGGTAGCGCGGTCGAAGGGCATCAGCAAGGTTGCCGATGCGCATCGGCAAGTGAAAAGTGCAAGTGGAAATTTTGAAATGGAACTGTAAAAAGTTGAGAACAAACGTGTAAAATACAATAATAACTATGGCAACAAACAAGATGATGCGTAAGGAGGCTGGCACCATCGCCTACCAGCTGAGAGAAATCAAGGACCTGGGCCGCGAGGCCAATGAAGAGAACCCCTCGGTAGCCGTATCTGTAGTGGGCGGCCGTACGGTGACAGCCGATGAGCTGGCCAAGGAGATTGCCGCCTCGTGTACCATCAAGGAGGCCGACGTGGCAGGCGTGCTCAAGGCGCTGAGCCTACGCGTGCAGCGCACCTTGCTCAATGGCGACCGCGTGGAGCTGGGCGAGATTGGCACGTTCTCGGTGACGCTCACCTGCGGCAACAAGCATCGTGCCGACAAGGTGACTTCGCGCGATGTCAAGGTGAGCCGCATCGCCTTCGCTCCCTCCAAGGAGCTCACGCACGCCATGCGCGGTGCCACGATGAAGAGTGCTGGCCCCGTGCGCACCAAGTTGCTCACCCTCGAAGAGGCCGAGGAGCGTCTCGCCACACACTTCGCCACACACACCGAGCTCTACCGCTCTGAGGTGGAGAGCATCTGTGAATGTACACGCTACCGCGCTATGCAACTCATCGAGGCATTCGTCAAGGCCGGCAAGCTGTGTGCTGTAGGGCGCAAGAACGGGCGCCACTATGTGGCGGTGGCGGGTAGCTTTGGCAAGTGACACAGGGGGTTAGGAAACCACGGATGCGCGGATTTCTCGGATTATTTCACGAACAGACTATCTAAAAAGCACTGTCCCCCTGAAAGGGGGACGAGTGTAGCGTAATGTAATGGAGCGGAACGGAGGGGGTAATAGAATACATGAAATTAATTGAGAGAATTCCCTGTGGCTCTGTTGTTGTTACCCCCTCCGCTCCATTTCGTTAACACTTCATTCCGCTCGTCCCCCTTAAAGAGGGACAGTTCCTTTTGATTAGTTCCGAGAGATCCGTGGTTAAAGTATGAAAAAGCAGTGGCAGACACTGTAAAATCGTATTCATCTGTCGCCACTAGTGTGCTGTAACTCTAAGCGTTAAACATCCTTGGCGACACTTCGGCAGATGGAAACGGAAAAGACTGTTTTTTATGGGTTGGTGTGGGGCGACAGGCGGCTTATATATTCCAGCACTTTGGGGTCGTCAACATAGTCAATCATGTAAAGGTAAAGGGCTGGTGAAGTGCCGAAATTGTTGAAGGCCTTCATGAAGATGTGGGCGTTATGGTCCCAATAGTAATTGGGTTGCTCGAAGATTACGGAGTATGTATTGTTGCCTATTGGAGTAGGAGTCATGAATTGGGTGTCAACGGTAGAGCCGTAGCCTGCAATGTAGTAGTAGAGAGATTCGCAACGCTCTGCCTTGAAGAGCAGTTCGCACCACGGATTTATAAAGGTGCCAGACTCGTAATCAAAGTAGTCGTACATGAAGGTGAAGCTCTCTACTATGGGCTGGGTGGGCAGTACGTCGAACTGGAAATAGACAGTGTCTTTACGGCATACCACCATGCCTTCGTGGTAGTAATGACCGTTGGTGGAGTCCATCGTTGCCACGGCGCTGTTCCAGTTGATGCGCGAGCCGTCGGGGTATACCGTGAAGGAGGAGGCATTGGCTGTGAAGAGGTATTTCTGCCAATAGGTTCCGTTCTGGCTGGGGAACAGCACGAAGGATTCCCAGTTGCCAGGCTGCTGGTCTTCCATCTCAAATGTGTAGGGTTGTTCGGGGGTAATCAGTACTCGTTCAGAGGCGACAATCTTTCCGGGAGTAGGCTCGGACACAGTGTCTGGAGTGGTCTCGGGTGGCAAGTCGCCATGTTGCTGGAATATGTTGATGGGAAGATAGAAATCGCCGCAGTGGAGCGTGAGTGTTGCTCGGCGGCTCGGGGCAGTGTCGTTGGCCATGACAGAGATTGTCAGTCTGTCGCCATTGTTGCCACACATAGGGGATGCTGTAAGCCAGTTGGGTGTCTCGCCGACTGTCCATGTGTCGCTGCTGTGAACCGTCAATGTGTCGGTATCTGCCTCTTTTGTGAAGTATAGCGCACGATAGGGATATATGGATATCGTATCTGAGGATGCCGGAGTCGTTCCTGTTCCGCCTATCTCTTCATTACAAGCGGCAAATAGGGCAGAGAGAATGATGAGGCATAGGATAAATGGTTTTTTCATAGAGATGTCAGATTGTGTGGATATAATCATAACGGAAGATATCAACTGAAATTGTGATACGATTGTAGTATGCGTGTTTTTTAACTTCGCAGTCAACAGTGAAAAAGAACTGCAAATGTAGCAGGTCTTATTCACAAGATCGCTTGTTCGGACAAAGAAGATGCTCGCCGCGGCGAGCATCATGCGTTTTTAAGCTATCGAGTGAATGGGAAGCGATGACAACTGTCATCTGCACATCGGAAAAACTAAAGGACCTCCCACGCGGCGCATGCCGCAATCTCGATTGCCGGGCATGCTGAGAGGTTGGCCGCGGCAGCAGATGATGTAGATGCTTCGTGTAAACATAATGAATAGGATTTTATGGATTTTATTGATGCATGTTTTGATAGTGCAAAGGAACGGGTAATCCCAAAGATGGGCAAGAAAAGTGACTTACAATAATCATACAATATTCTGGCAGGGGTGTAAGTGGGCGTTGATACCTTACAAAAAACATACAAATAGGAACAATTGTCACTGAGTGAGGTGTGGAAACGTGTTTTGTGTTCTGAAGATGGCGAATATTGCGTTTCGTGCAGATTGTTTGTCTGCTCCTCTATGTTTAACTTAATTTATAACCTTTGTGCTTGTAAATAAATCGGCATTATCTTCGGATAACCGAAAAATATCTGTAATTTTGTACACTTAAAGTATAAACCCGAGTAATAACTAAAAACAGTACATAATGTCAGACAACAAAAGAATGAAAACTGCCCTTGTA
>JAFOYZ010000223.1 GCA_017424485.1 Bacteroidaceae bacterium
CCTTCATACCACCAGCAACAACGGTCGGGCTAATATCACCAGCCTTCTGGATATCGTCGAACGCCATAACCATACCGATTACAGTACCCAAGAATCCGAGTGAGGGAGCCATAGCGATGAAGAGAGTTACCCATGAGCAGTTCTTCTCAAGAGCAGCTGACTGAACGCCACCGTAAGAAACAACTGAACGCTCAACTACGTCGATACCCTCATCGATACGCAAAAGACCCTGATAGCAGATAGAAGCAACAGGACCACGAGTGTTGCGGCAACGCTCCTTAGCAGCCTCAACATCACCCTTAGCCAAAGCAGCCTCGATATCACCCAAAAGTTTCTTTGTGTTAACCTCAGCAAGGCTCAAGTAGATGATACGCTCGATACAGAAAGCCAAACCAAGTACCAATGCAATAGCAACCAATGACATGAAGCTTGCATCACCCTCGATGAACTTTGTCTTAAGAGCTTTGTGCATGCCAACAGTCTCTTCCTCTACGGGAGCTACCTCAGCGGGAGCGGGTTCTTCTACTGCTGCAGAATCAACTGCAGCTGAATCAACTGTCTCTGTTTGTGCAGCTACTTCGTCTTGAGCAACCACTGTCTGTGTCAATCCAAATGAAAGGATTCCGAACATTGCAAATACTGCAAAAAACTTTTTCATTGTGTTTTACTTTTAATTAATACTATTATTTAAATTGTTTACCAAAATTCTCTCTTCGCGCGGAAAGAAGGGGATTCGAACCCCTGATACGCTTTTGACGTATACACGCTTTCCAGGCGTGCCTCTTCAACCACTCGAGCACCTTTCCAAATGCATCGCTTTACAACACATCATAGGAAAACGAGCGCAAATTACGAATAATTTCTTTATTCCACGCCATTTTCAGCTACAAAAGTATTGTTTTTTTTCTTTGCAACCATAAAAAACGCAATTTATCTTCAAAAAAAGTTGTTTTTTGCACTTTAAGAAAAACATTATCTAAGCAATTTGTACTATAGATACACAAAATAATCTGGCTTATCGTAGGAGAATTCAAAGCAAAAACATACCTTTGCGATTACAAAAAAGAGAATAATATATAAGACTTGATTTATGAAAGACTTTCTAAAGTACACCTTGGCCACAATCGTTGGTTTGATGGCTTGCATGATTATCGTAACAATCATCAGCATCGTATCTATCGTTGGGATTGCTGCATCAGCAGAAACAACAACATCTGTCAATGAAAACAGTCTTTTCAAGCTAGAGCTAAAGGGAGAAGTTACGGAGCGTATGGTAGACAATCCGTTCGCGTCATTGATATCGGAAGAGCAGACGGCACTAGGCCTCAACGACATTCTGTCAAGTATACAGAAGGCTGCTGAGAACGAATATATCAAAGGTATATATCTGGAGGCTGGAGGCATCATGGCCAGCCCTGCCAGCACGGAGGAGATCCGCAATGCACTAGTGCGCTTCAAGCAGACAGGTAAGTTCATCGTTGCATATGGCGACAACTACACGGAATCAGACTATTACATATGCAGCGTAGCCGACAAGGTGATACTTAATCCACAAGGTATGGTGGATTGGCACGGTATGGTCTCGCAAACCATCTACTTCAAAGACCTGCTCGCTCAGCTAGGCGTAGAGATGGAGGTATTCAAAGTGGGTACCTACAAATCGGCCGTTGAGCCTTATACCTCGATGGAGATGAGCGACGAAAACCGCGAACAGATTACAGCATATGTCACTTCTATATGGAACAACATGGTTGATGGAGTATCGCTTTCACGCGGACTCACTGCCGAGCAGCTCAACGAATACGCTGACCGATACATTGCATTTGAGGGTGCGGAGGCAAGCCTCGAGGCAGGCCTTGTAGATACCTTATTATATATGGATGGGGTCAAGGCTTACCTGAAAGAGAAGATGGAAATTGATGACGATAAGCGTCTGGCTACATTATCACTTGACGAGGTTAAAAACATCCAAAAGAATGTACCCCTCGACAAGAGCGGTAACATTATAGCCATGTATTATGCTGAAGGACAGATTGTTGACGCACCATCAACAGGAATATCCTCTACACCTGAAATTGTGGGTGAAACTGTTTCTGCAGATCTCCGCAAACTACGCGATGACGAGACGGTAAAAGCCGTTATTCTTCGTGTAAACTCACCTGGCGGAAGTGCCTTTGCCTCTGAACAGATATGGAACGAGGTGGTAAAGTTGAAGGAGAAGAAACCCGTCATTGTATCTATGGGCGACTATGCGGCTTCGGGCGGTTACTACATATCCTGTGCAGCCGACACGATTATTGCACAGCCCAATACCATTACAGGTTCTATCGGCATCTTCGGCATGTTCCCCAACCCGCATAAACTCATCACTGACAAGCTGAAGTTGAACATAGAGACCGTGAAGACAAACAAGCATGCAGACTTTGGCAGTATGGGCCGCCCCTTTAATGCTGATGAGCGTGCTATCATGCAGCGTTATATCAACCAAGGTTATGCCACCTTCGTCAAGCGTTGTGCCGACGGACGCGGTATGAGTACATCAGACATTGAAGCTGTAGCACAAGGCCGCGTATGGACTGGTGAGATGGCAATGGAACTTGGGCTAGTAGACCTGCTCGGCGACATTGAAATGGCCAAAGAGATTGCAGCCGAGAAGGCGGGTATTGAAAGCTACACGCTCATAAGCTACCCCAAAGAGAAGGGTGCCTTGGACATGTTCCTGGATCAAGCGAAAGAAAATTATATAGATGCACGCATTGGAAAGATTGCAGGGGATTTCAAGCAGGAGTTGAACCTCATATACAATCTTGAGAATATGAATCGCATACAAGCTCGTATGCCTTTCAACATACACTTAATGAACTAAACCTACATGAGCGAAGGTCCTATCAGACGACACTGGTCATTGGCTCCCTTTACACTTATATATAGAGTTGTAATGGGAATCAGGAACAAACTCTTCGAATGGAAGATTCTTCCCTCCGAAGAGTTTGACATACCTATTATCTCTGTAGGCAATATTACAGTAGGAGGAACAGGAAAGACACCACATACGGAATACCTCATCAAACTCCTTAAAGACAACCATAAGGTGGCTCTATTGAGCCGAGGTTACAAGCGAAAAACCAAAGGATTCCAGCTAGCCACGACAGAAAGTTCGGCCAAAGAGATTGGCGATGAACCCTATCAAATAAAAGAGAAGTTTGGGGGCATCCATGTAGCCGTAGATGCAGACCGTCGCCATGGCATACACCAACTTTGCGAGAATGCATCAACCAAGGATACCGAGGTTATCTTACTTGATGATGGATTCCAGCACCGCTACGTGACGCCAGGTATCAATATCGTACTGATGGATTACAACCGACCCATATACGAAGATACCCTCATGCCCACAGGTATGCTGCGCGAACCAGCATCAAGCCTTTACCGGGCCCATATCATCATCACCACCAAGTGCCCGAAGGATATTAAGCCTATAGACTACCGCATCGTAGCCAAAAACTTGGAACTGCGTCCATACCAACGACTATTCTTTACCACTTTCAGTTATGGCGACATGGTGGCATTCAATGCACCAACAAGCAAAAGACCTTTGTCTACCATATCCAAACAGACACATATCCTCTTAGTCACAGGAATAGCTACAGCCACCCCCTTAGAGGATAAATTGCGCGAATACACCAGCAAAATCACGCACATGGAATACGGAGATCACCATAATTTCTCTCGTTCAGAGCTACAGCTCATAAGCCAAACCTTTGTAAAGATTGAGGCGACAGATAAGCTCATCATCACCACGGAGAAGGATGCAGCCCGTCTGAGCACTTGCCAACTTGATGAGGTAACAGAAAGTAATCTGTATATCCTTCCCATTGAAGTGGAATTCTTACAAGGACAACAAGAATCATTCAACAATTATATCACAGACTATGTTAGCAAAAATTCAAGAAACCGCATTGTTCATCAAAGAGCGGATGCACACAAGTCCTGAGACTGCCATTATCCTCGGAACAGGTTTAGGAAGTCTCGTCAACGAGATTACAGAGAAGTACGAAATCAAATACGAAGATATCCCCAACTTCCCCATATCTACAGTGGAGGGGCACAGCGGGAAGCTGATTTTCGGCAAGCTTGGCAATAAGGACATCATGGCCATGCAAGGACGTTTCCACTACTACGAAGGCTATTCTATGAAGGAAGTAACCTTTCCGGTCCGAGTGATGCGCGAGCTGGGAATCAAGACCCTATTCGTATCCAATGCAGCCGGCGGCATGAACCCTGATTTCGAAATTGGCGACCTCATGATCATCACCGATCACATCAACCACTTCCCTGAGCATCCCCTTCGCGGCAGAAATATCGATTACGGGCCACGCTTCCCGGACATGAGTGAAGCCTATAACCGTGAGCTCATTAATCAAGCCAAGACTATAGCAGCAGAAAAGAACATTCGCGTTGTAGAAGGTGTATACGTAGGTGTAAGCGGACCTACCTTTGAGACACCTGCTGAGTATAAGCTGTATCGTATCTTCGGAGGTGATGCCGTAGGCATGAGTACCGTACCTGAAGTTATCGTAGCCAAGCACTGCGGAATTCGTGTATTTGGCATGTCGGTAATTACAGACCTCGGAGTCGAAGGTAAGATTGTAGAGGTTACACACGAAGAGGTACAAGCTGCTGCCGATAAGGCACAACCCTTCATGACCGAAATCATGCGTGAGTTGATAAACAGAGCAAATTAAACTAAGGAGTTATAGGGAGCCAACTCCCTATAACTAACTACACAAACAACAATAATCCAATGGACAAGACCCCTATATCCACTCTCGGAGAGTTTGGCCTCATCCGCCACCTTACTGAAGACATCAAGTTGGAGAATGCCTCATCAAAATATGGTATTGGTGATGATTGTGCCGTCCTTGAATACCCCGACAAACAAGTACTCGTCACCACAGATCTCCTCATGGAGGGCGTACACTTTGACCTCACCTATGTACCACTCAAACATCTCGGATACAAAGCCGTAATGGTCAACCTGTCCGACATCTATGCAATGAACGGAACTCCTCGTCAGATTACCGTCTCGTTGGCCATCAGCAAGCGTTTTGGCGTAGAGGATCTGGAGGATTTGTACTCAGGCATGCGATTAGCTTGTGAGGCACACCATGTAGATATTGTAGGTGGAGACACCACTTCCTCACTTACTGGCCTTGCCATCAGCATAACTGCTATAGGCGACGCACCTAAAGACAAGATTGTATATCGCAATGGTGCGCACGAAACTGACCTCATCTGTGTATCAGGCAATCTGGGTGCAGCCTATATGGGACTCCAACTACTCGAGCGCGAGAAGAACGTATTCATGGGTGAGAGCACTAACGTACAACCCGATTTTTCAGGTAAAGAATACCTACTCGAGCGCCAGCTCAAACCGGAAGCTCGCCGAGACATTATCCAAGCTCTTGCGGAGGCTGGCATCAAGCCTACAGCCATGATGGATATCTCTGACGGACTCTCTTCAGAGCTCATGCATATATGCCGACAAAGCGGAACGGGTTGCCGAGTATATGAAGAACATATACCACTCGACTACCAAACAGCCGTCATGGCCGAAGAGTTCAACATGAACGTCAGCACCTGCGCCCTTAATGGTGGTGAGGACTATGAGTTGCTGTTTACCGTACCCTTGGCAGACTATGACAAGATGAGCAAAATCAAAGATGTACGACTCATCGGCCATATCACTAAGCCCGAACTGGGTTGCATGCTCATCACCCGTGATGGCGGAGAGATGGAACTTAAAGCCCAAGGCTGGCAAGCACTGACAGAGTAGACCTTCAAACATTACTGAATATAAATCATAAAAAGCATTACATGAAAAAAAGAACACTTATATCCATTGCCCTAGGCATAGTAGCCATTGCAGGCATGGCACAGACGATACCCAATGGAAATCCCTATCGTTTTCATGCCACACAAAACCCCATTATCACACACAAGCATACGGCAGACCCTGCTCCCTTTGTAAAAGGAGATACACTATATCTATATACAGGCGTAGACTTTGCAGGTAACCAGGGAGGATACAAAATGCACGAGTGGGCACTCTTCACAACCACTGACATGATGAATTGGACAGAACACAAGAGTCCGCTCCACGTTGATGAATTCAAATGGCAAAATTCACATGCTGCATACGCAGCTCATGTGGCTGAGAAGAATGGCAAGTACTATTTCTACGTGTCGACCAACTGGTGCGGCATCGGTGTGGCTGTAGCAGACTCGCCCTATGGCCCATTCAAGGACATATTGGGCAAACCACTACTCACTAATGCCGACTGCCCTGGCACCGACCATTCATGGGCTTGCATCGACCCTGCTATATACCAAGATGAGGAGGGTAATGCATGGATCTATTGGGGCAACCGCAGATGCTTTGCCGCCAAATTGAAACCCAACATGATAGAGATCGATGGCGAAGTGATGGACATCACTCCCGAAGGCTCAAACTTTACAGAAGCGCCTTGGGTCCATAAACATAACGGAAAGTACTATCTGACCTTCGCAACCGGATGGCCTGAGAAACTGGGTTATGCCATAGGCGACTCGCCCATAGGTCCATTTGAATACAAGGGAATCTTCTCAGAGGTTGCAGGCAATAGCAACACCACACACCCTGGCATTGTAGAGTATAAGGGAAAGACCATTCTCTTCACTCACAATGGTGCCCTACACGCTGGCACCAGCTATTCACGTTCTGTATGCGCACAAGAGCTGCAGTACGACAAAGAGGGCAATATCATGAAATGTGATATCACAACCGACGGTGTACCTTATCTACAAGAGTATTACGATCGCAAGGCAAAGGAAGAGAAGGCAGCTCGCAAGATGGAGAAAAAGATGGGTGCTTACCTCATGGTATACCACAAGGATGCCGATCATGGCCTACACATGGCCATCAGTTATGATGGTCTAGAGTTTATCTCTCTCAACGAGGATAAGCCCCTCATCGCTGGCGACACCATCGCTGAGCAGAAGGGCATACGTGACCCACACATCTTCCGCGGTCCCGATGGAGCATTCTACCTCGCGATGACAGACCTCCATGTATTTGGAGTACGCGACGGCTACCGCACCACAGAATGGGAGCGCGATGGCCATAAGTATGGTTGGGGCAACAATCGTGGACTCGTACTCATGAAGAGTACTGATCTGAAGCACTGGACACGAACCAACCTCAACTTCCAGAAGATGGGAGGCCAATGGGCTGAGGTAGGTTGCGTATGGGCACCCGAGACTTGTTACGATTACGAGAAGGGCAAGCTGTTCTTACACTTCACTACCCGTTTTGGCAATGGTCGTAACATGATATACTATGTATACATGAACGATGACTTCACAGCTATGGAAAGTGAGCCTCAGCTGTTGTTTGAGGCTCCTCAGGGCAAGTACAACGTCATCGACAGCGACATCATGTATCACGACGGCACCTACCACCTCTTCTACGTATCACACGAGGGCGGTGCCACCGTGAAGCACGCCACAGCAGCCGACATCAAGGGTCCCTACACTATGGATGAGAATTATTACGACGGAGTACGTCAAGGCCACGAAGCCCCCAACTGCTGGAAGCGCATAGGTGAAGACACCTGGGTAGTGATGCACGACAACTACCGCATCAATCCCCACAACTTCGGTTTCACCGAGACACACGACTTTATCCACTATACTCCGCTGGGCAACTTTGGCGACGGCAAGATGACTCGCACCAACTTCGCTGAGCAGAAGCATGGCGCCATCATCCACATCACCAAGAAGGAGGCAAAGATGCTGGAAAAATATTGGAACAAGAAGTAATCATGCTGCTTACTTAGTCCTAACGAATAACCCCTGCTGCAGTCTGAACTGCAGCAGGGGTTATTCGTTTCTTCGCTCACATAGTTACACTCCGAATGCCTCTCGCAGCACTTCCTTGTCATCAAAGTGGTGCTTCACACCCTTTATGTCTTGATAGTTCTCGTGCCCCTTTCCAGCAACAAGGATGACATCGCCCTTTTCGGCAAACATGCATGCCGTGCGAATAGCTTCACGGCGATCCACAATAGATATGACACACGATTTCTGCGCAGGAGTAAGTCCTGCGAGCATGTCATTGATAATGTCTTGCGGCTCCTCGTAGCGTGGGTTATCACTAGTGATGATAACCTTGTCGCTAGCCTTCACAGCCTCTTGTGCCATGATAGGCCGCTTGCCTTTGTCGCGATTACCTCCAGCACCGACCACTGTGATCACCTTACCCTTGCCACCCAGCACCTCATGAATAGCACTCAGCACATTGGCAATGGCATCAGGCGTATGAGCATAGTCTACGATCGCAGTAAATCCCTTCGGTGAATGCACCGCATCAAAACGGCCACTCACAGGGCGCAGTGTGCTGAGCACAGTGAGTACCTCTTCAGGACGCTTGCCCAAGAGACAAGCTGCGCCATATACGGCAAGGAGATTGCTTGCGTTAAACTTACCAATAAACTGCACAAACACCTCCACATTATTGATATCGAGCATCATGCCGTCAAAGTAGTGTTCGAGGAGACGCCCCTTGAAGTCGGCCATGCTACGGAGCGAGTAGCTATACACCTTAGCACGCGTGTTCTGCGTCATCACAAGTCCATTCTTGTCATCCAGATTAGTCACCACAAAGGCATCCTTGGGCAAAGCATCGAAGAAAGCCTTCTTGGCACGTAGATAGTTCTCCACAGTCTTATGATAATCCATATGATCGCGGGTAAGATTGGTAAAGATACCACCAGCAAACTTAAGGCCACCGATACGGCGCTGTGCCACAGAGTGCGAACTCACCTCCATGAACACATATTTACATCCCTCTGCAGCCATACGTCCCAATAAGGCATTGAGGGTGATGGCATCGGGCGTTGTATGCTCAGTAGGGATAGCCTCGCCATCAATATAGTTGCAAACGGTAGAGATGAGTCCGACCTTATATCCCATCGCGCGAAACATATCATAAAGAAGTGTTGCAATGGTGGTCTTGCCATTCGTGCCGGTGACACCAACCAGTCGCACCTTCTCCGTAGGAAAATCATTGAATGCTGTGGCTATAGGCCCTACAGCCTCTTCGCTATTAGATACACGGACATAGGTAATGCCTTCGATCAACGACTCGGGTAGCTGTTCACATACCACAGCTACAGCGCCTTTATCAATGGCACCTTGTATATATTTATGGCCGTCGACCTGCGTACCACGCATAGCCACAAAAAGATGCCCGGCCCCGATACGACGTGAGTCAATATGCACATCGGCAATATCACAATGCACATTGCCAATAATCTCTTCTACTCGCAGTCCTTTGATAATGTCTGATAGTAACATATTCTTATCTTTATTTCAATCTCAAATATACGGTTTGTCCTTTTTTCGCAGTGCTACCAGGTGATAAACTTTGCGAATATACCTTTCCCATTCCCGAGAGTTGCACACGTAGTCCACACGCCTCGAGCATATACACAGCATCTTTAGCGCCGAGTCCTTTCACATTGGATACCTTCCCCTCGGCAGGAGCGAAATCCACTTCGGTGAGTAGCACTTGCTTCTCCGTGTTCTCCACCTTGCCCCACACGAGCTTTCCCTTGCTATAAGCCTTATCAGCATTCCATGCATGGCGAACGTCCAATTTATCAAGCACATAGCGAGCATCGGCGATATTGCCACGCATCACCTCAGGGATAAAGATTGCAGTAGAGTCTACCAACTCGCTGATGTCACGACGCGCATCCCTCGCCATCACATGCTTGGCAATCTCGCCGAAGGCAACACCTGCTACACCACCTCCCGATATCATTCCTCCGCTAGTCTGCATAGACACGATACAAGTATACTTAGGATTGTCTGCTGGGAAGAATCCACAGAAACTGAGTTGGTGTCCTCCGCCTCTGAGTTGCCCACCCTGGGCAATCTGCGCCGTACCCGTCTTGCCTGCAACGAGGAAGTCATCCGATTTGGCTTGGCTTCCCAGGCCTGTAGGCTCGTTGACCACCATGGTAAGCATCTTGGTTATATCATTCAAGGCCTGTTGCGAAGCAATCTTATCGATGAGCACCTCGGGTTCAAACTCTTCTACCACCCTATCGCCGTCAAGTATGGCCGACACAAGTCGCGGTTTCATAAACTTACCATTATTGGCTATGGCATTGTAGAAAGAGACGATATTGATAGGCGCTATCTGCGTCTCATAACCTATAGACATCCAAGGCAATGCCGTAGCCGACCAATTGCTCTTGTTGGCGTTAGGTTTACGGATAACAGGTCTACCCGTACCAGGTAGCAGGGGGAAGTGGGTAGCCAATCCCATGCGATGCAATCCCTCGACAAATTTCTCCGGATTGTCTTTATAGTTCTCATTGATCAGGCGGGCCGTACCCACATTGGAAGAGTACATCAGCACTTGAGGTACACTGAGCATTCCATAAGCGCCAGGCTTGCCCGCGTTATGGTCCTTCATCGGAGTTGTGCCAAACTTATACAGTCCCTTATTGGCATCAATAGAATCATTAAAACTGATTTTCTTATCGTTGAGTGCTACCAGCAGAGATGCCGTCTTGAAGGTCGATCCAGGCTCCAAGATATCGGTCAGCGCATTATTCTTCAACTCATAGTAGTTGCCATCATCGGCTCTACTCATGTTGACCATCGCCTTGACATCTCCTGTAGCCACCTCCATCACTATGGCCACACCTGTTCGCGCATTACCTCCAGGTCTTGTGTTCTGTAGGTGCAGCATATCGAGCACTGCCTTCTCTGCAATATCCTGAATCTCCACATTGAGTGTGGTCCTCACGTCATATCCATCTACGGCTGGTTTGTCCACCACATATACCGTCTGCTTTCCGGCCTTCTTCTCGTGACCCCATCCGGGCTTGCCGCGAAGGTAGCTGTCATAGGCAAGTTCTATACCATTCTTGGCCGAGTCCACTTTGGCATATACATCACCCAAGGTGCGTCGGGCCAATGACCCAAAGATTTTCTTACGTTCTATATTCTTCTCGGTAAACAGACCTATAGAGTTCATATATTCGCCCAGCACCGGCAGTTCCGTAATCTCCTTATACTGTGCATACGATATGCGCTTATGCCCATATATAGGCCAATGTCTGTAGCCCTTCGAGCGTGCATCCTTGGCAGCCATTCCCTCGCGGAAGGTGCGCTTAAACTCCTCTACACTCTTATCGGGAAGCACTCGGTGCAAGCCCTCGCATATCACAGTCAAGTTGTTCTTTATGAGCGTATCGCGCCTATGCTGCGCCTTCTGTCTGCGCCCTTCATCAGAGTCGGTCACCCAGAAGTCCATAAACAACGTATACTGCGGTGCACTGGTAGCCATCAACTGTCCATCATCACTGAGTATATTTCCGCGCTTAGGAGCTATAGCCACACTGTCCTTAGCGCCGTAGTTGCCCACTTCACGCCAATAGTTGCGTTCGAATACCATCACCGAAAAGGCTTTGATCAGTATGGCTATACCCACAATAGCCATAAAGATGATAATGGTAAAGTAACGTGAGATTATTCTATTATCTTTGGATTTCTGCATATCTATTTCGTTTATATTGTAGGTAACTGGAGAACGTTTTTAGAAGAAAAGGAGTTAAATGCCAATAGCGAGGAGCGTAGCGGCTAACTCCCTATAACTTCTTACAACTCCCTTAAGCACATTCATTATCATTTCTTTATTACTACCGGAGCATCGGTAGAGGCCTTCAATTCGCTTCCTCTGTTCACTATAAACTTCTGGATATTTGACCCACGGCTCTTCTCCATCAGTTCGCTTGAGCGCGCCAAGGCTTCATTCTTCACATCTAGAAGTTCCGTGCGTAGCTTCTCTATCTCAACCAACTCTTGCTGGAAAGCATAACGATTGCTCACATATACGATAATCAGTGCTGCTATCAACAAGAACAGCCCTAACTGACGCTGCAGGAAGGGACTTAGCAACATGTCGCCTGCTAGCCACTGCTTGAGCGACCTCTTCTTCTTATTTTGTTCGGTAGCCATCATCTTCATGTCCGACTTAACAGTTTCCATTTACTCTGTAAAACTATTCGTTCGTCCTCAGAGTTATCTTATTTCCTTTTCTCACCAATCCTCAGCTTTGCACTTCGCGAACGAGGGTTTATCTCCTGTTCTTCTCTGCTTGCTACTGCCACCTTGCCTACCATACGATAAGGCGACGGCTTGGTGCCATAGATATCCTGCTCTACCTTACCCTCCACATTACCTGTCTTCATAAGGTTCTTCACCAAGCGGTCTTCGAGCGAGTGATAAGTGAGCACCACTAGGCGCCCTCCGGGTCGCAGGAGTTCGGTAGCCGACTGCAGCATCTCTTTCAGGGCCTCCATCTCCTCATTCACCTCGATACGTAATGCTTGAAACAGCTTAGCCATCTCTTTCTTCTCCCTATCACGTCCGAAGAGGCGCTTCACCATTTCGTATAGCTGTCCGGTAGTCTCGATAGGAGCCTGTGCACGAGCCTTCACGATGACCGATGCCAACTTGCGACTATTGAGCAACTCTCCATAGAGGTAGAATATCTCGGCCAGACGCTCCTCGTCATAGGTATTGATGATATCGGCCGCAGTACGCCCTTCCCGTCGATTCATGCGCATATCCAGTTTGGCATCGAAGCGGAAAGAGAATCCCAGTTCACCCTCGTCAAACTGATGGCTCGACACGCCCAGGTCGGCCAATACGCCATCGAGCTGCTCTACGCCATGATAGCGCATCCAGTTGTGCAGATAACGGAAGTTGCTTCGCACAAATGTAAAACGCCCGTCATCTACAATATTCCGTTCGGCATCGGCATCCTGATCAAAGCTATACAGATGTCCGGTACTGTCCATCCTACGCAGTATTTCGCGCGAGTGCCCGCCACCGCCAAAGGTCATATCGGCATATATGCCACCGGGAGCAATATCCAATCCATCTACCGTCTCATGCAGCATCACAGGTATGTGGTAAGGAACATTCATCGTCTTCTCTATGATTTTTATTTATACTTTAGTAGCACTTCTCAATAGGATAGAGCTATGTTATGGTTCATATCTATCATTTGAGACTTCAAAGTTACACAATTCCCTACAATCGCCACCATAAAGCATGAAAAATATTTCTTGCTACAAGCATGAAGACCATCCGGGCCATATAGTCTATCAATATCAGCGATTGGCAACAAAAAGGGGCGATCATAATCGCCCCTTACTCCATATCATTCGTGACTCATCTTCAGGTCATCTCAGGATTACCTTACGTCCATCACGAATATAGATTCCCGAGATCGGGTTCTCCACCTTACGTCCCAGCAGGTCGTAATATACGCCCGAAGTCACTGCAGGTTTCTCTATGGTCTCGATGCCAGTCACATCGAAGCGGCCAATGGGTACAAGCATCCATTGTGCGGGAGTCTTGGTAAACTGCACATAGCCATCAGCACCGCTCTGCACATTCCAAGCACCATCAGCCGTTGTGATGGTATAGCCATATGCCTCAGTCGATACCGTCAGCGTATATGCCGTGGGCTCTGTCGTACCATTAGCATAGACATATCGTCCGTTGGTACCCACAGCCTTGCCTGTATAGAGATTATAGATGTAATACTGTCCCTCAGCATCGGCCGGACGCAGATAGAACCAATAGTTATGGTCGGTAGTCTGGTCAAGAGCACTTGTACGCAGAGCTCCATTGTATCGTCCTGTTCCTTCGAAATGATATACATAAGCCTCTGTGTCGAGACACTGCAGATAGTAGCATATCGCCTCATCGCCCGTAGTAGCTTCGGGCAATGTCAATGCCTTCTTATAAGCCGCCTTCACTGTGCGGTGAGCAGCGTCAAGGGCAGCATAGAGGTCCTGCATATAGGCATAGCCCTCGGTTATAGCCTTAGAGGCAGCGTCATAGGCACTCAGCAGGGCAACCACATAAGTGGGCAGATTCTCATCAAGGATGGTGACATCGTCATGGAACTTCAGCGCAGGCTCTGCCTCAGCCACCAGTTCATCTATGGTCACAGCCACCATACCCAACAGTGCTTCGAGCTTAGCCTTTATCGCAGCACTGTGATTATCAACCACACTGCTGATAGTCCAATGCTCATTGGCAGAGCGGGCACTTACCGCAACCATATTCTTACTATTGTCACATGAGAGATACAGTGCGGTATTCTTCGTACTCTGCAACAAGAACTTAGAGGGTTCGGCCTCGATGAGGTTAAATGCGATGGCCTCCTTCACATCTTTGGCTTCGGCCTTCACACGCACATTCTCCGTTGCAGCAGATATGTAAAGACCCGTCTGCACATTCTGCACATAATACTGTTTATCCGTTCCTGTAGCCACAAATATCCACTGCTTCTTGGTATTGTCTACCGGGCTGGCAAATGTCGTCTTGAGTCCGGCAGTCGAATACTCCAACGACGTATTCTTATGGCGCACGCTTCCTAATGCATAGTAGTCGTCCTCATAGATAGGCACCTTGGCCTCTTCGTTCTCAGTCAGCACCAATATGGCCTGCATAAGCTTAGTAGCCCATTCGCCATAACCACATACCGAGGTATCCTTGTTATCATAAGCAGCCTTTGCCTCGGCCACGAGAGCCTCCAGTCCGATGAGATAGTCAGCTTTGAAGTAACCCACGTTGACACCTTTGTCATCGGCCAGCTTGAGTATATCGTTGGCATCAGCCAGTGCCGTCTTCAGCGCCTTGTATTGTTCTTCCTCATTGCCATGCTGTGTCTTGTCGAGCACCTCTACCGCATCGCCATGAGCAGCTACAGCCACGATAGTGGCCTCACCCTGACGCACTAAGTTCATCACCTCCTCAGTCACCGCAAATGAGTGGTTACTTGAGAATGCCATTATCTCTCCCTTCTTGTTGTAGATGGCAAAGCCCACAGCACCGGTACCGCCCGATACCTTCACCTTGAGGTCGGCCAGTTCGTATAGATACTTGCCTCCTATGGCTGTGTCGGCAGTCACGAAGGTAAGGTATGAGCCCACCTCTGCATTAAGTCCGTTGCGCGACTCGCCATCCCAGTATGAGCGCTGTGTCTTTCCGTCGTGACAGTATGTTGCTTCAGGCGTACAGTCGTTGATAAACAGGGGTCTGTCGTTCACGGGGTATCCCTTGGCCTTTACCGAAGCTATAGCGGCATCGATATCGGCTTGCGACTGGGTATACTCAGAGTTAGAGTAGTCGCCTACGAGACGATTGCTCATCACGCAGAAGAAACCGTGTGCACGGAAAAACTCCGTGAGGTCTTCCTGAGCCGCATCGCAGCAGTGCTGATAGAATCGCAAGATAGAGGTCTTACCTTGCTGATAGTATCCACCACTCAGGCGGGTCTCACGCAAGAGTTCGAACAAGCGAGGATAGAACTGTGTATTGTTGCCTGCACGATGGTAGTAGAGCCACAAACGGTAATACATATGTGTAAGTGCCCAGATATTGTTTCCGAAGAAGTCGCCACCAGCCTTGAAGTTGTCATACACATGAGCCAGATTACCTTCAGTGGCATTGATACGCGATGTACCCATACCCATATACCACACAGCAATGTTTGAGAAGAGGTTGTTGGTCACCTCGGTAAGTCCGTTCACGGTGAAGAGTCCCTGATGCTGGTGACCAATCTCGTGAGCAGGTCCCCAGGTAGGTCCTGCCTCAGTAGCAATCTGTGTAAGAATGCTAGGTGTTGTATTACGATGATATCCGCAGTGGTCCCATGAGCCATACATGTATGAGTTGCCTCCTACGCCGAAGGCCAAACCGTGATGGTTGTAGTACTCGCTGTAGTCGCGTCCGTCACAAAACTCTGCATACCCCTCATAGTTATAGATCTCGGCCTTGTTTTCCCACTTGCCGTCCCATCGGGGATAGAGCAGATTCATGGAGTCTACCATCTCCTTGCTAGCCACACCGAGTGTCATCAGTTCTGACAGCATGATACGATCCCACGCCTCCACGATAGCGTTGATACGTTGGTTGGCAGGCAGGCTTGAGGGCAACTCGTCGGGGAAGAGCTTAGCCAATCCACGGTCGGTGACACCACCCTCTGTGACATCGTGTAGGTTAAACTGCAACACCTGGTGGCGGCCCAGTATGGTGATATTCTCCAAGTTGGCACGCTCCTCATAGTACACCCAGTCGGCATCGGTGTCGGCTGTGTAGAGAGCATCGCCATGTGCATTGTAGTAGCCGTTGATGTATCCGCCCTCGATGTGCACCTTCAGGTCGTCGTACTCGCTCAGCTTATGGGGGAATCTGTGATTAGCAGCATCGTATGTGTGTACCAGATAGTTGATATATATAGCGCTGCCGTCGGCTCTGAAAGGCACGATATTGAGGCCCTCCTGCAAGCGCACACCATTGCCGTATCCGTTATTGTAGTTAGGCATCTTGGTGTGTCCGTTGAGCCATGTAGCCCATAGTTCGGCCCCCTCCTTGATCTGGCCCTCAACCATGATATAGGCTATCTGGAAATTGTTAGCATAGAGTCCCGTTGGGTTGTCCATATTAGTATGCGCGTTGTAGCCAAACCAGCTGGTAATCTCACCGGCTATGCTGTAGGGTTCTATGAGCTGCACGCGGAACTTCTTGGCATAGTCAGCCTCCCAGGCTCGCTTGCCGGCCTTCTCGTTAGGTTCGCCCCAGCTATTGTTTTTCACCTTGATGGCCATCTCTATGAGGGCAGCGGGCATATCATGAATAGCCAGTTCGTCGCGCAAGAGTTCATCCTCCATGGCGGCATATTCAGGTTTGAGCACAGTGCATGCGGCATCCGCAAAATATACTGAGAGTGCATTCTCCAGTTCCGTCTTGCCAGCCAACTGCTTGGCATACTCAGCCTCGAACGCCGTCACCCTAGCCTCATACTCAGCATACTGGGCTTGTGCCTCCTTCAGTGCATCTTCAGACACCTCTACACTTACAAACTTCCATTCCGAAGCAGCCTTATCATTTTCTCTGCCCCAGCGCACTACTCTCTCGCCCATGCCCTTGGCATGCAGACCCGTGCTTCCCAATGTGGGGTCCCAGATATTATAGGCATCTGCTCCCTTGCTGGGATTGGCCACAATATTGAAGGCTTTAGCCGCTTTGCCTGTCCAGTAGGGTTGCTCATTCACATTATTGCCAGTCTGGATATATCGACAAGTATATGCATTCTGGATAGTGTAGTTTGCGCCCTCCATCTTGAGTATCCATAGCTGGTTAAAGTCAGTATTACCACCAGGCTGAGTACTGTAGATATTGTTGTCTACATGGTTCTCGGCCAATGCCGACCCGTACTCTACATTGATAATACGAAACACGCCCTCTGACGGAGCCACGTATTGGGCACGCAAGCCACATACGCCAAGGGCCAACAAAACAAATAGGTAGATCTTTTTCTTCATACGTTTGTCATGGATGTTATTATTCTTTTTAATCTGCACATGCGTACACATCGCATATTCGGCACAAAGATACAGCTTTTTACCCACTCAACCATACATTTACCTCATTTTATGCCGCCGATAAGAGAAAAATCGCTACCTTTGCGACAATAAATAGGGTCAAGAGATTATGGTTGAGGATAAAGAGAACCATCATCCATAAACTCTCAACCGCTGCGGAGCAGCAATGACTATTGTCTGTTGTCCGTTGTCTGTTGACTCTAAACCATAAACTCTCAACCGCTGCGGAGCAGCAATGACTATTGTCTGTTATCCGTTGTCTGTTGACTCTAAACCATAAACCCATGTCCGTCATTGACTCCATCACCGCAGGCTCCGGCACTGCATTCTCCTTCGAGGTGCTGCCCCCACTCAAGGGCACAGGCATCAACAGTCTGTTTCGCACCATCGACGAGCTGCGCGAGTTTGCCCCGCGATACATCAACATCACCACCCACCGCAGCGAGTACGTATACCAAGAGTCCCCCGAGGGCGTCTTTCACAAGGTATCCTTGCGTCGCCGCCCCGGTACCGTAGCCGTGGCTGCAGCTATCAAGAATAGGTACGACATCCCCGTTGTACCCCATATCCTTTGTAGCGGTTTCACCCGTGAAGAGACCGAGTACGTACTGCTCGACCTCCAGTTCCTGGGTATCACCGACCTGCTGCTTCTGCGAGGCGACAAGGCCAAGCACGAAAGCGTGTTCACCCCTACAGCCAGCGGCTATAGCCATGCCATAGAGTTGCAGGCCCAGGTCAACCGTTTCAACGAGGGCTACTTCATCGATGGTTCGCCCATCAAGGAGCCCGGACAGCCCTTCACCTACGGCGTAGCCTGTTACCCCGAGAAGCACGAGGAGTCGCCCAATATCGACATGGATCTCCATTGGCTACGTCAGAAAGTCGAGGCCGGTGCCCAGTATGCCGTTACCCAGCTCTTCTACGATAACGACAAGTACTTCCGCTTCGTAGAGCGTGCCCGTGCCGAGGGTATCACCATCCCCATCATTCCCGGCATCAAACCTTTGAAGACGGCCCGCCAACTGAGCATCATACCCAAGACCTTCAAGGTAGACATCCCGCAGGCCTTAGCTACCGAGGTACTCCGCTGCAAGAGCGACGAGGAAGTGCGCCAGGTAGGCATCGAGTGGTGCACCGCCCAGTGTCGCGAACTCATCGCCCACGGCGTACCCAGCATACACTTCTACGCTATGGCCGCTACCGACAGCGTCAAGCAGGTAGCTCGCGCGATTTATTGAACTAAAACGAAATTTACCCTGTTTTTGTCATTTATATGGCTACAGACAAAAGAGACATCAAGCGAGAGCAGGCAAGGGCACAACGTTTGCAGTATTTCCGCACCGAGGCCGTAGAGTTGCTGCAGCGCTTCACCGAAGCGCTCAATGCCGAAGGTATAGACTACTGGCTAGAGTTTGGCACGTTGCTAGGATATTACCGCGAGCATGACTTCATAGCACATGACGACGACCTCGACTTTGGCGCCTACCTGACCGATGCCGCAAAGGTGAGAAGAACTTTGGAGGCGAGAGGATTTAAGCTTATACGCCGATATACCGATAATGGCGGCGGACTGGAGGAGTGCTATCGCTATCTGCACACTACGCTTGACGTATTTTACTTTAGCCGCGACAGCGAAGGGCTACACTGCACATCATACACCAGAGCCAAGAAGAGCCTGCTGAGCAGCTTGCTCAACCGACGTCCCTGCATGGTAAAGCGGGTAAGCATCCCCGACAATGGACTAGCTATGGTAACGTATAAAGGATGTACGATAGGTGTGCCTATAGACTGCAAGGAGCACCTGACATGGCACTATGGCCCCACATTCATGACTCCGAACCCAAACTTCAACTACAAGGAGGAGGCCAAGAACATCCGTTACTACTCCCTTAAAGAGCGAAAAGGATGGCTAATGATATTCGGCAAGAAAGGCTAATCATATCTCTATCAGCACATATGCCTAAAGTAAGCATCATCATCCCCGTACATAACACCGCTAGGTATCTAGAGAAGTGTGTGGCATCTGTAACTGCGCAAACGCTGACAGACACGGAGATTATCCTTGTGGAGAATGCCTCTACAGACAACTCGCTAGAGCTTTGTTACCAATTGGCGCTGACAGACAAGCGCATTAGGGTGCTACACATCGATGAAGCCGACCTCTCTACTGCACGTAATGCGGGGGTAGGCAAGGCATCGGGGGAATATGTGGGATTTGTCGACAGCGACGACACCATACTCCCCGAGATGTATGAGCATATGTACGCGTTGGCCAAGGAGCACGATTTAGGACTCGTAGACTGCAACTTCTGCTGTACCTACGACACCAAGTCCAACCGCTACCCCTATCCGCAGGACGGCAAGGTGAGCATTGTGAGCGCTAAGGAGGCCGCCACCCTCAACCTGCGCGAGAAGATTTCGCGCGTGGTGTGTACCATGCTGTATAGGAGAAGCCTGTTTGAAACACTAAAGTTTCCCACACACATGTATTACGAGGACCGCGCATCGACCTATCTGTTTATGGCCGCAGCACGCCGCGTGGGCATTATTAACAAGGCCTACTATGCTTACTATCAGCGACAAGGGAGCATCAACCTGACGAAGGACTTTGTTAAGTATAGAGACTATGCGGGAGCAGACTGCCGAAGACTTAGCTTCATCAACGATAGCGGTCTATATGAAACCAAACATGAAAAGGCGACAGTGGCATACAAATCAGCCAATGCGTTGGTGCGCACCTTAGGGCATATGGCTAAACGTGCCCGCACACAGGATGAGAAGGAGGAGCTGAAGCGCCTCAGCTACTGCACCTCACTAATACCCCAAGGCACAGCCTTGGCACTCAAGCAACATGCGATATTGCTCTACCTAAGGATCTGGCGGAAATTCGTGTAACTTGCGCACCCCGTTCTGGACATTCAGAGTGTCACATCCAGCTTCTTCGTTATCCACTCCTTGAATATTTGCTGTGCCTCCTCGGTGGTCTCGCCCAGCGAGTTGATGCAACCAAACTTGAGGTCCTTGTTGGCCTCGGCCTCGGCAATCTTGCGCTCCATATAGCTTTCTCTCTTCTCCATCGAGGGTTTGAAGAAGCATGTTGTACCCTTCGGTGAACGCACCTCAAGCTGACCAGTCCGATGAGCACTCACATAGAATAGCGTGGGGGCGCTAAACTGCGATGGTTCACGGAAGCGGTGACGTATGTTGCGGTCGAGCAGGTCGGGATGCTCGGCATAGAACCGCTCATACCAAGTGCGGTGCATAGGCACCGGGGCATGAGGAAAGAGATAGAAATGATTGGATTTCAAGATGTCGGCCGAGTTGAGCATGGGATCTTTGTGCCCGAATACCTTGTGCTTCTTACCAAGGTGCTTGCCCCAGCGGAGCAGACGGGCCCACAGAGCGGGATAACGCTCGGCATAGATATAGGTCTTGTCACCTTCGAACCACATCTCCTCCTCGGCAGGTGCAGTCAAGAACACATCGTCATTGAAGTAAAGGAAACTGTCGCTCAGACCCGGTATGCGCCACAGCATGGTAGAGATGGCCAGCGAATTGAAGGTAGGCAGATACTGTTCGTAGCCGCGAAAGAGCACGGTGTGGTCAACCAACTCGATAGGTATCGTGTTGTCGGGAAAGTTGCGAGCTACGAACTCATCTACATGGGGATCTTGGTTGTCGGTTACGATGTATATCTTGCGCACCCAAGGAGCATAGCGTAGCACCGATGCTATACAATAGTAAATCTCGCCAGTGGATTTATATCTCGACTCTCCTGCCACATCCTCAAAATGGAGTTCCTTGTTTGGAGTCAAGTAACTTGCTTTCTTACGTTTGTGGGCAGGGTCGTCACCGTCTACCCAAGCTATTACCACATCGGTCATACGTATACTATTATAATATATTCTTGAATCGGTCGGGGATACGCACCACCACCTTCGTTATTGGATTCCATGGTTTGTTCCATGCAAATATTTGGCGAAACCATTGCTGCACAAAACGCATACGAGGTATTACCGTATCCCAATCCCGCGACCTTTTCTCTGTGACTATTCGTGTTGTCTTGGCTCGTCGATGAAGATGCTTTGCCCACCCAGCATTTAACAAGTCGGAATTGCCCAGTTGCTTCTTCATCATCTCATAATCAAACCCTCCAAGATGAAACAGATACAAATCCTTGGCTATATGATAATCATATCTCTTCACTCTATGGAATCCCGAGCCCCACCGTACGGGTTGGGCAATCACAGAGGCCTTGGTATAGCGCGAAGAAAGATAGGCGTAACTGCGCTGTGAGAGCAATGGACGGGATGAATCAATAGGCTTTTCCAAGTTTAGATGCTGTCCAACGTCTATACCCAAAGCCGACAAGCAGAACTTTATCTTCCGTTCGGACAAGTATGCTGAGAGCGTTTGATTCAGTAAGGGATCTACTATCAGAAATTCATCTACATCTGTGCCAATAACCAAATCGTATCCTTGCTCGAACAATAGAGCGGCGCGTGAAGAAAGGAACTCGATACGCCCTTTATCAGACTGTGCCACATTGCCAGCCGCACGTGGACGCAACAGCGTCTCCACCCCTTCACAAAAGTCCGGCACTACTTGGTCCTCACCGTCGAAAAAGACACGCAGGTTTTCACGACCGAGCTGTGCACCATAGTATTCCACCCACTTGCGCAGATAGAACTCATCGTTGCGAACCATCGTGATTGCACAAATCTTCTTCATCCTTGTCTCTTTTTATCATTACAAAAGTAAGACAAGGGAAATGAAAATGCAAATATATATAACCATAATTTGCCGTTTTACCAAAAATCCGTACTTTTGTAACTACATATACATATATATAATAACATGGCACTCATCAAATCAGTTCGAGGATTTACGCCCGAGATAGGCGACAACTGCTACCTGGCCGACAATGCCACCATCATAGGCGATGTGGTGATGGGCCGCGACTGCAGCATATGGTTTGGCACCGTACTGCGCGGCGACGTCAACAGCATCAAGATAGGAGATTGTGTAAACATACAGGATGGTTCGGTTCTCCACACACTCTATCAGAAATCGACGATAGAGATAGGCAATCACGTCTCGGTAGGTCACAACGTCACCATCCATGGTGCAAAGGTGCACGACTATGCCCTCATCGGCATGGGAAGCGTACTGCTCGACGATGCCGAGATAGGCGAAGGAGCCATCATCGCCGCTGGCAGTGTGGTGACAGCCCGCACCAAGGTAGGACCCTACGAACTCTGGGGTGGCGTACCTGCCAAGTTCATCAAGATGGTATCGCCCGAACAGGGAAAAGAGATCAACCAGAAGATTGCCCACAACTACAAGATGTATGCATCGTGGTATAATGAAGAGGAGACCCACCCTAACCCTCCCTCTAGGGAGGGAACTGCTGACAGCGCGGAAATTGTACAATAATACAATTGTATATTGAATAAAGAAAAGTTACGTCCGACAACAACTCCTAATTCAGAATTCACAGTTCACATATCAGAATTACAAAAAGACATGAGGGAAAAACTTCAACTTGCCCTGCTCACGTTCACACTCAAGGCCATAGCCATATGGCCTTTGCGGGTACTCTATGTACTGAGCGACCTCATCTACCCGCTCGTATACTACATCGTAGGGTACAGACGTGAGGTGGTGCGCAAGAATCTCGAGAGCTCCTTTCCCGAGAAGTCCGAAAAGGAGATACGCGAGATTGAGAAGAGGTTTTACCGCCACTTCTGTGACTACGTATTGGAGACGGTGAAGCTGATGCACATCTCCGACGAGGAGATGAGTCGCCGTCTGCGCTTCACCAACCCCGAGCTTATAGAGCAGCTGCGTAGCGACGGCAAACCTTTCTTTGTCTATCTGGGACATCAATGCAACTGGGAGTATGTGATCTCCATCACCATGTGGACACACCCCGAACTTGCCGCCTGCCAGATATACCACCCGCTCAGCAACAAGGCGATGGACAAATTGATGTATCGTATGCGTAGCCGCTTCAACTCAGTGGGCATACCGCAGAAGCAGACGCTGCGTGCCATCCTCACTATGATACGCGAAGGCAAGCAACCTTTGCTCGGACTCATCGCCGACCAGCGTCCTCAGCGACGTCCCGAGCCGGAGTGGATGGAGTTTCTCAACCAGGATACGGCCATCATCACCGGTGGCGAAGTCATGGGCGTAAAGCTGGGTGCCCACTTCATCTACGGCAGCATGCGCTGTGTGCGCCGTGGCTACTATGAGATAACACTCCATCCCATCGAGCCCATCGAAGGCGAAGAGTTCAGCTACAGCAAGCAGTATATGCGTATGCTCGAGCAGGACATCAAGGCACAGCCCCACATGTGGCTCTGGACACATAAGCGGTGGAAGTGGAAAAGGGAGACCCACCCCCCCTCCCTCTAGGGAGGGAGCTGCAGACATCGCGGAAACTCCAATTATAAAGAATCAAACTTCCGGAGGCAACTGTTGACTGTTGTCTGTTGACCGTTGACCTATAAAAAAAGAATCTATGATCAAACAATTCATCTCACTCATCCGCCGGTTCATACCACCCTATAGGAAGTTCCTGTTCGGCAACCTCGCACTCAACCTGCTGGCACAGATACTCAACGTATTCTCCTTTGCCCTGCTCATCCCCATCCTGCAGATACTTTTCCAGGTGAGCGACACGCAATATGAGTATATGACCTTTGCCGATGGCAACATAGCCGATGTCATCAAGAATAACTTCTACTATTACATGAACACCTTCATCGAGACGCGTGGTGCACTATGGGTGCTCATGGCCTCGGGAGTGATTTTGATCGTGATGACCTTCTTGAAGACCGCCTGCTACTTTGGATCAGCAGCTACACTGATACCCTTGCGCACGGGCGTGGTGCGCGACATACGCATACAAGTATATAATAAGGTGATGGGACTCCCCCTGAGCTTCTTCTCCGAAGAGCGGAAGGGCGACATCATCTCGCGTATGAGTAGCGACGTGAGCGGACTCGAGACCTCGCTCTCCAACTCGCTGGAGATGCTTATCAAGAACCCCATCGCCATCGTCGTGACCCTCTTCACCCTCTTCTTCCTCAGCTGGGAGCTCACCCTCTTCGTTTTCATTGCCATGCCCGCCTTGGCATGGGCCATGGGAGCCATCAGCCGCAAGCTGAAGCGCAAATCGAAGGAGGCACAAAACTACTGGGGCACCCTACTCGCCCAACTTGACGAGACCTTGGGCGGCCTCCGCATCATCAAGGCTTTCCTTGCCGAGGGCAAGATGAAAGAGCGCTTTGCCCATATCAACAACACCTACCGCAATGCCGTGATGCGCATGACCATACGTCAATCGGCCGCCCACCCCGCCAGTGAGTTTATGGGCACCTGCATCATCGTCATCGTGATGTGGGCTGGAGGCTACATCATCCTCGATGGCATGTCGGGCATGGAGGGAGCCACCTTCATCTACTATCTTGTGATGCTCTACAACATCCTCAACCCCATCAAGGACCTCTCCAAAGCCTTCTACAACATCCCCATCGGTATGGGTTGCTGGGAGCGTGTAGATAAGATTCTCAGTGCCGAGAACCCCATCAAGGAGCCTGCTGCACCTGCCCCGCTTGCTTCGTTCGAGCAAGGCATCAAGTTCAAGAATGTGGACTTCCACTACACCCCAGGTGCTCCCGTGCTGCGCGGCATCAACCTCACCCTCGAGAAGGGAAAGACCATTGCCCTCGTAGGACAATCCGGTTCGGGAAAATCTACCCTCGTCGACCTCGTGCCCCGCTTCCACGATGTCACAGGAGGAAGCATCTGCATTGATGGCACCGACATCCGCGACATCTCCATTCACGACCTTCGTTCGCTCATCGGCAACGTAAACCAAGAGGCCATCCTCTTCAACGACACCATCTTCAACAACATCAGTTTCGGTGTCGAGGGGGCCACCATGGAGCAGGTCATCGAGGCGGCCAAGATTGCCAATGCACACGACTTCATCATGGAGAGTGAGCAGGGCTACGACACCATCATCGGTGACCGTGGTTGCCGCCTCTCGGGAGGTCAGCGCCAACGCCTCAGCATTGCCCGCGCCATCCTGAAGAACCCGCCCATCCTCATCCTCGACGAAGCCACCTCGGCCCTCGACACCGAGAGCGAGCGCCTGGTGCAGGAGGCCTTGGAGCGTCTGATGAAGTCGCGCACCACCATCGCCATTGCCCACCGCTTGAGTACCATACGCCATGCCGACGAAATATGCGTGATGCTCGAAGGCGAGATTGTAGAGCGTGGCACACACGAAGAGCTATTGGCCAAGGGTGGCTACTACAAGCGTCTCAACGACATGCAAAGTCTGTAGTGAAGGTCCTTTATTGATATAAGGCAAGCCTCACACGAGTGCTTGCCTTTTTTATCTCTCCCAAATCTTCTATGCTGATAGGGCGGACAACACAGATTTATTTGCACGATTATTTCCAACCACGGATTCCCCGGATTTATTACTAGAAATACGGCCCACCCGAAGGTGAGCCGTATCGCTTATCTAATATTATCTAAAAGATTCAATTAGAGCTGGGGACCTGCAGCTACGAACAGGGGCTCGTTGCTGCGTCCACTCAAATTAGAGCTGGGGACCAGCAGCTACGAGAGCCTTACCAGCCTCATTACCAGTGAACTTAGCGAAGTTCTTGATGAAGCGGCCAGCGAGGTCTTTTGCCTTCTCTTCCCACTGAGCAGCGTCAGCGTAAGTGTCGCGAGGATCGAGGATGTTGGTGTCAACACCAGGAAGCTCTGTGGGCACTACGAAGTCGAAGAAAGGAATAACCTTTGTGGGAGCCTTGTCGATAGAACCGTCGAGGATAGCGTCGATGATACCACGTGTATCCTTGATAGAGATACGCTTGCCGGTACCGTTCCAACCTGTGTTATCCACGCAAAGGCAGATTTCAGCACCTGCTTTCCCAGCTTGATGGCTGCCCAGAGAATCAGTCCGGCTGATGCCGCATTGATTCCGGTCAGAGCACCCTGCACGTAAGGGTTCTCATTGAATCCCTCAAGTACACATACCACCAGAATGATGATTATAAACGACGGAAGTACCATTCCCAGAGTCGCTGCAAGTGCCCCCTTAAGTCCCTTCATGAAATAGCCGGTGTAGGTGGCCATGTTGATGGCGATGACACCGGGCAGACCCTGGCTCACCGCCAGACAGTCCACCACTTCATCTTCCGTCATCCATCCGTACTCCTTGCACATCTTGTCCTGCAGCAGAGGCACCATGGCCATCCCGCCGCCGAAGGTGAACAGGCCCAGTTTGAAGAAGGCCGAAAAGAGCCGGAAATATATGTTTTGTGAGAATTTATTCTTCTCCATAATGTTTCTCCGTCCGATGCGGAATTACA
>JAFOYZ010000224.1 GCA_017424485.1 Bacteroidaceae bacterium
ACACGTAAGGGTCGCAAGAAAACTGTTGCTAATAAGAAGAAAGCCACAAAGTAAGAATTAAAAGTTGAAATATAAACTATGGCAAAAAAATCAGTCGTAACAAAGAAAAGAAATGTGAAGGTTGATGCAATTGGACAGCTTCATGTTCATTCATCATTCAACAACATTATTGTTTCGCTTGCTAACAGTGAGGGCGAGGTTATCTCTTGGTCTTCGGCAGGTAAGATGGGATTCCGTGGTTCTAAGAAGAACACACCCTATGCAGCTCAAATGGCTGCAGAAGATTGCGCTAAGGTTGCTTATGACCTTGGCTTGAGAAAAGTAAAGGCCTATGTGAAGGGTCCTGGTAACGGACGTGAGTCTGCTATCCGCTCGGTACACGGAGCCGGTATTGAGGTTATCGAAATTGTTGACGTTACACCGCTGCCCCACAACGGTTGTCGTCCTCCTAAGAGAAGAAAAGTATAAAATAACCTATTCTCGAAAGTTATTCCGCATTGTCTTTTTGGATTGTATTCTTCCTATCTGCAATCGCGGCTGTAGGCAATGCTGAATTAACGTAGAGAATCCTAAATTGATTAAAAGAAATGGCAAGATATACTGGACCAAAAACAAAGATTGCTCGTCGATTTGGTGAACCCATCTTCGGGCCTGATAAAATTTTAGCTAAGAGAAACTTCCCTCCTGGTCAACATGGTAACAACAAGCGCCGTAAGAGCTCTGAGTATGGTGTTATGTTGGCTGAGAAGCAGAAGGCTAAGTATACATACGGTGTATTGGAGCGTCAGTTCCGTAACCTCTTCGATGCTGCTGCTCGTAAGAATGGTATTACCGGTGTTCTCCTACTTCAGGGTCTCGAGTCACGTCTTGACAACGTAGTATATCGTTTGGGTATTGCTCCCACTCGTGCTGCTGCTCGTCAGCTCGTATCTCACAAGCACATCGTTCTTAACGGTAAGGTGGTAAACATCCCCTCTTGCGCAGTAAAGCCCGGTGATGTTGTAGGTGTTCGTGAAAAGTCTAAGTCACTTGAGGTGATTGAGAACTCTTTGGCAGGTTTCAACCACAGCAAGTATCCTTGGATCGAATGGGATGAGTCTCTCAAGGCTGGTAAGTTCCTCCATGTCCCCGCTCGTGAGGATATCCCCGAGAACATCAAGGAGCAACTGATTGTAGAATTGTACTCTAAAAATTAATAATTTATTCATGGCGATATTAGCATTTCAAAAACCTGATAAAGTTATCATGTTGGAGGCTGACTCGAAGTTTGGTAAGTTCGAGTTCCGTCCCCTTGAGCCTGGTTTCGGTATTACTATTGGTAATGCCCTCCGTCGCATACTTCTTTCATCTTTGGAAGGCTTTGCTATCAATACTATCAAGATAGACGGTGTTGAGCATGAGTTTGCTACGGTTCCTGGCGTAAAGGAAGATGTTACCAACATCATCTTGAATCTGAAACAAGTTCGATTCAAACAGATTGTAGAAGAAGTTGAAACGGAGAAAGTTTGTATCACCGTTGAGAACGCCACAGAATTCAAGGCTGGTGATATAGGTAAGAGCCTGAGTGGATTTGAAGTGTTAAATCCTGAATTGGTTATTTGCCATTTAGATTCCAACGCTACAATGCAGATAGAGTTGTCTATAAATAAGGGCCGTGGTTATGTTCCTTCTGAGGAGAATCGTGTGTTCTGCACAGATGTAAATACCATCCCCGTAGACTCTATCTATACACCTATCCGTAATGTCAAGTACCAGATAGAACAGTATCGCGTAGAGCAGAAGACTGACTATGATAAGCTCGTACTTGAAATTTCTACTGATGGTTCCATACACCCGAAAGATGCCTTGAAGGAGGCTGCTAAGATCCTTATCCATCACTTCATGTTGTTCTCTGATGAGAAGATTACTCTCGAGAATACAGAGTTCGACGCTAATGAGGAATTCGATGAGGAAGTACTTCACATGCGCCAGCTCTTGAAGACCAAGTTGACTGACATGAACCTCTCTGTTCGTGCACTCAACTGCTTGAAAGCTGCTGAGGTGGATACTCTTGGCCAGCTCGTTCAGTTCAACAAGACTGACCTTCTCAAGTTCCGCAACTTCGGTAAGAAATCGCTCACTGAGCTTGATGATTTGCTCGAGAGTCTGAATCTGTCGTTTGGAACTGATATATCAAAATACAAATTAGATAAAGAATAATTGAAATGAGACATAACAAGAAATTCAATCATCTGGGTCGTACTGCATCCCACAGAAGTGCAATGCTCGCAAACATGGCATGCTCTCTGATCAAGCACAAAAGAATCACTACGACTCTCGCAAAGGCCAAAGCACTGAAGAAGTACGTTGAGCCTCTGATCACTAAGTCAAAGAACGACACTACCAATTCTCGTCGTGTAGTATTCAGCTACTTGCAAGATAAGTACGCTGTAACCGAACTCTTCAAGGAGATTGCTGTTAAGGTTGGCGATCGTCCCGGTGGTTACACACGTATCATCAAGCTTGGTTCACGTATGAGCGATGCTGCTCCTATGGCATTCATCGAGCTCGTTGATTACAATGAGAATATGGCTAAGGTTGCCAAGAAGGCTACTCGTACTCGTCGTTCAAAGAAGAGTGCAGCAGCTGCTCCGGCTGTTGAAGCTCCTGCTACCGAGGCACCTGCCGCTGAGGAAGCAACTGCAGAATAATTCATTTATAGCTATATTTCGAGTGAGGCGCAACGTGAGTTGCGCCTCACTTTTTTGTATATCTTCATTTTTTAATTTAATATTAATGAATGTCAGTGCGCATTTCCTCACGTTTTAATCTTTTGTTAAGTATTGGTTCTTTGTTAGAAAAGCTTTAAAAAACTTGTGCAATAGCGGATTTTTAACGAATTTTGCTCTTTGAAACAACTATTTGTGAATATAACAATTTAAATAGTATAGATTAATGAAGAAACAATTGACAATGTTAGCTATGGCGACAGCACTATGTGTATCTTGCAACAATGGTAAGCAAGCCGAAGCAGAGGCAAAGTTTGACTACGTAAGCGAATCGTTTGCAGACATCCAGATGTTGCGCTATGAAGTGAAGGAGTTTGACGAACTGACCCTCGACCAGAAGAAACTTGTGTTTTATCTCCAAGAGGCTGCCCTGCAGGGACGCGACATCCTGTTTGACCAGAATGGACGTCACAACCTCGTTATTCGCAAGATGTTGGAGACGGTGTATACAGATTATCAAGGTGACAAGACAACGGAGGATTGGAAGAATTTCGTAACTTATGTGAAGCGCGTATGGTTCTCTAACGGTATACACCACCACTACAGTGCTGACAAGTTTGCGCCGGGCTTCACCCCCGAATTCTTCAAGCAGGCCTTGCTTGCGGTAGATGCTGCCAAGTTGCCCTTGGCTGAGGGACAGACCGTAGAGGATCTCTGCGCTGAGGTGTTCCCTGCTATCTTTGACCCCACAGTGATGGCTAAGCGTGTGAACCAGGCCGATGGCGAGGACCTTGTTTTGACCTCGGCAAGCTACTACTACGACGGAGTGACTCAGGCTGAGGCCGAGGCTTTCTATAACAATCTGAAGGATCCCAAAGACGAGACTCCCGTTATGTATGGTATGAACAGCCGCCTTGTGAAGGAGAATGGCAAGGTGGTTGAAAAAGTATGGCACACAGAGGGTCTCTATGGTGAGGCGCTCTCAAAGGTGGTGTACTGGCTTGAGAAAGCGCTCACCGTAGCTGAGAACGATGAGCAGAAGAGTGTCATCGAGAAACTCATCAAGTACTATCGTTCGGGTAGCCTTGAGGACTTTGACGACTACTGTATCGCATGGGTTGGTGACCTTGACTCACGCATCGACTTTGTTAACGGCTTCACTGAGAGCTATGGTGATCCCCTCGGTATGAAGGCTTCTTGGGAATCTATCGTAAACTTCAAGGACTTGGAGGCGACCAAACGCACCGAAACTATCAGCGGCAATGCGCAATGGTTTGAAGATAACTCGCCCGTAGACAGTCGCTTTAAGAAGGAGAAGGTAAAGGGTGTTACTGCTAAGGTAATCACTGCTGCCATTCTCGCTGGTGATCTGTATCCCTCAACAGCTATTGGTATCAACCTCCCCAACTCGAACTGGATTCGTAGCGTACATGGATCAAAGTCGGTGACCATCGGTAACCTCACTGAAGCTTACAATATGGCTGCATTGGGCAACGGATTCAACGAGGAGTTTGTTTATAGTGACGAGGAACGTCGCCTCATCGAGGAGTATGATGCGCTTACTGGTGATCTCCATACTGATCTTCATGAGTGCTTGGGTCATGGCTCCGGTAAGTTGCTTCCCGGTGTTGACCCCGATGCATTGAAGGCTCATGGCTCTACTATCGAGGAGACTCGTGCAGACCTCTTTGGTCTATATTATTTAGGCGACCCCAAAATGGTGGAGTTGGGATTGCTCCCTAATGCCGAGGCATACAAGGCTGAGTACTACGGACAGATGATGAATGGCCTAATGACACAGCTTGTGCGCATCGAGCCGGGTGCTACCGTCGAAGAAGCGCATATGCGCAATCGTCAGCTCATTGCCCGCTGGGCTTATGAGCACGGCAAAGCTGATAATGTTATCGAACTAGCCAAGCGTGATGGTAAGACTTACGTAAAGATCAACGACTATGAGAAATTGCGTGACCTCTTCGGAGAACTTCTAGCAGAGGTACAGCGCATCAAGTCGGAGGGTGACTACGAGGCTGGTCGTCAGTTGGTAGAAACTTATGCCGTTCAAGTAGATCAAGAACTCCACAAGGAGATACTCGCACGCTATGAAGCTTTGAACCTTGCTCCTTACAAGGGCTTCATAAACCCCGTATATACTGCCGTAACCGATGCTGAGGGTAATATTACCGATATCACCATTTCTTACGACGAGAGCTACGACGAGCAGATGTTGCGCTACAGCACAGACTATGCTACGTTGCCTTACAGAAACTAATTAAAAAGACCCGCCCCAATGGGTGGGTCTCCCTTTTCCCTCTTATGCAAGATACCATTCGAGAAATAAAAGGAAAGTTCCGTCTCTTTATGAACGGAGTGCTATCTCAGAGCCTTCGAGAGAAGGGCCTGCAATATCGCCTTATCTTCGGCATAGAATTGCCGAGGCTGCGTGAGATAGCAGCGGGTTATGAGCCCAATCACGAATTGGCGCAAGCCCTATGGAAGGAGGATATCCGCGAATGTAAGATACTTGCTGCATACTTGCAGCCTGTGGAAAGCTTCTATCCCGAGATTGCCGACATTTGGATGGAGCAGATTCATAATACCGAGCTAGCCGACTATGTCTGCATGGCTCTTTTCCGCCGCTTGCCCTATGCCTCGCAGAAGGCCTTTCAGTGGATGGCTTCGGAGAATCGTATGGAGGTGTATATGGGCTTCCGACTGATGACGCATTTGTTTGCTATGATGGGCGCTACGATGAATGATCGTAGTCGTTATGAGTTTATCGATCAAGCCACAGCGGCTATGTGCTCTAATGATTATATTGTGAAACAGGCTGCCCGCTCGGCTCTGGAACGATATGCCTCATGTGGTGAAGCGCAAAGCATAGAGGTGCAGCATCTGTTGGGTGAAAACAGTTGAGGTGCGATAATTCTCATTAAAATGCAATAAATTATTGATGTATATTGCATTTTCCCAATAAATTTATTTATCTTTGCTTGCTACTTTACGTGTGGTATGGACAATAGCATCAAAGAAACCGTTCGTGGAACCTTTGAGCAGTATTTGCAGAGCAAAGGTTTGCGCAAGACGCAGGAGCGTTTTGCTATTCTCGATGCTATATATTCCATTGATGGTCATTTTACTATGGAGGAGTTGCTCGATGTGATGACTGAAAGTCGGTTCCACGTGAGTCGTGCTACGCTCTACAATACCATGGAATTACTTACAGATGCTCATTTGGTAATTCGTCATAAGTTTGACAACAGTTCGCAATATGAGAAGTCGTATAATATGACTACTCATTTTCATCGTATCTGTATGGCATGTGGTAATGTTGCAGAGGTGCGCGACGAGAAGTTACGTCAAGTGATTGAAAATACCCATAGCAAAGGATTTGCCATTGCACATACATCGTTGTACATGTATGGAATCTGCTCAAAGTGCATGGCAGCCAAACGCCGTAGAGAGAAAAAACTGAGAGAACAAAACAACAACAAATAATATAATCATGAAAGTAGATGTATTGTTAGGCCTCCAATGGGGCGATGAGGGAAAAGGAAAAGTAGTAGACGTGTTGACACCGCGTTATGATGTTGTGGCTCGTTTTCAGGGTGGCCCGAATGCTGGTCACACTCTTGAGTTTGAAGGCCAGAAATATGTGCTTCGTTCTATCCCATCGGGTATCTTTCAAGGTGATAAGGTAAACATTATAGGTAATGGCGTTGTGCTCGATCCTGCATTGTTTAAGGCTGAGGCTGAAGCCCTTGAGGCATCAGGACATCCTCTTAAAGAGCGCCTCCACATCTCTAAAAAGGCTCATCTTATCATGCCTACCCATCGTGCGCTTGACGCTGCTTATGAGGCTGCCAAGGGTGATGCAAAGGTTGGTACTACAGGTAAGGGTATCGGTCCTACCTATACTGACAAGATAAGCCGCAATGGACTGCGTGTAGGCGACATCCTCGAGAACTTCGACGAAGTGTATGGTAAAGCTAAAGCTCGTCATGAGGAAATCCTCAAGAGCATGAACTTTGAATACGATATTACAGAGATTGAGAAAGAGTGGCTTGCTGGTATTGAGTACCTCCGCCAGTTCCCCTTGGTTGATAGCGAGCATGAGATTAATGCGTTGCTCAAGGCCGAGAAGAGTGTACTTTGTGAGGGTGCTCAGGGCACAATGCTCGATATCGACTTCGGCTCATACCCCTTCGTGACCTCTTCAAACACCATCTGTGCCGGTGCTTGCTCAGGTCTCGGTGTAGCCCCCAATAAGATAGGTAACGTATATGGTATCATGAAGGCATACTGCACACGTGTAGGTAGCGGTCCTTTCCCCACAGAGCTCTTTGATGAGGTGGGCGACAAGCTCTGTACTCTCGGTCATGAGTTTGGTTCAGTTACAGGCCGTAAGCGTCGTTGCGGTTGGATTGACCTCGTTGCGTTGAAATACTCTATCATGATTAATGGTGTTACTCACCTTATTATGATGAAGAGCGATGTGCTCGATACCTTCGAAACAATCAAGGCTTGTGTTGCCTACCGCATCAATGGTGTAGAGACTGAGAACTTCCCATACTCTATCGAAGGCGAGATTGAACCCATCTATGCTGAACTTCCTGGATGGCAGTGCGATATGACCAAGATGACCTCTGAAGAGGAGTTCCCCGAGGAGTTCAACAACTATATCTCGTTCCTCGAACAGGAGTTGGAATGTCCCATCAAGATTGTATCGGTAGGTCCCGACCGCGACCAGACAATTGAACGCTATAACGATTAAGAAAAGACTCCCTCAGTCCTACGGACAGCTCCCCCTCTATGGGGAGCTATGGGTAGAGGGGCTTTGTTAACAATGTAATTGACATCTAAAGTATAAAAATCCTCCGTTATCGTCCCGAAGGTTCTCCCCATAGAGGGGGAGATGCCCAAAGGGTAGAGGGGGTCTTCTTATGAACCTAATCTGGATAATCTTTATCGGAATTTCCCTGCTCAGCTATATTGTGCAGGCCAATTTGAACCGTAAGTTCAAGAAATTCTCCCAAATACCATTAGCCAATGGTATGACTGGTCGTGACGTGGCAGAAAAAATGTTGCGTGACAAAGGTCTATATGATGTTCAGGTAACTTGTGTGGAAGGACACTTGACCGACCATTACAATCCTGCCAATCATACCGTGAACCTCAGCCGCGAAGTGTACTCATCGTGCAGTGTGGCTGCAGCTGCAGTAGCTGCTCACGAATGTGGCCATGCCGTGCAGCACGCGACAGCCTATGGCCCGCTCAAGATGCGCTCAGCTTTGGTGCCAGTCGTATCCTTCTCTTCGCGTTGGGTGACTTGGATACTGCTCATCGGCATTATGGTTGTCCAGCGTTTTCCCGCTGTTTTGCTAGCAGGTATCGTATTGTTTGCTCTGAGTACCTTATTTAGTTTCATTACGCTTCCTGTGGAGATTAACGCCAGTCAGCGTGCGTTGGCATGGCTCGACAGAGCTGGCATTACCAACTCGTATAATCATCGCGATGCAGAGAGTGCCTTGCGCTCGGCAGCCTATACGTATGTAGTAGCGGCCCTCAGTTCGCTTGCTACATTGGTATATTATGTAATGATCTATTTGGGACGTAGAGATTAGTAGACGATGCAAAATAACTATTCCCGGGAATAGTTTGGTTATTTCCCGAAATAACCAAATGCCAACTATAAAGGATTGAATGAAAACATTTTTTATTAACTATTTATTAACAACAAAATTACACAAACCATGAAGAAAATTACTTTATTGGCGATGAGTCTGATGATGACTCTGTTTGTGAAGGCTCAAGAGGATGTTACAAGCTCGCTTGTCAATGCTGGCTTTGATGAGCAGACCTCTGCTGAGCAGACTCCTGTAACGGGTTGGGAAGGTGAATTCCAAACCCAAACAGCTTCGTATCCCAACTTCTCGGGTACATTTGCTGAGAAATGGTGCGGTTCGTATGTAACCGGTACCGGTCAGACTCTCACAGAGGGTGACATTACTTATTACAAGTTGAGTGACTTTAAGTGCTCTCAGACAATTGATGTAGAGAATGGCGTATATGTGCTTGGCGCATATGTTATTGCCAACAACCAGCAATTGACTACTTTGAACCCTGTTGAGGGTGTTCTGCTATGTGCTAATGAGGATGTTACCTCTTGTGCCAGTGGCAACGGTGTGCCTGCATGGCATCAGGTGTCAACAGTGGTTACCGATGGTAAGCTCACTGTAGCTCTGCGCACTCAAAACACTACTGCTAACTGGGTGGCTTGGGACGGCATTACACTGACCCGCTACACTGGTGAGACTGTAGAAGAAGCTAAGTTGGCATGGGTACTTGATGAGTTGGTAAAGATCTCAGAGACAACAGTCGCTGAGTTGCTCGAAAGCACCATCCAGACTTCTATTGCTGCAGCACTTCAGGCTAGCGTTGATGCAGTTGCTGATGTAACAACTTATGCTGCTGGTGAGGAACTGCTTGCTACTATCAAGGCTCAGATTGAAGAGGCTAATGCCAGCAAGGACGCTTACGCTGCCTTGTTTGTTGCTATCGAGGCTGCTGAGTTTGAACTGGGTAGAGGCTTCACTGAGGGTGTTGAAGAATTTGAGGCAATTGTAGCTGCTGTTGAGAGCCTGTATAACAATCCTACCGCTTCAGTAGAGGAGGTAGAGGCTACTATCGCTAAGTTGAATGAGGATATCTACAACTTCCAGATGCTTAATGCTGACGGTAGCACTGAATTTGATGTGACACACATGATTACCAATCCCACAATGCGTAAGGGCAACGAGGGTTGGTCTGGTTCTGTCCCTGGTCTTGAGTACGAGGTTATGGAGTTCTATGACTGTAACTTCGATATGTACCAGGAGTTGACAGACCTTCCTAAGGGTATGTATGTAGTACGTGTACAAGCCTTCTACCGCACGGGCGGTAATGACAGCGGTGCAGCTTATCAGGATGGTACTGAGAATATCACAGCTGAGCTGTATGCTAATGAGTCTTCTGTACCCCTGCTCTCAATGTATCAGCATACTGCATCTGAGATGGGCGTGACCAACGATCAGGTACTCAATGACTATGTGAACATGCGTGTGGCTGTAAACGAGGCATTTAACTTGACTAATCCTCTTACAGGTAACCTTTATTACACAGAGAATGAGTTGACCGTATTGGTGCAGGATGGTAATCTTAAGATTGGTCTCCGTAACAGTAACCACGGCGGTTCGTCTTGGTGTGCTTTCCGTGAATTCAAGCTTGGCTACTATGGTAACTTCCCCGGTGCTGTGCTGTTGGCAAAGGTAAACGAGGCTCAGACATGGCTTGAAGAGCATGCTGATGAGCTTCCTTTGAGTGCGTATAGCGAATTGAGCGATTTCTTGATGGACGCTGAGGATTATACAGAACCCGGTGCTTACGAAGAGGAAGAAGTATTTGCTGTACTTGCTCAGCTCGAGGCCATGTATGCAAGTACTAAGAATGTGATTGCATTGCAGAATGAGTTGAGAGATTTGTTGGAAGAAGCAGATGCTATGATCGAACTTGGTTATCCTGGATTGGATGCGTTCGTGGTAGCTTACGAAGTGGCTGAAGGCTATTCTGGTGAGGGCGTTGAACTTGAACTCGAAGAAGGTGTAACTACCGAACAGTTCTTCCAGCAGGTTATTGCTGACTTCAAGGCTGCTATCGATGCTTACTACTTCTCACAGGAAGCTTCTCCTGAGAATCCTGCCAATTACACTCACAAGATTGTTTTGCCTTCGTTTGCCGGTGCCAAGAACTATACTATCCCTGCTCCTTGGGTTGTAGCTAACGTGCAGGCTTCTGGCGACGTTTGGGTAGGTCCTGGTCAGCCCGATGCTGCCGGTGACGGTACCACAAACCTCCCCTGCTTGAACTCTTGGTCAAATAACTTTACCACTATGGATGTTCATCAGGATATTGAGGGTCTTCCCAATGGTATCTACACTGTATCGGCTCGCGCTATCACACAGGGCCTCGGTCAGCAGCACGCTTATGCTACAAGCTCTATCGGTACATCTGTATCTGAGGATATGACTATCGTTGGTTGGGACTCTTATGAATGGGAGACTTTGACCACGGAGAAGGTTGTTGTTGTTGACGGCAAGCTGCGTATCGGTTTCGCTTCAGTTAGCGCTGGTGACGTGAACGGTTGGTATCAGGTAACTGACTTCCAGTTGATGTACTATGGTGCGGCTACTGATGCTGACTTGGAGGCTGCTTGGAATTCTTCTCTGCAGCGTGCACAAGAATATGCTGGCATCTTGCTTCCCGGCGACTCTAAGGATGTGAAGGCTGCCATCGAGGCTGCTACTCCGCTCGCTGCTGAGGGTAAGTATATCGAGGCTTGCTCTGCATTGAATCCTGTAGTTGCTGCTTCTGACAGCATCTTCAATGTTTCTCAGCAGTTCTTTGCTGGTAACTATCAAGCTCTCATTGATCTCGGTGCAGAGCTCGACGCTACAGTAAATGCTTATTCTCTCCAGGTGCTTGGTGCTGTTGTGCCTATGGCAGATGCTTTGTTGAAGGCTGAGGATGCTACTCATAAGATCCTCGATCCGCTGGATGCTAAGTTGGCCGGTTATGTTGACTATGTAACCTACCTCTTGGAGGCTGAGAGCACATTGGCTACCATCAAGGGTGTTAAGGATGAGTATAAGGCAGTTGCAAAGGGCATCATCGAACTCCAGGTTGCTGACCTCGTAGCAGAGCTTCGTCCTGCTGCTGATTGCGCTGATCTCTTGGCTAAGTTGAAGAAGGTTGTTCTTGCTCTTGGTAGCTTCAACCTCCTCAACCTCCCCGTAGGTGACTTGACCGAGGATTTGGTTGTAAACGCTACTATCGAGGATGCTAATGCTTCTGGCTGGACAGTTGTTAAGGGCGGTGCACAGAATGCTCCTACCAACTCTGGTGAGCACTATGATAGCAGAACTTCGTCAAACCGCTATCTCGATGCATGGCATCCTTCTTCTGGTGTTAACAATATTACCATCTATCAGGAAATCGTAGGCTTGCCCGACGGTACCTATCAGCTCACCGTAGCTACACGTACCGATGGTGACAATGTATATGTATTCGCTTCTCCCGAGGCTCTCGAGGCCGATACCGCTAAGTGGACTGCTGCTACTCAGTGGGATATGGTGAAGAACTTCGGCGCATATGGTGGTGAGATCTTCGCTGCCGATACACTGCTGTGGCATGAGCTCGATGGTGTAGGTGAGTTCCCCTACATGCAGGCACGCAACGGTGAGGGTTATGGCTGGTCATACAACACCATCAATGTACAGGTTACCAACCACTACTTGATGATTGGTATCACTGCTAACCAGTTGCTCACTGGTCAGGCTCAGTTCACCGGTACATGGCTTGGTGCTGACGACTGGAAGCTCGTTCTCGTAGAGAAGGCTGCAGTTCAGAGCGAACTCAATCCTTTCAATGGTATTGAGAACCTTGAGGCTGCTCCTGTCAAGATGGGTACTTACGACCTCTTCGGCCGTCGCATCGATACACCTACCGCTACTGGTATCTATATCGTAAATGGTAAGAAGGTATTCATCAAGAAGTAACCGCTAACTTGTCATCCTGAGCGTAGCGAAGGATCTCGCGTTCGGCTTGTCCGAGAGTTTTGCGCAGTCCATTGCGAGATTTTTCACTTCGTTCAAAATGACAGAATCTAATAATAATGAGTCGCGCCCGCTTGTCGGGCGCGGCTTTTTTGTATTTTGTTGTCTTGTACATATAATTGTCAATCGTGAATTGTCAATTGAAATTGTGAATTGTGAATTAACTTGGTTGAAGTTTGCTGCGCTCACTGAGTAATGGCAAGTGTTCTTGCATTACGTTCGCTTTCGCAAACTTTGTCAATTGTGATTTTTTTTCTAATTTTGCAGTTAAATGCAAAATTAGAAAAAACGTATGGCAACAAAACCCGGTATTCCTAAAGGTACACGCGACTTCTCGCCAGCTGAGATGGCGAAGCGCAACTATATATTCGACACGATCCGTGAGGTGTTCTACACCTTCGGCTTCCAGCCCATCGAGACCCCCGCGATGGAAAATTTCTCTACCCTTATGGGTAAGTATGGCGAGGAGGGCGACAAGCTCCTGTTCAAGATACTCAACTCGGGCGACT
>JAFOYZ010000225.1 GCA_017424485.1 Bacteroidaceae bacterium
CCAACCACTTGGACAGACAGTGACCCATCAGTCACCTGACATGTAACCTCTGGGAATACGCCCGAGCTAGCGCCGTTAGAAGAGGTAATGCCTTTAGTTTCGCCATTGGCCGTGAGATTAATTGTCTTACCCGCGTCAGAAGTTACCATAGCCGAAACCTTATAGGTTCCATTAGGAATGCCAGTGATGGTCTGCGTTACGGCTTCGGCAGTTCCTTCGTTCCATGTATTGAACATATAACGGCCATTGGTACCAGCTACGGCATATGTAGTATTTTCTTGCGACGCTGCCTTGGTTTCCCATCCTGCGGTAGTACATGTCCATCCACGACAGTCGCCCGTCTCGAAACTCGGATTGGTGATAACCCATGTCATATCGGCACCTGCTGTGCGCTGTGCCTTGGCTGCTACACGCAACGAATCGTATACAGCAGCTGCCTCAGGCTTTCCATCCGTGGTAAGAGATCTATTATCATAGTATCCCTGATATTTGGCGATATCGAGAGCCGCCTTACCATACACATCCATAGCAGCAGCGTTGGCCTCATCGAGAGCGAGCTTGAGACGACCGTGAGGAAGGTTACAGATGTACTTCAACCGGAAATTATCAGCTTTGAAGAAGCATCCCTCCCAGGGCCAGTAATGCACGAAGGTGCTGCCACCTCCCTTATTGCCACCGACTGCACCAATAGTAGCTGTGCAATCCTCGACAAGGAAATAGAGAACGATTTCATGAAATGCGCCTTTACCCTGACGCGTCTCGACCTTCTTATTATAGCCATTACCGACAACATACACACAGCGGTCCTCAAAAGAGGTAACATCGACCTTCAGCTCATATAGTCCATTAGGGATGCCACAGATGGTCTGCTTCACATAAGACGTATGGCCATCATCACCTCCATACGAATTGAATAGATAGCTGCCATCACACCCAGATGTGGTATAGATGGTATTTGAGTTGGGATATACATTGACATCCTGACCACCAGCAACCGTCCATCCCCAAAGATGCCCCATCTCGAAACTATGATTCATGATAGCTGCTGTAATATCACCTCCATTAGTCTGCATATTGGCTACTACATTCATTACGATGAAGGCCTTATGAGCCTCTAAAGCATTAGCATAGGCTCTATCGACCACAGCGCAAAGCGCCTGAGCATCAGCTTGAGAGGTAATAAGATTGTTGTTGTAACGATAGATAACGAACGATATGTCATAAGCAGCCTGGCCCGCTGCATTGAGCAGCATCACCTTCGCGTAGGTCTCGTTGACCTTGGCAACCACCAAATCCTTGAATTCTTTATAAGGATCAATGGTTACCTGACCGGTACCATAGTATATGAGACGGAAATTGTCGACACAGATCCAAGCACCTTTGGCCGAGGAACTTGTCGCGGGTTTAGTAACCGACAGCGTTACTGTCGATGAAGAGGATAAAGCAACTTGCTGAGACTTGAGATATGTATCGGCATCTCTAAAGAGCGGGCCCACCACATCGGCACTAGCACCAATAGAAGTTGATTTGTTTTGCGGTATCGCTATTTTGGTCGAGCCAAATGTAACTGCCGCGTCGCGGGTTTCATCTTGCTCTTGCTTAAACAACCCACTAGGCTTATATCGAGAGCGATAGAAACCTTCAAACGAGATATTATATGTACCATTCGGCAATGTCCCTAGATTTTGGCTCATCGTAGTAGCACTGGTGCTATTGGCATAGGCATACGAAACATATTGCGAAGCATCACCGCCCCAACCTGTTCCTGCCCCCATAAACGGTCCACTGGACTGGTTAAAGCCTGTCCAACCCTGAGCCGTCCATCCGTCTTCGTATTCAATGACATCAAAGTCGGCCGATTTGAGCAATGGAGTGAAGTTGAAGGGGTAGTCGGCACTGGCCTTGGTCATCTCGGCACGGATGCGATCGTCGGTCAGGAAGACCCACTTCTGATTATCATTGTTGGTATTTCCTGCTTCACTCTTGATGGGGTGATGTGCCTCTGAAGTATTGGCCGTCAAATAGAGATTTCTAGAACTTCTGATGCGATACTGGTATGAGGTGCCGCTTACAGGCTCCAAGTACCAAGTTCCTGTTTGATCAAGGTAGGTATAATCACCATCGCCCACGTGATTTCTTGATGTTTTCAGCACCCAAGTAGCACCGCCATCCGATGTAATGGGAGTAACAGGTGTACCAGCATTACCACCTACAGCTTCAGTATAGTAAGCGCCACCCCACTTGATGTATTCGCCAGTACCTACGTTCATCATATAATAGGCTGTACCACTCACTACCTGCTCACCTGCCCATGTAGGTTTCTGGTTACCTGCTACGCTCTCTTCGAGTGTCCAGTTGTCCTCCTTCTCGGCATCGGTAAGAGGAGTGCCATTGGGGTCGGTAATGGTAAAGTTAACAACCACGGGATAGTGATCACTGATAGCAACGCTGGTATCGTGGAGGTAGCTATTGGCTTCAAGCACAAGATTGCTCTCGGTAGTGTTGATATAGAATATCTTGTCAACGACCTCACCTTTCTGCGCACCATAAGTATGCGTCATCATAGCGTTGCTACCATAGATGGGATAAACACCATCCCACATATGCTCAACCCAAGCATCCTTGATGGTGAAGCGGCTATCGGCATTGATATAGTCAATAAAACCTGTCTCCAAATGCTCACGAGTGTAACGACAGTTGGTGTCACCGAGAATAATCACGGGGCGCTTGTTGTGATTGTTCTTGATGTGGTCAGCAAGTTGCTTGAACTGTGCCTCACGTGCAACAATATTCTTATCTTTACCATTGCTATCGTAATCGTCATCACTATCCGCCGTACCGGCATCCATGTGAAGAACATACACATCTACAGCCACACCATCCGCAAAAGTAACGGTATACATACGGAAACCTTTAGTAATCATGTTATCAGCACCGTTATCACCGATAGTGGTCAAGCCGCTACCGCCATATTCTGTACCCCATTGCACCTGCAGACCAGTATTGGTATCTCCGGTGAACGTCAAACGTTTGGCGACCGCAATACCCAAACCATCGATTTTTGCTCTGGAAAAAGCCTGAGTAAGGTTAGTAGTAATACTACCGGAGTGTTTTCCAAAGTTGTAGTAGGTACTGGCAGGTGTAGCAACGATGTAACTATGAAAATTGAAGTCCTCAGAGAAATCAACAATATCCCAGCCCGAATTGGCGAGAATACCACAAAATGCAGTAGCACCAGCTTCGTTCTTTCCATCAGGATTAAGATTTACAGTCGTAAAAACCGCATTGATTTCTTGATTGGGCAATCCATCCACATTAAGTGCAGCTGCATTGAAATTGTAGCTTCGCTGGGCAAAGGCCGAAGTGATAGCCATGCAGAGAGTGATGGCAAATAGTTGTACGCGCTTCATAAGGTTGTCCTTTAGTGTCAATAATCGATTATATTTCGTATGTTTGGCATTTTTTCATAGCTATTTCATCTCAAGGTACAAAGATACGAATAAGCGAGCGAAAAATATCAAACTTGTTTGAATATTTCACTCAGCGCCGACGCAAAATAAGCATCTCGGGTTGATAGTATAGCAGCGGAGCTGCGGTGAAAGCGCTTTTAGCGCGGTTAAAGTTGTAACGTGGAACGAGGAACGTGGAACGAGGAACGTGGAACGAGGAACGAAACTCTACACACTAAACACTAAACATAACAGCCTGCGGCTGTAACGTTGACGTTGACGAAAACGATGACGTTGACTGCGCAAGCAATCGCGGACAAGCATTGACGACGGCTGCCACTTTGCCATTACTATATATAGAGTATATATGAAAAAAAATAATTAATTCACGTGGTGATTCAGTACGTGAATTAATTATTTTATTGTATAGGAACAATAGGAATAACCTCCATTGCTCCACAAAATCATCTTACAGCAGCGAATCTCATCGGCCTAATCCTATAGGGACTAAAAAAACAGTATATCGTTTAGACGCAAACAGTGTACTGAATAGAAAAAATCACTCTACTGTTTTTCTGTAAACAGTAGAGTGATTTTTTAGGAACCATTGACTTTGGCGGAGCAGCTACTCAGTCAAAGACCTTGAACTCGTAGCCTTCGGCAAGGAGCCACTCGATAGCACGAGGAAGGGCATAGTAGAGGTTGTGGGTGGCACGGAGTGAGTCGTGGAAGGTGATGATGGAGCCAGGACGGGCATACCGCTGCACCTTGCGCAAGACTTGACGGCCATTGAGCTTGGGGTTATAGTCGCGTGTGACAAGGTCCCACATGATGATACGGTAACGCTCACTAAGCGCACGGTACTGACGCAGACGCATGAGTCCGTGGGGCGGACGGAAGAGATTGGTGCTGAGGTAGCAGTCGGCCTTGTCGATATTGGCAATGTACCGATCAGTATGCTCCCCGAATCCCTTGAGGTGATTAAAAGTGTGATTGCCTATGCGGTGTCCTCGCTCGACAACCATCTTATATTCATCGGGGTGCTTGCGCACATTGTCGCCCACCATGAAGAAGGTGGCTTTGATGCGGTACTTGTCCAGCATATCGAGCACCCAAGGGGTGACCTCGGGGATGGGGCCGTCGTCGAAGGTGAGGTATACGGCCCGCTCAGATGGATCCATCCGCCAGCATGCACGGGGATACAGCTGGCGGATGAATTGTGGGGGTTGCTCAATGAACATAGGCCCCTCCCCAACCCCTCCCTCTATGGAGGGGCTTTGCAGACAACGCCAATAACATAGACTTTATTATCTTATTCAAAAGATGATTTCATACATTTCCCCTAATTCTCCCCCTAGAGGGGGAGTTAGAGGGGGTCTTTTACTTCACCCTCAACTCCAGTTCCTGGTACAACTTATCGAAGAGGCCGGAGTAGTGGGCCAGTGTCTCCTTGTCAGACGACTGTTCCATGATCTGGATGGTCTTGACAAGGCTACCCAGGCATGAGCGTACCTCATTGAATGAGGTGGCGAAGCGGTCTTCGTCGAGACTGAGGTACCAGGTGATATACTCGATATCGTTGTCGGCAACTTGACCGAGGATATCCATACCCTTCTCCGTTTCGCCCAAGACGAGGTAGGCCTGTCCGATGAGGTGCGACTGGCTCTGCCAGTAGTTGTGGGGAAGGATAGAGGCGGGGAACTCCTCGTCGCACTTGTTGAGCACAGCGAGTGCCTTCTCCTTCTTGCCCTCACGGATGAGCTGGGATGCCAGCATGGTGTAGAGGCGGCGATGGGTGTAGCCCATACGGGTGATGGTCTCGTCAATATAGATGCCGGGGGTCTTCATGCCACCAAAGACGAAGCGGTTCATCAGGTTGTCATACATGGTCTCGCTATCCACTGCATAGCCACCAGAGGCAAGGCCCAGCTCACGGAAGTTGAACGGGGTGATGCGGTAGGCAAGGCCCTCTTGCAAGAAGAAGGGGTCGAGACCTACGTAGTTTTCTGAGCCTACGGTGGTAGACATGTAGAGCGGACGCTCCCAGTTGGTGTTGGCCAACATCTCGAGCAGCATGACATGGTTCTTGGTGAGCATGAGACGGCCACCTATACGACGCAGGTTCTTGAGCGAGATGACCATGCGGTCGGGCATCTTGGCCATGGTCTCCTCATCGGTAGCGCCACGGTACTGCTCGGGGATATACATACCTGAGCGCAGGATGGCTGCCTTGTCGAGGGTGATATATACCGTGTCGGTAGGGATATAATGCAGGTTCTCGTCCTTGCTCTTGACCCAATAATCGAGGACGTTGCGCAGCTCGAAGGGCTCGTCGCCAAACTGACGGCGGGCAGCGGCAGGCTGCTTCTTGTAGAGGTCGAGTACAGCTCCCTTCATCTCGGGACGTATCTCTACCGCATCATTCGGTCCCTCCACATAGTCGAGGCGTTCCCATTGGATGGGCACCGAGGGTGAGTCGTAGGCCGGACGGCGCATCTGGTCGATGTACCAGTCGGTCTGCAGGTACGAGAGGTTACATACACGTGAGTCGGTGCGCATGCCCTCAACCTCCTGATTGTACCAAAGGGGGAAGGTATCGTTGTCACCATTGGTGAAGATGATGGGATAGCCCTTTTCGGGGAGGGTGTTGAGGTAGTTCTGACCGAAGTCACGAGCCATGTAGCGGTTGCTGCGGTCGTGGTCGTCCCAGGTCTGGCTAGCCATCTGCAGGGGAACGAGTACGCATACCACGGTGGCGATAGCGCCTGCTACGGTGGGGTTCTTGATGAGCTTCTGCAACAGATGAGCAATGCCGGCCACACCCATACCAATCCAGATGGCAAAGGCGTAGAATGAGGCTGCATAGGCATAGTCGCGCTCACGAGGCTGCATGGGTGTCTGATTAAGGTATAGCACGATGGCAAGGCCCGTCATGAAGAAGAGCATGAATACCACCCAGAACTGACGTGCTCCGCGCTTGCCACGGCCTGCCTGCCAGAAGAGGCCTATGAGGCCGAGCAACAGGGGCAGACCATAGAAGACGTTGCGTCCCTTGTTGTCGCGCAGCTCAGAGGGTAGCAGGGTCTGGTCACCGACGAGCATCTTGTCGATGAAGTCGATACCGGTAATCCAGTTGCCGTGCTCTATCTCGCCGTGGCCCTGGATATCGTTCTGGCGACCTACGAAGTTCCACATGAAGTAGCGCCAGTACATGAAGTTCACCTGATAGTTGATGAAGAACTTGATGTTGTCCCACTGTGTAGGCACCTTGATTCTTTGCTTTTGTCCGCCCACGTTGACGGTAGCTTCGCGGCCTTGGATGCCGCCCACCCAATTGTCGTACAGGTTGACGGTAGTACCTCCATTAGGCCAGTTGGCATGATCGGCACTATGCATACGAGGGAAGAGCATCGAGGGCTCCATCACGTACTTATCCTTGGTGCGGATAACGATGTATTGGTCCTTCTCATCGGCCGAGGCCTTCTCTTTGGGGATATACACCTTGGCACCCTCCTTCACTACGGGTACCCAGTACTGCCCCTCTACCTTACGGGCTACCTTCGATGCGTAGGTGCCGCCATAGAAGAGCGGTGTGTCGCCATACTGCTCGCGGTTGAGGTAGCTGCCGAGGGTGAAGATATCCTCGGGCGAGTTCTGGTCCATCGGGGTATTGGCAGCCGAGCGCACTACGATGACGGCATACGATGAGTAGCCGATGACAATCATCATAATAGATACCAGCGCCGTGCTCATCACACGGGCACTCATACGCCACTGCTCCTTGAGCTTGTCCATATGGAACAGATAGGCGGCCAAAGCGCCCAGCACGATAAGGCCAAGCAGCACACAGGTGACGCCGTGTCCGTAGAAGGGCAGACCCGTAAGCGCAATCACCAGGAGGAAGGCGATATTAGTGCGCACGCCTGACTTGGCTGCATAGGTCTCCCAGATGCTCCATACCAGTGCACCCACCAAGACTACTATATAAAGGATGAGACCGGTGTTGAACGGCATAGAGAGGGTGTTGACGAAGAACAGTTCAAACCATCCGCCCACCTTCACGATGCCCGGCACGATGCCATAGAGGATGGCGGCAACGAGTGCTGCCGATACGGCAAGAGCCATGATGGTACCCTTCCAGCCGGCATTAGGATTCTTCTTGAAGTAATAGATGAGCACGATGGCCGGTATACACAACAGATTGAGCAAGTGCACACCCACCGAGAGTCCCATCAGGTAGGCGATAAGGATAAGCCAGCGGTCGCTATGTACGCTGCCAGCCTCCTCTTCCCACTTGAGGATAAACCAGAAGACCACTGCCGTGAAGAATGAGCTATAGGCATATACCTCGCTCTCTACGGCGCTGTACCAGAAGGTGTCACTGAAGGTATAGGCCAAGGCACCTACCAATCCGGCACCGATGATGGTCACCATCTGCCCCGTCTTGATGGTATGACTATTGCCACACAAGAGACGGCGTGTGAGGTGAGTGATGCTCCAGAAGAGGAACAGGATACATCCGGCGCTGAGCAGGGCCGACATCACATTGACCATATAGGCCACCTGTGAGGGGTCGCTGGCCAATTGTGAGAACAAGTTGGCTGTAAGCATAAAGAAGGGTGCACCAGGTGGGTGACCTACTTCGAGCTTATAGCCCGTGGTGATAAACTCGGGACAGTCCCAAAAGCTTGCCGATGACTCGATAGTCAGGCAATAAACTACCGCTGCGATGGCAAAGACCAACCAACCTACGAGGTTGTTAATTAACTTATATTGTTTCATTGCAATGAATTTTGTTTTCGCATACAGAGATAGCGAAGCTATTTTCGCAATCAGCATGCAAAGGTAGTGCAAAAAAAACGAATATTCAGTCAAATAGGCTATAAATTAGTGTTTATTCACGTTTTTGGCTGCAGAGCGTAGCAACTACAACGAAGTTAACGAACATACATCAACCTTTATTCATTCGTCAACGCGACGACACACGATGAAACACGAAAGCATTCGCATGCTCATGCTACCATCCAGAGGCAGCACCAGCGCAACGACGTGCCAAAACGCGTTTAAGTAGTGTTGGTGAATCTTTGTCAACAGACAAGGTTCGTGCCAACGAGCGAAATGCAAGTTTACTTGCGATTTCTCAGCGAGTGCAGCCGAAGCTCTATGACGAAGTCATTAACGGTCTAGGCAGCAAGCTGCAACGATAACGTTAACGATGACGATAACCTTTCTTCGTCTCTTATTTATGTTTTTTAAATTTTCGTTTTCAACTAAAAATTTGGTCTACGGTCAATTGTCCATTGTCAATTGTCGACCATCAACCTATCAATAGCGACGAAAATAGGCCATTTCATCGGGGTTTATGCGACTGATGTAGCCTGCATGCTTATCCACTTCGGCTTCGGCCCAGCGCACAAAGACGTTGGCCGAGGTGGCAAAGAGTTCGGGATTGGCAGTAGCATCCTGCAAGAGCAGATAGCCCATGATGGTGTAGCCAGCCATCTCGACAAGGCGGCGGGCGGTGAGGTCGATAAGTTCCTGCGACTCATGCCCGGTGACGGTGGCCACAGCCTCCTCGTAGCGGGCAGCCATAGCATCGAGACGTGCCTTGAGTGGAGCCACCTGGGGCGATACCTCCCACTGGGCAAACTCCTTCATGGCACTGGCATAGAAGCCCGATGTGGCATAGCGGATGGCAGCCACCACCTGCAGCTGGGTGGTACCCTCGTAGATACTGGTGATGCGGGCATCGCGATAGATGCGCTCACAAGCATAGTCTTTCATGAAGCCCGAACCGCCATGCACCTGTATGCAGTCGTAGGCATTCTGATTGCAGAACTCACTGCCAAGTCCCTTCGAGAGGGGTGTGAAGGCATCGGCCATCTTGGCATAGTACTTCTGCTCCTTGCGCTCCTCGGGGGTGAGCTTGCGCTCCTTGCTGATGTCGTCGAGTGCCTTATATATGTCGACGTAGCGTGAGGTCTGATAGAGGATGGTGCGTGCAGCGTCGAGCTTGGCCTTGATGTTGCCTATCATCTCGGTTACGGGTGCCATCTCAATGATGGGCTTGCCAAACTGCCTACGGTCACGAGCATAGGATAGCGCCTCCTCATAAGCAGCTTGCGAGATGCCCACAGCCTGGGCAGCAATGCCCAGTCGGGCGCCATTCATCAGCGCCATCACATACTTGATGAGTCCGAGGCGGCGCTCGCCACAGAGCTCGGCCTTGGCATCTTTGTACACAAGTTCGCAAGTGGGACTACCCTTGATACCCATCTTGTTCTCGATGCGGCGTACGGTGACACCGCCGTTGCGCTTGTCGTAGATGAACATAGAGAGTCCGCGACCATCCTTGGTACCCTCTTCAGAGCGGGCAAGCACGAGGTGTATGTCGCTATCGCCATTGGTGATGAAGCGTTTCACTCCGTTGAGATACCAGCAACCATCCGTTTCGCTGTAGGTAGCCTTGAGCTGTACGCTCTGGAGGTCAGAGCCCGCATCAGGTTCGGTGAGGTCCATACTCATGGTCTCACCTGCACATACACGGCTGATGTAGTGCATCTTCTGCTCTTCGCTACCAAACTCATAGATGGTCTCGGCACAGTCTTGCAGGGCCCACAGGTTCTCAAACCCTGCATCGGCACGGCTCACCATATCAGCGGCAATCATATAGGGTACGCTGGGGAAGTTGAGTCCGCCAAAGCGACGAGGCATAGCCATGCCCATAAGTCCCGCCTTGCGGCAGGCATCCATATTGACCTCGGTACCAGAGGCATAGCTGACGCGGCCGTTCTCACATACGGGGCCTTCGTGGTCTACTCCCTCGGCATTGGCGGCGATGATGTCACCACAGATCTCACCGATGATCTCGAGTACCTTATCATAGTTGTCCATAGCGTCGTCATGATCCTGAGGCGCATAGGGGTATTGGTCTTTTTCTGCAAAGTCGCGTTCGCGCAGCTCCACGATACGCTTCATCAACGGATGGTTCAAGTAATGCTTGAGTTCCGGGCTGTCGGTATAAAAGTTGGCCATAATCTTTTCTTTAGGAGTACAAGAGTTCGGGAGTTTTCGCTTCGCTCAGGAGTTCAGACAATACCTTTGGCTATGGATAACACATTTGTTAAACCGCGAGGATACATTTGTCTGAACTTCTGAATTCCTGACTCCTGAACTCCATAGGAATTCTATTTAGAATTTCGTTTATAATACTTAATCATCTTGGGTACCACATCCTCTACGCGACCATTGATGACATAGTCGGCAATGGAGTTGATAGGAGCGTTGGGGTCGCTGTTGATAGAGATGATCATCGAGCTCTCCTGCATGCCAGCGATATGCTGTATCTGTCCGCTGATGCCACACGCGATGTATAGCTTGGGGCGTACGGTGACACCCGTCTGCCCAATCTGACGGTCGTGGTCGGCAAAGCCTGCGTCTACAGCCGCACGGCTGGCACCTACCTCGCCATGCAGCTCCTTGGCCAGGTCGAAGAGCAACTGGAAGTTCTCTCGCGATCCTACGCCATAGCCTCCGGCCACCACGATGGGTGCACCCTTGAGGTTGTGCTTGGCACGCTCTACATGGCGTTCGATGACCTTTACCACATAGTCGGTGTCGGGCACATACTTGGCCACGTCGTGACGGATAATCTCTCCTTGGTGGTTGGCATCGAAGATCTCCTTCTTCATCACACCCTCGCGCACGGTAGCCATCTGTGGGCGGTTGTCGGGGTTGACGATGGTAGCCACGATGTTGCCACCAAAGGCGGGACGTATCTGATAGAGCAGTCCCTCATAATGCTTGCCAGCCTTCTTGTCGTCGTGCTCGCCAATCTCGAGGGCCGTGCAGTCGGCAGTGAGTCCGCTATGCAAGGCCGATGATACGCGCGGACCGAGGTCGCGCCCGATGACCGTAGCGCCCATCAGTGCTATCTGTGGTTGCTCCTCCTTGAAGAGGCCAACCAGCACCGAGGTGTGGGGCAACGAGGTGTAGGGATACAGTCTCTCAGCATCAAACAGATGGAGAACGTCTACCCCATAAGGCATCACCTGAGCGGCAATACCCTCGAGGCCGCAGCCTGCAGCCACAGCTTCGAGGCGGCAACCGAGTTGGGTAGCCAGCGAGCGTCCCTTGGTGAGCAGTTCGAGGCTCACCTCAGCCACGCGGCTATCTTCCAGTAGTTCTAAGTATACGAATAGGTTGTTCATAAGTCATAGAGGCCTCCCCCTGCCCCTCCCAAGGAGGGGTGATGCAGACATCGTGGGTGATGAGGACTTGGTCAGTTTACTTACAATTTACTTTCTTATTATTATTCAGCGAGAGTTGGAGTCCCCCTCCTTGGGAGGGGTTAGGGGAGGCCTATCCAATGGTATGGTTCTCTACCAGCTCTACAATCAAGCTCTCAATCTCGGCATCGCTGTCGCCCATGGTCTTGCTCTCCTTGGCCTTGAACACGATGTTCTGTATAGCCTTCACCTTGGTGGGTGAGCCCGAGAGGCCGCACTGCGCCACATCGCCATCGATATCGGCCACGCTCCACTCGGCAATCTCGGCATGCTTGTGCGTCATCAGCAGCTTGGCATTGCGGGGTCTGCAGGGAGCGGCCGAGCCGTTCACGGTGATCACGATGGGCAATGGGCCCTCTACTGTCTCCACACCACCATCGATGTGGCGCTTCACGGTGATGCGGCCATCCTCTACCTTGAGTATCTCCTCGGCATAGGTGATCTGCGTGAGTCCCAACTTCTCAGCCACCTGCGGCCCCACCTGGGCCGTATCGCCATCGATAGCCTGTCGGCCTCCGATGATAATGTCATACTCGCCCATCTTACGTATGGCCGTAGAGAGGGCATACGATGTGGCCAGAGTGTCGGCACCGGCAAAGGCACGGTCGGTGAGCAGGTAGCCCCCATCGGTGCCACGAAACAGGCCCTCGCGCACGATCTCGGCTGCACGGGGCGGACCCATGGTGAGCACCTTGACCGTAGTACCCGGATACTGCTCCTTGAGGCGCAAGGCCTGCTCCAGCGCGTTCAAGTCCTCGGGATTGAAGATTGCAGGCAATGCCGCACGGTTGATAGTGCCATCGGCATTCATAGCATCCTTACCCACGTTGCGTGTGTCAGGCACCTGCTTGGCTAAAACTATAATGTTTA
>JAFOYZ010000226.1 GCA_017424485.1 Bacteroidaceae bacterium
AGACACGCGCTACTTCATACAAGCCGTAGCGCAGCTCGAGGGTACTGGAATAGAACTGCATAAGCTGCGTGTGCCCGAGGCTGTAGACTTCCCCGAGTGGTTGGCCCAGCACCTTGGCGAGGGGGCCACGGTATGTGTCGATGGTCTCTGCATGCCCCTTGCTACGGTTGAGCATATGCAGGCACTCTTTGCCGCCAAGCATCAGCGTGTGGTGAGCAGTCCCGACTTTATCGATGCCCTTTGGCCCGATCGTCCCGCGCTGCCCGATGCACCAGCCTTCGAACTTGGTGTAGAGTATACCGGTCGCTCACGTGCCGACAAACTGGCTTGGCTGCGCGATGCCATTGCCGCTAAGGGCTGTGGCTCAATCCTCCTGAGCAGCCTCGACGAGATAGCCTGGATGCTCAACATACGTAGTAGCGACATTGCCCACACACCCGTAGTTATTGCCTATCTCTGGGTGAGTGCCGACAGCGCAGTGCTGTATACCTCTGAGAGCAAGTTCGATGCATCGCTGCGCGCTGTCCTGGCCGCCGATGGCGTAGCCTTGGCACCCTATGCCGATGTGGTGAAGAGCATCGCCCAGTGGCCGTGCGATGCACCTATATCTATCGATGGCGCCATGCTCAACTATGCACTGTACGAGAATATCGTCGGACGCTTCGGTGCAGCCGTGGTCAATGCCACCTCACCTGTAAAGCTCGAGAAGGCCATCAAGAACGAGGTGGAGATTCAGGGATTCCGCCGTGCCTACCACAAGGATGGTATCGTGCAGACACGCTTCTTCCGTTGGCTCGAGCAGGCCTTGGCTCGCGGTGAGCGCATCACCGAGATCGATGCTTCAGACAAGCTCATCAGTCTGCGCCGCGAGATGGATGGCTATCTCGATGAGAGCTTTGCTCCTATCTCTGCCTATGGTGAGAATGCGGCGCTGCCTCACTATTCGGCTACACCGGAGAAATGCAGCGTGCTTGAGCCTCGCGGCCTCTACCTGCTCGACTCTGGTGCCCACTACCTCGACGGCTCCACCGACATCACACGCACCGTGCCTCTAGGTCCGCTCACCGATGATGAGGCGGCCGACTATACCTGCGTGCTGCAGGGCATGATAGCGCTCTCTATGGCCTCGTTCCCCCGTGGCACTCGCGGAGCCAATCTCGACATTCTTGCCCGTATGCCGCTGTGGAAGTACAACCGCAACTATGGCCATGGCACCGGCCACGGCGTAGGCCACGTGCTTTGTGTTCACGAGGGACCGCAAGACCTTCGTCAGAACCTCTACGACCAACCCCTCCTCCCGGGTATGATCACCTCGTGTGAGCCTGGCATGTACTGCGAGGGACAGTATGGCATACGCCATGAGAATATGCTGCTGTGCTATGCCGATGAGGTGAACGAGTATGGCGACTGGCTGGCTTTCATGACACTCACCAGCACCTATATCGACACCACTCCGCTCGTGGTAGAGCTGCTAACCGATGAGGAGAAGATGTTTATCGACTGCTTCAACAGCAGCGTATACGAGGCCCTTGTGCCCGACCTCACCGAGGAGGAGGCTGCATGGCTCAAGACTAAGACCATCGACTGCCTCTTCGAACCTGATGAGGAGTTGTAACGTTTAACGATTAACGTTTAACGTTTAACGATTAACGATGAACGATTAACGATTAACGATGAATGATGAATGGACTAGTCGCCAAGTACTAGGTATAAAGAAAAAAAAGCACCGGCTATTGTCGGTGCTTTTTCTTTGTTGACATTACAGATGCCGTTACTTTACGGGAATCTTGTCGATACGTGCCTGATGGCGTCCGCCTTCAAATTCGGTGTTGAAGAACTCCTCCATGATGGCAGCTGCCGTATCGGTGTCGATAAATCGGCCTGGCATCACCAGTACGTTGGCATTGTTGTGCTGGCGTATGAGATGTGCTATTTCGGGTATCCAGCACAGTCCGGCACGTATGCCCTGATGTTTGTTGAGCGTCATGTTGATGCCCTCGCCGCTACCGCAGATGGCAATGCCGGGGTAGCACTCACCGCTCTCTACGGCTGCAGCCAATGGGTGGCCATAGTCGGCATAGTCGCAGCTGTCGGTGCTATGGGTGCCAAAGTCCTTGTACTCCCATCCCTTGGCCTCGAGCCACTGCTTCACATATTCTTTTAGTTCGTAGCCTGCGTGGTCGCTGGCTAATCCAATGGTCTTCATTAGAATTAAAAATTAGAAATTAAAACTGACAAACAGAAGTCTCAATTAAGAATTAAAAATTAGGACTAATGATTTTCTTTCGTGGTTTTTACAATTGAAACGAGTATTGCTGTTACCTCTTTAGCTTCTTCAAATATAGATTGAAAAGAAGGGTTGTCAATGTATTCATTGTCGTATAGAAGGGATAGCCAGTATTTCGTTTCGTTAGCCTCTTTTAAAGCAATGGACATTTTATTGATAAAGTCAGCCTTGCTTTGCGCAAATTTAGCTTCACGAACAAGGGCACCAATAGCAGTACCGCTACGAAGCAATTGTTTGGATAATATAAATTCTTTTTGCTCTTTCGTGAGGTATCTGTAGGCTTTTACAATACGGTTAGCAAAGCTGTAGGTCTTGTATTCAATAACGTTGTCCTTAATCATCGTTATTCAATCGAAACACTCATCACGACAGTGATGTCGCAATGAGTGTTTTAATTTTTAACTTTTAACTTTTAATTTAAAAGTGCTTTCACTTGGTTATACACGTTCTCAGCGGTGAAGCCCAGCTTCTCGTCGAGTACGGTGTAGGGAGCTGAGAATCCGAAGCTCTCGAGACCCCATACCTTGCCTTCGTGAGCAGGCACGAGACCCTGCAGGTTGACGGGCAAGCCAGCGGTGAGACCAAATTTCTTGACACCTGCGGGCAATACCTGAGCCTGATACTCGGGGCACTGGCTGCGGAAGAGGCCCTCAGAGGGTACGCTCACGATAGAGCACTTCACGCCTTCTTCGCGGAGCTTCTCAGCACCAGCCACGAGGGTCGATACCTCTGAACCTGAAGCTACGAGGATTACGTCAGCGTCGGCATCAGAGCCAGCCACTACGTAAGCACCCTTGGCAGCCTGTGTATAGTCATTGCCTTCGGGGAGGTTCTTGATGTTCTGACGTGAGAGGATGAGCGCGGTAGGAGTATGAGTGTTCTCCATAGCCAGGCGCCAGCACTCGGTAGTCTCCTCAGCATCGGCCGGACGGAGCACGAGCATTGAGTTGTGACCCTTGTGGTTCTTGAGCTTCTCCATCAAGCGGATCTGTGCCTCCTGCTCTACGGGCTCGTGGGTAGGACCATCCTCACCTACGCGGAAGGCGTCGTGTGTCCAGATGAACTTCACGGGCAGCTCCATGAGGGCAGCCATACGTACGGCGGGCTTCATGTAGTCAGAGAATACGAAGAAGGTACCGCAAGCAGCGATGACACCACCGTGCAGAGCCATACCGATGCAGCAGCAAGCCATGGTGAGCTCAGCTACACCTGCCTGGAAGAAGGCGCCGCTGAAATCGCCCTTGGTGAGTGCGTGGGTCTTCTTGAGGA
>JAFOYZ010000227.1 GCA_017424485.1 Bacteroidaceae bacterium
AGAACAGTTGACTACTTTCACTGGAGAGGTTGACTCTTTTCCTGAGAACGTAGACTTCCGACGGAAATTGTTTACTTTTCATCTGTTTTTGTTTACTTCGTACTGAAAAGGTGGTAAAGCACTGATAACAATAGAAGGTAATGGCCATTGACCGATACACACGGGGTAATCGGTAATCAGTAATCAGTAATTTTTTTTGGGAATGATATAACGCGAGTTCAATATAAGGACTCCTTAGGGAATTGCCCCTACCCTCTCATACCCCCTCACGCTGCAATTCGGCGAAGAGCTCGCGCTGGCGAGGTGTGAGGCCTTGCGGCAGGGCCACATCGAAGGCCACGATAAGGTCTCCATGCTCGCCCTCCCTCTTGTACACGGGGAAGCCCTTGCCACGCAGACGTCGGCGGGCACCAGGCTGCATGCCCTCGTCGACCTTGAGGCGCACGCTGCCCGTGAGCGTCTCCACCTGAACATCGCCACCCAAGACGGCCGTGGTGAGGGGGATGGTGACGGTGACATACAGGTCGTTACCCTGACGCACGAAGTAGGGGTCGGCCGCGATGCGGAAGGTGACATACAGGTCGCCACGCACGCCACCCTGCGGAGACTCACCACCATAGCCGCGCAACTTGAGGCGTTGCCCGTCGGCCACACCGGCTGGGATGGTGACACGCACCGAGTGGCCGCCTACCTGTAACACCTGCTTGTGGGTGGTGGCGGCATCGCGCAACGTGAGGTGGAGCTCGGCCTCATAGTCCTGTCCGCGCACAGGCTGCTGGCGACGGGCACGACCACCGCCGAAGAGCTGCTCGAAGAAGTCGCTGAACCCACCCGTATTGCCCTCGGAACGACTGAAATCGCCGAATCCACCAAAGTCAAAACCACCGAATCCCTGCCCCGAAGAGCGGCCGCCATAGCCATGCGACGCCCCACCATAGCGCTGCTCATACTGACGGCGCTGGGCCTCGTACTCCTCGGCATGTGCCCAATGCTCGCCATACTCGTCGTAGCGCTTGCGCTTCTCGGGGTCGCCCAGTACCTCGTTGGCCTCGTTAATCTCCTGGAAACGCTCCTGAGCTTGCGGGTCACCCCCATTCGTGTCGGGGTGGTACTGCTTGGCCAAACGACGGAAAGCCTTGCGCACATCGGCCTGCGTGGCATTGCGGTCGATACCCAGCACCTTATAGTAATCAATGAAAGCCATAGCCTGCTAATTGAAATATAATTATATTGTAAACTATATTCACCCGAAAAGGTTGCACCACGACAAATATTTTATTTACTTTGTGCCCACAAACAATATTGCAAAACATGAGATATAAACGTTTCTTCTATCTGATTCCCCTTATGGCTATGCTATTGACAGCCTGCGAGCCCAAACCCACACGCATCAAGATTGTATGCACGAGCGATGTGCATGGCAACTTCTTCCCCTACGACTTCCGACAGGACAAGCCCGCACACGGCAGCCTTGCCCGTGTCAGCAGCTACCTCAACGAGCAACGCTCGGCATCGGCCTATGGCGACAACGTGATATTCATCGACAATGGAGACATCCTGCAGGGACAGCCCACAGCCTACTACTACAACACCGTAGCCCTGGAGCATACCCACGTGGCAGCAGAGGTACTCAACCATCTCGGATGCGATGTAGCCATGCTCGGCAACCACGACATAGAGACAGGAGGCCCCACCTACCAACGCTACATGCGCGACCTCAAATGCCCCACTGTAGGCGGCAACATCCTCTTCGAGGAAAGCACAGCCCCCTTCCTGCCCCCCTACGTGATGGTCGAGCGCGACGGTATCAACATCGCCATCCTGGGACTCACCACACCCGCCATCCCCAACTGGCTGCCACGCAACCTGTGGGCAGGACTTGCATTTGAGGACATGGAAAGCTCGGCACGCCGCTGGATGAAGCACCTGCGCGAACACGAAACTCCCGACCTCGTCATCGGCCTCTTCCACTCAGGCTTCGAAGGCGGCATCACCACCGACACATACTGCGAGAACGCCACACGCGAGGTAGCCGAGAAAGTGCCCGGCTTCGACGCCATCTTCTACGGACACGACCATAAGGCCCAGAACACCGTAGTCGTCAACGTCGAAGGCGACAGCGTACTGCTCATAAACCCAGCCAACAACGCCAACAAGGTGGCTACCCTCGACATCACCATCACCAAAGGCAAGCAAGGAACATGCAGCCTCAAAGCCGACCTCGTCGACATGAACACCTACGAGCCCGACACAGCCTACATCAACCACTTCGCCCCACACATGGAGCGCGTCAAGAAATACGTGTCAAAGAAAATAGGCACATCGACCCACCGCATCAACTCGCGCGACGCATACTTCGGGCCATCCGACTTCATAGACTTCATCCACAAGATGCAACTCGACATCACCAATGCCCAGGTATCCTTTGCTGCTCCCCTGGCCTTCAGCACCTCACTGCCCGAGGGCGACATCCACGTGCGCGACATGTTCAACCTCTACCGCTACGAGAACATGCTCTACTCCATGCGCCTCACCGGACAAGAAATCAAAGACTACCTGGAGATGTCGTACGGACAGTGGACCAATCAGATGAAGAGCCCCAACGACCATCTGCTCCTCTTCGATGAGTCGACCCTCAACAGCCCATCACCCCGCTTCAAGAACATCTACTACAACTTCGACTCCGCAGCAGGCATACTCTACGAGGTAGATGTCACCAAGCCCGTAGGAAGCCGCATACGCATCAAGAGCATGGCCGACGGCACCCCCTTCGACCTCAACGCCACCTACCGCGTAGCACTCAACTCATACCGAGGTAACGGCGGTGGCGAGCTCCTCACAAAGGGTGCAGGCATCCCCCAAGACAAACTTGAAAGCCGCCTCGACTACTCCACCGACATCGACCTACGCTTCTATATGCTCAACTACATCGAGTTGCGCGGAAACATCGACCCGCAAAGTCTCAACCACTGGAAGTTCGTACCCGAGCGATGGACCGTCCCCGCAGCCAAGCGCGACTACCAGCTGCTCTTCGGCAAAGACTGACACACACGCCTGGTACCCACACCGACATCTCTTTACAAGACAAACCATAGAATCCACAAAATCAAAACAGCAACAATATGAAAACAAACCTTAGAGCAGCCCTCTCAGTCATGCTCCTATGGAGCGCGACAAT
>JAFOYZ010000228.1 GCA_017424485.1 Bacteroidaceae bacterium
CCCATCAATGCAAGTATAGCAACATTATCTTCGATAAATCGAAAATTTACACTAAATTTGCACCAAATTTAAATTTAATAATGAAATCTATGATTAAACGTATGGGTGCATTGCTATCTCTGCTATGCGTAGCGGTGATGATGCAAGCACAAATTCATGAGCCTATCAAGTGTGAAACTTCATGGGCAGTGGTAAGCGACGGTGTAGCTGAGCTACGCATTTCCGCAAAGATTGATGCCGGATGGCATGTGTATTCTACCGAACTGGAGGATGGTCCTACAGCAGCAGCGCTCACCGTTGAGACTATCAACGGAGCCCGCCCCGATGGCAAACTAGGATTCACCGACGGCAAGGAGATTGCTAAGTATGACGACATGTTCGGTATGGACGTACGCTATTTTGAGGACAAGGTGACCTTCGTTCAGCGCTTCATCCTCGAAGGCGATTACCTAGTGCAGGGCTACTTTACCTATGGTGCATGTGACGACGAGAGTTGCCTGCCTCCCACCAACGTGGAGTTTAAGTTTGAAGGCAAGTATGCTGCTCCCAAAAGCCAACAGGCAACAGCCAGCAGCCAGCAGACAGTATCCAAGCCTCAGGCAGAGACCAAACCTGCTGAGGTAGTACCTGCAGCCCCAGTAGTAGAAGCAACCAACAACTCTGAGCTCACCGAGAACACAGAGAAAGCAAGTGCGACCATCTTCGGTGCCCTCTGGGAGCCCGTTATCGAGGAGTTGGGTCAGCCTAAGGGTACAGCCGACACAGCCAACCAGTCACTTTGGGCAATCTTCTTGTTGGGCCTTGCTGGCGGACTCGTAGCTCTCGTGACCCCTTGCGTATGGCCTATCATTCCGATGACTGTAAGCTTCTTCCTCAAGCGCAGTGGCGACAAGAAGAAGGGCCGTCGCGATGCATATATATATGGTGTATCTATCGTTATCATCTACGTGCTCTTGGGCTTGCTCGTGACACTGCTGTTCGGTGCCTCGGCCCTCAATGCCTTGTCTACGGCTGCTGTGCCCAACCTCTTCTTCTTCCTCCTCTTGGTGGTATTTGCCATGTCGTTCATGGGTGCTTTTGAGCTCACCTTGCCTGAGAAGTGGACAACCGCTGTGGATGGCAAGGCAGAGAAGACAGGCGGTCTGCTCGGCATCTTCCTCATGGCCTTCACACTCACATTGGTATCATTCTCATGCACGGGTCCCATCATCGGTTTCCTCTTGGTAGAGGTATCTACATCCGGTAACATATTGGCTCCTACCATCGGTATGCTCGGCTTCGCCATAGCATTGGCATTGCCCTTCACCCTGTTTGCCATCTTCCCTGCATGGCTTAAGGCCGCTCCTAAGAGTGGTGGTTGGATGAATACCGTGAAGGTCGTATTGGCCTTCGTAGAGCTGGCCTTCGCGCTCAAATTCCTCTCTGTAGCCGACCTCGCCTACGGATGGCACATCCTTGACCGTGAGACCTTCCTTGCACTTTGGATTGCCCTCTTCGCACTCCTTGGTGCCTATTTGATGAAGTGGATTATGTTCCCCCACGACGACGATGACGACCGCAAGGTAGCAGTACCTCGCTTCATGCTCGGTCTCGTATCATTCGCTTTCGCTATCTACATGGTACCTGGTCTGTGGGGTGCTCCTTGTAAAGCTATCAGCGCCTTTGCACCTCCTATGAGCACACAAGACTTCAACCTCTACGAGCAGGAATTGCACCCCCAGTCAATGGATTATGACCAAGGTATGGCCATTGCCCGTCAGGAGAAGAAGCCCGTAATGCTTGACTTTAGCGGTTATGGTTGTGTCAACTGCCGTGAGATGGAGCAGTCGGTATTGGCCGATGGTCAGGTACTCGACCTCATCAACAACGACTATGTACTCATCAGTCTCTACGTCGACGACAAGACTCCCCTACCCGAGCCCATCCGCCTCACCGAGAATGGCAAAGAGGTGGTACTGCGCAGCATCGGCGACAAATGGAGCTACCTGCAGCGCACCAAGTTTGGTGCCAACGCACAGCCCTTCTACGTATTGCTCGACAATGCCGGACACCCACTTAACACACCACGCTCATACGATGAGGATATTGATGCTTATATCCAATTCCTCGAAGAGGGCTTGACTGAGTATAAGAACAGAAAATAAGGAAGTTCAGTTTCCTCTATAAGCAGAAAGCACCCCACATTGGGGTGCTTTTTATATCCTACCCATGCACAGCATGAGCTATTGACTCATAAGCTATCGGCATCGGACGTCAATTCCGTTGAAACTGCCACGCTTGGCAAAGCCTGAAACTGACTTCACTCTCGATTACTCGCAACTTTATCTATTGTCAGTTCCAGTCGTCCATTTACGCCAGCCATACGGTGATGCCCATGTAGATAAGCATACCTATGATATCGTTGGTGATAGAGATAAACGGACCTGTAGCGATGGCGGGGTCTATCTTGAGCTTCTCCAATGTCATGGGCACAAAGGTGCCAAACAGCGCAGCAAACATCACTACGCAGAAGAGTGAAAGACTCACCGAATACGTAGCGGGAGAACCGATACCGTAGCGCCATAGGTTATACCCGAATACAGCAAGCGAAATAATAGCAGCGTTGATGAGCGACACCAACGACTCTTTGATAATCTGTCGGCCCGTATTACTGATATCAAGTGAATTATTGGCTAGGCCCTGCACCACGATAGCTGATGCTTGCGTACCGACATTACCACCCGTAGCTCCGATAAGAGGTATAAAGAGCGCCATCTCTGGATATTGAGAAAAGACGCCATCGAAGAGGCCCAAAATAGCCGAAGTGCCCAGTCCGCCCACCATACCGATGAGTAGCCATGGTAGTCGTGCGCGTGTCTGCTTTATGATGCTGTCGTCACTCTCCACATCTTGCGAAAGACCTGATGCCAACTGGTAATCACGTTCGGTCTGCTCGCGCAACTCGTCGATGACATCGTCAACGGTAATCTGTCCGACAAGACGGCCTATACTATCAATGACAGGTACCGACACGAGGTTGTACTTTTCGATAAGCTGCACTACCTCCTCCACAGGAGTATCTACGTGAATACTGATAAGATCTCGGTCCATCACATGCTTCACTTTCGATACCGAAGGATTGGTAATCATCTTCTTCAGCGGGAACACACCCTGTAGGCGCTCTTCATCATCCACGACGTAGACATTATATATCTCGTCACGATCTTCAGCCTGAAGGCGCATCTCGCGCAGACAGTCGGGCATAGACCAGTTCTCATTTACGATGACCATCTCGGTACCCATAATACCACCGGCAGTATCTTCATCATATTTGAGTAGGTCTACGATATCTCCAGCCTGCTCTATGTCTTCGATATGAGCAAGCACCTCTTCCTGCTTCTCCTCGTCCATATCACGGATGATGTCTACAGCATCGTCCGTATCCATATAGTCGACAAACTTCTTTGCAATAGTCTCAGAGGGAAGTTCTTCGAGAAGTTCGTTACGAGCGTCCTCATCCATCTCAATGAGCACGTCGGCCGCATCCTCACCTTCGAGGAGATGATAGATGTAGCGGGCATCCTCGATAGACATGTCGTCGCACATCTCTGCAATATCTGCAGGGTGCATCTCATCGAGCCTACGCTTCAGTTCTTCGGCTTGCTTCTCAGCTACGAGCTGCTCTATCAGCTCTATGTATTCGCGGGTGAGTATTACAGAATCTTTCATCGTCCTCTTTCTTGGTTTCGGAGAGCTCGGAGCCTCTGGAGAGTTCTGAGTCCTCAGGCAAATCAAACTTTTATATTATCAGCAACACCAGCATCTGAAGCCTCCCCTTTGAGGGGAAGATGGGACGGGGCCACCTCTTTCACCATCTTTGTTAGCTCAATAAAGTCTGCCACAGAAAGTTGTTCGGGACGTTTATTGAAAATTTCATTGGCCAATATGGGATGTCCGCCAGGAACGAGCGGCTTGATAGAGTTGCGCAAGGTCTTACGTCGCTGATTAAAAGTGGTCTTTACTATGCGCTTAAAGAGCACCTCGTCGCACCCCAAGTCCGTAACCTCATTACGGCGCATGGCTATAACAGCACTCTTCACCTTGGGTGGCGGATTGAATACCCCCTCACTCACAGTAAAAAGATATTCCACATCATACCAAGCCTGCACCAGCACACTCAAAATTCCGTAGGTCTTGCTTCCGGGTGAAGCAGCCAAGCGCTGCGCTACCTCACGTTGTATCATACCTGTGCACAAAGGGATGCGTTCTTTGTTGTCGAGCATCTTGAAGAATATCTGGCTAGAGATATTGTAAGGATAGTTACCAGTGAGCACAAAGGGATTACCGTCAAACAAGTGGTCCAAATTCATTTTCAGAAAGTCGTCCTCAATGATATGCTCCTCCATCTCAGGATAGTGTGTACGCAAGTAGGCCACCGACTCAAAGTCGATTTCCACCACGTCAACCGTACGTTCTTTGGTGATGAGAAACTGAGTGAGGACACCCATACCTGGCCCTACCTCAAGGATGGGCAGCGAGGGACACTTGTCGACAGTATCTGCTATGGCTTTCGCTATGGAAAGATCTTTCAGAAAGTGCTGTCCCAGAAACTTCTTGGGCTTTACCTGTTTCATTCCGTTTATAACTTATACCGTCGTCCATACTAGATTTGCTATTACCGCCTTTAGATAAAAAGCGCACATATATGTGCATTTTAACTTTAGCGTGTACAAAGATAAACAAATCCTTTTGAATAATAGCGCAATAAGAAGATTTTTTTTCAGCCCTCTCACTGCGGAAACACTACTCGAGAGGCCGTAGTATAAGAGTTGACACCAAACAATAAAGGAGAGCCTAAGCCCTCCTTTATCATTACACATATAAAACGTATCAATTGTATAAGTCTGAAAATATTACTTTACAATCATCTTCTTGCCATTCACGATATAGATGCCTGCATGGCTGATATTAGACACACGACGGCCCAAAAGATCGTAAATCACCGATTCTCCATCAACAGGATTGGTTATATTACGGATAGCAGTGCCGCCAGTAACTTTCCAGCTATACACACCCGCACATGAGTGACTCTTTGAGTGCCAAATAGTAGTAGAATAGCCCCATTCATCAACGCCTGCTTCTGCAGCATAGTCAACTACAATCTGACTCAGATCCAAAGTATATTCACCTGCTACAGTAATAGGAGTAGAAACATACTCATATCCATTCCACTCAGCATTGACAAGATACTCCAACTTATCGCTAGTGCTTGCGCTATAGTTAGGGCTATAGGTTAATGTATAGTTCTGATCACCGCAAGTCAACGTAATTTCTCTTGAAATCTGCTGCCAGTTCTCATCATACGAGAGTTGTACCGGCTGATTGAATCCTATAGTAATCTTTTTCAATGTATCGACCTCACCCACCTCAGGTACTACACTCAGTACCTCGAGCGGAGTGATTGTGAATGTAAACAGCGTAACGCTAATTTCACGTTCTTCATTGGCTACACCATCCATAGTGAACGCTCCTGCAGGAATAAAGAACAGATACTCACCCTGCTCGGTGAATTTCTGACCAAATGACACAACAATCTTATTGTTTTCCAATACAGCCTTACCTTCAGCTTCACCGCCTCCTGGAAGATACAACGAGATGGTCTCTGCGACAAGCTTAACTTCTTTCACATTATTAAAGGTAATCTCCAAATCACCAATTTCTTCTACCTTGTCACCATTCTCATAGTTGGTGTCAAACGAAGGGTTGCTGTCCACTACATTGAATGTCAATGAACGATACTGGCTCACACCACTCTTGCTAACAAATACACCCTGATAGATATCGAGGTTATACATGCCAGGAGTAGTGATGGCCTTGTCCAGCTCCAATGTCACGCTCTTCTTATCCTCACCGAGAGTAGCGTTCGCCACATTTGCCACGGGAGTCCAATAGTAATCCACTACGGCCATTCCGCCATTAGGCATCTTGATCTCCTCAATTTCTTGTCCGAAGGTCAACACAATCTTCTCTAACTTATCGGTTGTAGCGGGAGAATAGCCTTCAATCTCGAAGGTACCTACTACAGAAAACGTATAGGTTGCCTCGGGAAACACATCACCGTCGACACTCTTAATGACACCTGCAGGAATGGTGTAGGTATATACGCCGGGAGTCTCGATCCATTGGTCACGCATCTCCTCCTTGCCATCCTTACCCTCGACCTTTACCTGCTCGAAAAGGAACACGGCGGCATTAGGTTCCCACTCATCTACGCGTGAGCTTGCAATCTTCACCACCTCTTTGGTCTCGGTGTTCACTACATCGATACCTGCCTCGGGAAGAGTAACGGTAACGTTTTTTGAGAATACCAAGCGGATGTTATACACGGTAGTTACCTGAGCCCCGTTGTTAGGGTACACTTCGGGTGAATTAAAGTCTTTGGGTTCATCCTTCCCTTGAGCCATCGCTGCACTTAGCGCGAAGAACATCGACATTAGAAATAGAGTAAAAGTTTTTCTCATAAAATCTGTTTTTAGTAGTTTGTTGTTCTAATATAATCGTTAGTCACAGCGCAAATATAGTGCAAAAAAATGAAATATCACAAGCAATACGAGCACAACTTCACGTTACCCACAAAAAAAGCCCCTTCTCCAAGGAGAAAGGGCCCAATATAAGCAAGGTGTTCAAATATTACTTAACCAATACCTTCACAGCCTCAATAGAGCCATCGGCACGTACAACACGCTTGATAGCTACGCCAGCTTCGGGCTGAGCCACCTGTACTCCCATGAGGTTATAGTAGCTTACCGATACTACGGGAGCAGAAACATGATCAACACCTTCGCCAGGAGTTTGTCCTGGAGTAAACGGTATGAGATTCCAACCGAAGTTGAATGCAGCACCATTACCTCGACCAGCTTTTTCGCCACCGGGCAGCATCACATTAATCCACCCCTTGGCAAAGTCACCCGTTCCACCAGTAAGGCAGTAACGTGTACCATTGTAATAGATACGGAATGTACGCCACAGCACACTTGCAGGATCAAGCACAAAGTGCACACTACCAGTACGAGCCTGAATATTCTCAGCAATATGATAGAATCCCAGACTCTGATTCATACCACACTCCGTTTCCTGATCAATAGTCCAAGTAGAGCCATCATTCTTATACGTACCAATAGCATAAGCACCGCAAGTATCGGCATAAGCGAGATGCCATACCTGTGCATTTTGCTGCGTCATAGTTTCATCAATAAGGTCACTGATGAATACACTCTGCTTATCAGCATCGCTATTAGGAGCAGTCACATACTTACCCGTAGTTGCATCCTGAATATAGTAGAGACCGTCAGGAAGGAGCTGCCAATCAGTAAAGTCTACCAATGTATCATTAGGAAGAACATCAGAAGCCAAGCAGATAGCATAGCCTGCAGATGCGTAGAGTGCCTCAATGCTAGATGCGATAACCTTCACCATTTGATCCACATCAGGCTGTGACGCCAATTGCACAGCAAGCATGTTTTCGGCCACTCCTACAATAGAGTCAAGCGCTGCATACGCCTTACTGTCAAGCATCGCAAAGCCCTCGCCCACCTGGTCCTTAGTATTAGCCAATACGTCTTTGCCCTCAGCAATAGCTGCTGGGAGTGCACTCCAATCCTCGGCAGGAGTATAAGGATTAAAGAAGATCAGGCCACTTTCCTCGGCATCAGCCTTTGTATAGCCATTATCTTCATCCTTATTTCCCAACACATACAATGTATCAATCTTTGACAATTGGTTACCATTAGCATTATGACGACAATCAGCCAATGATATAGCAATCTTGTCACCAATCTTCATATTGACATAGAAGCTATGGTTAGCAGGATCTGTTCCATAGTTATATGACAACGGTTCACCTATCTGATTCATTACAGACGAGCCATTCTGAACGAAGAAAGCATAAGAGCGCAAATCGCCACGATTCTTGTCTACACGATTTTTATCCTGAGAAGACACAGATGCACGGAACAAATATACAGCATCAGCAGTTGCTGTAAAGATTGCTACAACGGGCTTGTTCTGTACTGAGTGCACAACACCATCAGTACGCATATATTGCCATGAAGTAGGCACGTTATCATGCCATGTAAGCACGTCATTTGCTGTACCCTTACCATCCTCGCTATAGCTCTTGTCACAAGCAGCATTCTCATAGTTCCAGTAGTTAATGGTATCAGCAAGGATTTCGCCAAAGCTCCAAGGACCCTCTTCGCCCATAAATAGCCGGTCATGCTCATAAGACTCCTCCTCTATTTCAGCCGAGTATGGGAAAAGTCCTGAGTTAAGAGGCAATGTAAAGTCAATTACAATCATAGAAGCCCAGAAGTTGGTCAGCAGAGCATAGGCATCCTCAATATAGGGCAACAAATCATTAGGAGCAATATTACCCTCCTTATATAATGCAAAGTAGTCGTTCATCTCTTGTGCAAGAGCTTCCACTTTATCATACCAGGCTTGAGAGAAGCAGCCATAGGTAGAACCTACCTTACATGAACCAAGAATAAAATCAAGCGAGTCAAGACATGCATAGATTTCAACACCTACAATAACAGCCGCAGCTGCATTGTCCAATTTGATGATCTGTGCATTGACTGCAGCCGTATCACTTTCGGCATTAGCATACATGGAATTGGAAGCGTCAATATTACTTTGCAAATTTTCCAACTCACTGACTACGTACCCTGCATCGTCAGATGTAGCATACTTATCAAACACCATCGCAGCATCAGCCACTTCACCAATCAAGTTTTCATAAGCTGCTATAGAAGCATCTGCCGCATTGATAGCCTCTTGAAGAGCCTCTTGGGCAGCAATTGCAGCGTCCGCAGTACCGCCATTGGCTATCAAATCTTTGCTAAGAGCGAGTGCATCGCATAGAGTCGCATACACACTTACCTGCATCTTTATAGAGTCTGAGTAAGCCTCAGCAGCTGTTACCACATCTTGTAAGCCAAGGAATGCAACAGCTTGTGTCACATCGACATTCGTATCACTATAATAACGAAGACGAGCATTATCCCATGCAAGCCAGTTGGCCGATGTGCTGACAGTCTTAAATCCTACAGTAAGATTGCCATCAGCAACAATTGCCATAGCATAAAAACGCTCAGGGGCACCATTGCCAGTAACAACTGGAGTCTCAACTGCATTAGCATAGAGATAAGCACCTTGAACAGGTATTGCTTCATCACCCTGCTGACAAGCGATACATGCTGCAGAGAAGAGATATGCGCCATTAGGCAAGTCCGTCAAAGACTGCTCTATAGAAATGTCGCCCAAATTAGCAGTAGACTCAGCAGAGGATGCCGTCCACTGTTCTATAAAGTTTCCACCAAACATTGGTGAATAATTATTACCTTTGTTACTTGTCTTAAATCCATTGTTAGTCCAGGAGGCTATTGCATCCATTCCTGGATCAGCCAATAGAGAAGTAACATCTTCACCCATTTGTGCATAGCCAAAGAGAGGCATCAGTACACTACATGCCATTGCGGCAACTTTGCGTAAGATTTTCTTCATGATACAAAAAGAATATAGTTATTGTTAATATGTTTATCGATGGCGAAAATAGACATTTATTTCCACAATGCAAAAGAAACTTAAAAAACTTTTGTAACTTTGACCCAGATATATAATTAATGAGACATAAAAGTAATATGAAATACATTGGACCACACGTATCGGCTTCAGGAGGAGTAGAATTTGCCCCTACGAATGCCAAAGATATAGGAGCAACTGCCTTTGCACTTTTCACCCGCAACCAACGCCAATGGGTATCAAAGCCATTGACCGAACAGAGCATTTCACTCTTCAAGGAACGCTGCGCCGAGTATGGCTACGATGCGCGCTATATACTCCCCCACGACAGCTACCTCATCAACCTGGGGCATCCGCAAGCAGAAGGACTGGAGAAGTCACGTGCAGCCTTCTATGATGAGATGCACCGCTGCGAGCAACTAGGGCTTACGATGCTCAACTTCCACCCAGGAAGTCATCTCAATGAGTTTTCGGGCGACGACTGCCTCGCACGTATTGCCGAGAGCATCAACATCACTCTGGACAAGACCCAAGGAGTGACAGCAGTCATTGAGAACACTGCCGGACAAGGCAGCAACATGGGATTCTCCTTCTATCATCTGGCACAGATAATCGAGCAGGTCGAAGACAAGAGTCGTGTGGGAGTATGCCTCGACACCTGCCACACCTACTCCGCCGGCTATGATATCAAGGACAATTACGAAGCCGTATGGCAAGAGTTTGGCGAGGTTGTAGGCTTCTCTTATTTAAAAGGTATACACCTCAATGACACCAAGAAGGCATTGGGTTCACGTGTAGACCGCCACGAGAGCATTGGGTTAGGATTATTGGGTATCGACTTTTTCAAGCGTTTCATGCAAGACCCGCGTTTCGACAACATCCCACTCATCCTCGAGACTCCCGACGAATCTCGCTGGGCCGAAGAGATACAGTTACTGAAAAGTTTCGAAATTGCCTAATACGAGAGAGCAAAAGAACCAAATTGACGGATTTTCATCGGTTTTAATGATAATTTTTTACAATATCGCAAATTTTCTTGCCAATTTGTTGCACCAATCAAAACAAACTCATACCTTTGTGCCAGGTAACTAAGGTAAAAAGAGAAATGAAGCAAACTCACCTACATCGCCAATATCATCACCCTATCATCCGATAAGGTAAGCGATGTATGTAGTTTGTTTTCATCATACAGGAAGGACTTACCTATCAGGCAAGTCCTTCTTGTTTTTACATACCGCCACATATAGTAGAAACATAACACAAAGAGCAGATGATACGAATAGCTATCCAGTCAAAAGGACGACTCAACGAACAGAGCATAGACTTGCTGCAAGATGCAGGTCTGAACATAAATGACCAAAAGCGCAAGTTTCTCGACCGCGTAGATAATTTCCCCATTGAGATTCTCTACCTACGCGAC
>JAFOYZ010000229.1 GCA_017424485.1 Bacteroidaceae bacterium
AGACTGCGGATATGCGCTGCTGCAGCTGACGCGCGACAACATCACCAGCGCCATGGAGGAGACCCGCTTCCTGGGCATTGCGCTATGCACGAGGGGTACGGCACGTGTGACGATGAATGTCACCACCTATGACCTCTGCCCCAATAGCATCCTCATCATCCCGCCCAACAGCATGATGCAGGTCACCGAGGCCTCGCCCGACTGGGAGGCCAAGCTCATCTGCGTCACCCGCATGGAACTGCTGCGCGATGCAGCGGCACAGATACTCCCCTATGTCAAGGGAGAGGACTCCGTGCAGCAATTCCTCTTTCAGGAGCGCGACAGCATCGTGTCGTCGTTCCACTCCATCTACAACTTCCTCGACATGCTGCTCAGCGATGAGCACACGGTGAGCAAGTACGAGCAGGGCGTATGCGTGTTCCGTTGCCTGATGCTGGGCATGCGAGACAAGAGTGCCCACCACCGCACGCAGAGCGAGAAACAAGAGATAGGCACCACATCGCTGAGTGCTTTCAAGCATTTCATGCAGCTGCTCAGCCAGCACAGCAAGACGATACACTCGGTGAAGGCCTATGCCGACATGCTCCATATCAGCCCCCAGTACCTGGGACGCATCTGCCGCATGTACGATGGGCGAGGCCCCAAGGAGATGGTCGACGACATCCTGCTCTTGCAACTCAAGTCATCGCTCAAGAACACCGAGAAGACCATGAAGGAGCTTTGCTACGAGTACAACTTCCCCACGCTCTCCTTCATGTGCAGCTTCTTCCGCCGCCACACGGGCCATACCCCTACGGAGTTTCGCTGCATGTATCGCGAGGGGATGATTTAACCTGTAGTGTGTTCTTCGCCGCTGGTGGATGTCTGGTGTTTTTGTGGATACTTGGCCATATAAAAGCTGATATCGGATTCAATGGAAAAGTCTCTTACACGTGAGTAAAAGGAATAGAACTTGACTTTTTTTATCTTTCAGCGCATTCTTTGTATATTTGCATCATCAATTGACGGAGCGAAATGTTGACCTTGATTAAAGGAAGAACTATGCTGAAGAAAATTTTTCTTGCCTTTGCTGTAGGCATTATGGCGGCTTGCAATGTACCGCAAGTAACTTATGAGAGTATCGATGTGGAGGCACCATTTGAGATGGAAGCCATCCGAGTGCCTGTCTTTCCACGGCAAGACTTCAGTATTGTTGACTATGGTGCGGTGCCCTCAGATAAAGAACTCTGTACTGAGGCTATCGCAAAAGCCATCACAGCATGCAATAAGGCTGGGGGAGGCCGTGTTATCATCCCGAGCGGGCAATGGCTCACAGGCCCGATACACTTGAAGAGTAATGTGAACCTCTACTTGTCTGAAGGGGCTGTAGTGCGCTTTACCGACAATCCCAAGGACTATTTGCCTGCTGTACCCACCTCGTGGGAAGGGATGGAATGCTACAACTATTCGCCCCTAGTGTATGCCTATGAGTGCGAGAACGTTGCTGTCACAGGTCCAGGAAAACTCTATCCCAAGATGATGCTATGGCGCAAGTGGTTCGGCCGCCCTAAGGAACATATGGATGCTTTGGCATCGCTCTATCATCAGATGTCGCAAGGAGTAGCTGTCGAGGAGCGTCAGATGGCGATGGACAACAACAACTTCCGTCCTCATCTCATCCACCTAAACCGTTGCAAGAATGTGTTGCTCGATGGCTTTGAAATCGAGAATAGCCCCTTTTGGACCATTCACCTCTATCTGTGCAAGGAGGGTGTGGTACGCAACCTGCGGGTAAAGGCACACGGACACAACAATGATGGTATAGATTTGGAAATGAGCCGCAATTTCCTCGTCGAGGATTGCGTGTTTGACCAAGGTGACGATGCCGTGGTCATCAAGTCAGGACGTAACCACGATGCATGGCGCCTCGATACCCCATGCGAGAATATTGTGGTGCGCAATTGCATTATCAAACAAGGACACACCCTATTGGGAATTGGCAGCGAACTGGCTGGTGGTGTGCGCAATATATATATGACCAACTGTGTGGCTCCGGGTACAGTGCACCGTCTCTTTTTCGTGAAGACCAACCATCGTCGTGGAGCTTTCGTGGAGCATATCTATATGGATAGCATCCGTACGGGAGGTACGCTGCGTGTGGCCGAGATTGATACCGATGTGCTGTATCAATGGCGCAATCTGGTACCTACCTATAAAGATACGCTGACTCGTATCAGTGATATCTATCTGTCCAATATTCAAGTTGACTCAGCCAAGGCTATCTACGAGTTTCGTGGTAATGAGCGTCTGCCTATCCGCAACATCGTGCTGAAGAATATTGATGTGGCGTGTGTAGCCGATTCGGTTAATGGTGTAAAACACGTAGAGGCTCTGACAGTAGAGAACGTCACCTATAATACTGTCGACCGACACGCACTCCCCCAACTCGACAAGTATTTAGGAAATAAATAAGAGGACTTTCAAGAGGAAGTAAGAAGGAGCGAGCGGGGGTAATTACAATGCGACGTTTTGGACAACATTTATATTATTCTCTTTCTTAGGGCAAAATTCCAACAACCTACATAAACAAACCGAGAGAGAGTAGGGGGCCTTACTCTCTCTCATTAATATTATACGATGCCTACATCAGAAGGTGTAGCCCACGCGGAGGTGTACATTATGCATCGAAGCCTTGTTCTCGATGACACCCTTGAAGGCGTGCTGCAGTAGGTACTCACGTAACAGTCGCTCAACAATTTAAGATTTGATGGCCACGATTTCTCGATATTTCGAGATAGGAATGTTTCATTTCTCGCCCGTTTGTTCGTATCTTTGCAGTACAGAAACAAACCAATACACCCATGACATTTATCGAAAGAGTGTCGTATGAAGAGAGATGCAATAGATTTTGAGCGCGACAGGGTATCGGCACTGTTCAGGAAACTGCTCATTC
>JAFOYZ010000230.1 GCA_017424485.1 Bacteroidaceae bacterium
ACAATATGGGTAGCAGCAGTAATAGTCCTGCCAGCCATCGGAGCACTCTTTTCATATAGCCTGATTGTCTCTTTCCTTCATCAACGTATGACGGCTTGTGTTTGTTTTTATTCGCTCGCTTTGAGAAATATTCAAGACCTGCCTTAGCACTTGGCTTGTCCAAGAAGCTTAACTCCTCGAGAGAACTGAAGTTCTCTTCGTCGCAACCGACGCTAATGCTCCGCGTCGTCACTCGCTTATTCGTATCTTAATGGCTGCGCCAAGAAGATACTTTCGCTCGCTTTGAGAAATATTCAAGCAAGCTTGATATTTTTCGCTCGCTTATTCGTATCTTTGCAGATTCAAAATGGAGAGGTATAAAACAAGGTATTAGTAATAAGGTATTAATAATAAAGTATTCGTATTAAGGTATTCGTTTTATGGATAACAATTCCCGTGAAAATTTCGGCAGTAAACTAGGAGCCGTACTGGCTGCAGCTGGTTCGGCTGTAGGCCTCGGCAATATATGGCGTTTCCCCATCGAGACCGGCCAGAATGGTGGTGCGGCTTTCATCATCGTATATGTAGGCTGTGTATTGCTGCTGGGTATCCCCATCATGATGAGCGAGTTCATCATCGGTCGCCATACCCACACCAATACAGCTGGTGCCTTTCGCAAACTATCGCCCGGCACACAGTGGAAGTGGGTCGGCCGTTTGGGCGTGCTCTCGGGCTTTGTCATCCTCAGCTACTATTCCGTGGTGGCGGGGTGGACAGCCGAATATACCACACTGGCCATTGCCAACTTCTTCGACGGGAAGACCGCCAGCGACTTTCCCACCATCTTTGCCGATTTTGTCAGCAACCCCTGGAAGTCGCTTCTCTGGATGATGGCCTTCATGGTGGTCACCCACGTCATCGTGATACGGGGCGTGAAGAGCGGTATCGAGAAGTTCTCCAAGGTGATGATGCCTGCGCTGTTCATCATCCTCATCCTATTGGCCATATGCTCGGTGATGCTGCCCGGCGCCTCACAGGGACTCGAGTTCCTGCTCAAGCCCGACTTCAGCAAGATCACAGGAGCCACCGTGCTCAGCGCCATGGGCCAGGCCTTCTTCTCGCTTAGCCTCGGTCTCGGATGCCTATGTACCTATGCCTCTTACTTCGGCAACGACACCAACATCGGCAAGACAGCACTCAACGTATCCATCATCGATACGTTCGTGGCTATCATGTCGGGCTTCATCATCTTTCCTGCCGTCTTCAATGCCGGCTACACCCTCAGCAGCGAGGATATAGGTCCGTCACTGCTCTTCATCACCATGCCCAACGTGTTTCAGCAGGCCTTTGGCTCCATACCTGTGCTGTCCTATCTGGTGTCGGTACTCTTCTACTTCCTGTTGGTGGTGGCCGCCCTCACCTCTACCATCTCCATGCACGAGGTCGTTACCGCTTATGTCTCCGAGGAGTTTGCCATGACCCGCCGCAAGGCAGCCACTATCGTCACCCTGGCATGCTCTACGGTGGGTGTGTTCTGCGCCTTGTCGTTCGGACCCCTCGATGGTTTCAAACTCTTCGGCATGACCCTCTTCGACCTCTTCGACTACGTCTCTTCCAATATCTTCCTCCCCGTAGGCGGTATGTTTATTGCACTGTTTGTCGGATGGTATCTCGATAAGAAGATGGTGCGCAACGAGATGACCAACAATGGCTCTCTGCGTGCTCCCTACATGCGACTCGTCATCTTTATCTTACGATATGTGGCGCCGGTAGCTATTGGCATCATCCTGATCAACCAGTTGGGGCTTGTCAAACTGTTTTGATGAGGCTGCGTCTCGGCTTGTCCGAGAAATTTTAGTGCTTGCTTTGCAAGCCCAGAACCTTTAGGTCGCCGGCCGAAGGGAAAGGCAAATTAGGCTGCGCCTCGGAAAACTGCAAATAAATTTGCGTTTTCTCTCGGCTTGCACTAATTTTGCAAATTAATTGAAAGAAAACATCACAATCATTATGATAAGCAAGATTGAAGCACTCATGGCTGAGGTTGAAAGCCTCACCGCCAACAGCGCAGAGGAGCTCGAAGCCCTGCGCATCAAGTACCTGAGCAAGAAGGGCGCCATCAATGACCTAATGGCCGATTTCCGCAATGTTCCCGCCGAGCAGAAGAAAGAGGTGGGTATGCGACTCAATGCCCTCAAAACCTGTGTCACCGAGCGTATCGCTGCCCTCAAAGAGGCGTTCGAGACCAACGATAGCGGCGTGGCAGAGATGGACCTCACCCGCACAGCCTATCCCATCGAGTTGGGCACACGTCACCCTCTCTCTATCGTGAAGAACGAGATTATCGATATCTTCGCTCGCATGGGCTTTGCCCTGGCCGACGGTCCCGAGGTGGAGGACGACTGGCACGTGTTCTCTTCGATGAACTTTGCCGAAGACCACCCTGCTCGCGATATGCAGGATACCTTCTTCATCGAGGCACACCCCGATATCATCCTTCGCACTCACACCTCATCGGTGCAGAGCCGCGTCATGGAGACCAGCGAGCCTCCTATCCGCATCATCTGTCCCGGTCGCGTATACCGCAACGAGGCTATCAGCTACCGTGCACACTGCTTCTTCCATCAGGTTGAGGCACTCTACGTGGACAAGAACGTGTCGTTCACTGACCTCAAGCAAGCCCTACTGCTCTTTGCCAAGGAGATGTTTGGCGAGGACACCAAG
>JAFOYZ010000231.1 GCA_017424485.1 Bacteroidaceae bacterium
GTTGCTGCGGCCCAGGATGACGCATTTCTTGCCCGAGGTCTCAATGTTGTAGCGCTTGAGCAGCTGCAGTATGCCGTTGGGTGTGGCCGATACGAAGCAGGGCAGACCGATGGCGAGGCGCCCCACGTTGATGGGGTGGAATCCGTCGACATCCTTGCGATAGTCGATGGCCTCTATGATGCGCTGCTCGTTGATGTGGCGGGGTAGGGGTAGCTGCACGATGAAGCCGTCGACGTCGGCATCCTGGTTGAGTCGGTCTATCTCGGCCAGCAGAGTCTCCTCGGTGACATCGCTCTCGTAGCGTATGAGCGAGGAGGTGAATCCGCATACCTCACATGCCTTCACCTTGTTGGCTACGTATGTCTCACTGCCTCCGTCGTGGCCTACCAGTATGGCTGCCAGGTGGGGGCGCTTCTCGCCGCGCGCTACGCGCTCGGCTACTTCGGCTGCAATCTCTTGCTTGATCTGCTCCGATATGGCTTTTCCGTCAATTATGTTCATGATATGGAAGCCTCCCCCCTGCCCCTCCCAAGGAGGGGTGATACGGTCATCGCGGAGTATGAGGACTTTTTTTTAGTTTATACTACAATCTTTCAGTGGACTCTGTAGCCTCCTCTCCTTGGAGAGGGCCGAGGCGAAATGAGCCTCGGTTGCGACGACGAGAGATTTATCTCTCCTAAGGAGTGTTGCAAAGCAACTTATGGGGGCCGCTTCTTATTTTCTAAACTTAGGCATTCCCATCTTGCCCATGGGCATGTTGGCCACGTTCTTCATCATCTTGCGGGTTTGCTCAAACTGCTTCAGCAGGCGGTTTACCTCCTGTATGTTGGTGCCGCTACCCTTGGCGATGCGCTGGCGTCGGCTGCCGTTGATGGCATCGGGGTGGCTGCGCTCGTAGGGAGTCATCGAGTAGATGATGGCCTCAACGCTCTTGAAGGCATTGTCGTCGATGTCGAGGTCCTTGATCTGCTTGCCCACACCAGGTATCATGCCCATGAGGTCCTTGATGTTGCCCATCTTCTTTATCTGGGCTATCTGTGTGAGGAAGTCGTTGAAGTCAAACTGGTTGCGTGCCAGCTTCTTGGTGAGCTTGCGAGCCTCTTCTTCGTCGAACTGCTCCTGTGCACGTTCAACGAGCGATACGATGTCGCCCATGCCCAGGATGCGGTCGGCCATACGTGCCGGGTGGAACACGTCGAGTGCCTCGAGCTTCTCGCCCGTACCCACAAACATGATAGGCTTGCTCACTACCGTGCGTATAGAGAGAGCAGCACCGCCGCGGGTGTCACCGTCGAGTTTGGTGAGCACTACGCCGTCAAAGTCGAGTCGGTCGTTAAACTCCTTGGCCGTGTTCACGGCATCCTGACCGGTCATTGAGTCCACCACGAAGAGAATCTGGTCGGGGTTTACGGCCTCCTTGATGGCAGCTATCTCCTGCATCATCTGCTCGTCTACGGCAAGTCGGCCAGCGGTATCCACGATCACCACGTCGTAGTTCTTGGCCTTGGCCTCCTTAATCGCATTTTGAGCTATCTCTATGGGGTTCTTGTTGCCCTCCTCCTTATATACGGGCACCTCTATCTGTTCGCCCAATACCGAGAGCTGGTCTATAGCTGCGGGGCGGTATACGTCACATGCAGCCAGCAGGGGGCGGCGGTGCTTCTTGTTCTTGAGCATGAGTGCCAGCTTACCTGACATGGTGGTCTTACCCGAGCCCTGCAGACCGCTCATGAGTATCACCGAGGGACGTCCCTTGAGTTCGAGTTCTACAGCCTCGCCACCCATGAGCGAAGCGAGCTCATCGTGCACGATCTTGACCATCAGTTGGCTTGGGCGCACCGATGTCAGCACATCCTGTCCCAGTGCCTTCTCCTTCACCGTGTCGGTAAAGCTCTTGGCCACCTTGTAGTTAACGTCGGCATCGAGCAATGCCTTGCGCACATCCTTTAGGGTTTCGGCCACGTTTACTTCGGTGATTTTACCTTCACCCTTCAGTATCTTAAATGACCTTTCTAGTCTTTCACTTAGGTTTTCAAACATATCTTTTTCGGCTAATTATCTTAATTAAGGTGCAAAGATACAACAAGCCGAGTGGAGAACAAAATAAATCAATTTATTTTTTATCCCGAGGCGCAGTGTGTCTTCAACGATAGCGTCGTAAAAAAAATAGCTCTACCGAGCGAAAGAACGACGAAGAGCCTACTCTCATAGGCTCTTCGTCATTTGTTTGATTCATCCCATAGGTTGCCCCACGTGCCGCGGCGATCGTTGGCGTTGAAGTCGTCGTCAGTTCCCGGAGTCTCCACACTGCCCATATATTCGTTCGAGGTGGCCAGTACAGACTCGGGCTGTATGTCTTCTATCGTCATCTCAGGTTTGATATATGCTCTCTTCATCATAGTCTGTTTGCTGTGTTGTGGGTATCCACGGATGGCGCACCATCCGTGGATACCTCATAGTCAAAAAGCCGCTGCTCAAAACACCATTTTCTTACCATTAACGATATATAGGCTGCCCCTCTTGGGCTCGAGCACGCGACGGCCCTGTAGGTCGTAGATGTGGTCATTGCCGCACTCCTCGTCCACCTCGAGGTCATAGATAAGGGTGGTGTCATCCTCTGACTCTTCGCCCACCAAGCGCATGCGTATAGACTGGGCTACTACCTCATTGGCATCGATGGGCGAGCCATCCTTATTCGCCATGGTCAGGTATATGCGGAAGGGTGCCAATGCGGTGGAGTGATTCATCTTCTGCCAGAGGCCAGATTTGTTGACAGCATATACGAAGTTGCCATTGTCCAGTTCGGCGCTCACCGTCTTGGCGTATACGCCCTTGACGGTATACTGCTTATATACCGATGAGCAGCTGATGTCGTGCTGGTACTGGGGGTCGGTAGTGCTGTACAATGTGGTGTATACCTGTGTGATGTTCAGGTTCTTGGCCTCGGTGTTCTTGGGGCGGACCACATAGGGATGGTTGGCCTTGAGGCTTCCAGGCTGCTTTATCTTGATGATCTCGATATCCCATTCGTCAATCTGGCCATCGTCGTTTTTGTCGTGGCTGCGCACATCGTTGATGTAGGCTATGTCGTAGTTGTCGATGACCTCCTCGGTCAGCTCCCACTGGAAGGGCACATAGAACGCATTCCAGTCGCTGTTGAGTGTGCGGGTATAGGTCAGTCGGGCGATGATGTTCTTCGGGTTCACAAACTCGGTACACGCGCCATCGGTGATGTGGTAGTATGCTTCGCGCATCGCCACCGTAGCAGGCGCATTGGGCTTCACGGCCTGCATGTATACACTGTATGGCGACAGGCCCTCGGCAGCATCCTCGACCAGTGTCCACGATGTGGCGTCGGTCATGACATACATCCTCTGCGCCTCGGCGTCCCTGGCCGATATGGGGGCCAGCGTGCCATACATGACATAGCTTGGTGTGGCCACAGGCTCTGCCGTCCGGTTGGGGGTTACAGGTATCACGGTCTCATGGGCGGAGGTGAAGGTTGCATCTTCGTCGGCCATGATGACGTAGGGGCAGTTGGCCTCCATGCTCTCTACTTGCGCTACGAGCACCGTGTCTACAATCTCATCGGTCAGCATATAGGCCTTCACGCCCGAAGGCAGCTCCATATCGAAGGGCAGGTAGAGGGTTGCCGTCTCACCCTGCGTGAACAGGCGGTTATAGCGCACTTCAGAGGCTGTGAACTGACGGGGTACGGCATAGGCTATCTGGTCAGAGAAGACATACTGGTCGCACTTCAGGTTGCCCTCGGTGCCGTATACCACATTGGTGAGGCCAGTGAATGCCGCCCCCTCGGGAGCATAGACGAGAGCATACTGGCCGAAGCCCATCTGCGCGATGCTGTGCTGGGTGATCACGTCCGTGCCGGTACACTCCGCAAAGTCGGCCCACTGCAGCTTATCGTTGGCGGCAAAGGAACCGGCCTCCACCACAGCCAGCGTGGCAGGGAGCGCTATCTTCTCCAGTTCGGTCAATGGGGCGAGGGTCGCACTCTTGAGCGTGTCTACGGCTGTCAAGGCCAGCGAGGTGAGGTCCTTCACATCAGAGTGAATGTCAAACCACCCGTCTACACTGGTCACGCCCTTCAGCTGGTCATCGTCCATCACCGCATGCGAGCCGTAGGCACGGAAGAGGGCATCGTCCATATAGTTGGTGCAAAACTCCTTCGTATGGGTGGTATACTCCTCGTCGCCCACATAGGCGTTGTACATGCTGAGGGGTACATA
>JAFOYZ010000232.1 GCA_017424485.1 Bacteroidaceae bacterium
AGGCTATCACACACATCTACAGGCTATTCCGCCGTATTCCATATTGTCCACCTCTATTGTGGTGGAATTTAGGGAAGGGCTGAATCCGCGAGTTTACATTGTTTCCAATCTACCATATAGCCTTTCCGCCACACAGAGAAATGTTCCTACATGCAATCTTTTTCCTATCAAACAGACGGAGATTATAGAATAATGTGTATATTTGTCACTAATTTAGATGATATAAGACTGATGCACAATAGACTGCGCACATACAAGATAACTATCGTCTCACGAATCGGGCTGTTACTCATGGCGATGATGGCCACGATGATGGTTGCTGCTCGCGAGACGGCACACATACATGAACAGAACGGGCTCATGGGCGATAACGTGCAAGAGGTGTACACCGATAGTCGAGGGCTCACTTGGGTAGGCACCAATGAGGGTGTGTGTTGCTATAACGGGGTCGACATAGTATACTTCGAACCCGAAGAGGCTGGTCCACATCGTTCTGTAGCCCACGTAGCTGAATTACCTAATGGCGACATTGTACTAGGTACTAGAGGTGGACTATGCCGCATAAATTTTAAACGGAAGAGTTACATGGTAGTAGATGCCAATGTGGGCATAGTGAATGCGCTATGCTTGGTGAACGACACGCTGATAATCGGAAGCCGCAATGGATTATGGGTATATCATACCGACAAACACATCGAGCGTATTGCTTTAGAAGGGACAGTAGTGTCGCGCGAAAACGCCATCAACGCCATGGTCACTGATGGAGTTAGCGGTGTATGGATATGCACCAACCAACGACTCATGCATGTAACTTTCCCTACACGTATCATCACGAAATATGACATTGCGCCATCACTGCTCAATGGCAACATACGCACGCTCTGCCGCATAGGTAATACATTATATATAGGGCCACATACGGGAGCACTCTTTAGTTTCAACTGCACGACAGAGAGTTTCTTACCATGCCCGCACTTTGCGTTAGAGAATATTGTAAACCTTAGCACCGAAGGTACATCACTCTACGTTGCCACCAACGGCAATGGATCCTACCGCATAGACACAGAGAAGGAATGTATAGCTGAGCACTGGCACACTGAAGCCGAAGAGCATACATTGCCAGACAATATGGTAAATCATTTCACACACGACCCGAGTCTGGGCATTAACTGGTGGGGACTATACCCTAGCGGACTCATACACGAACGACACGTACGTCCTCTCTTCAGCACCTACCAGTATGGCCCATTCGACTCAAGGAAGCATTCCATACGCTGCTTTTGCATACAAGGAGACGAGCGCCTCATAGGCACTTCAGACGGAATATGGTACATAGACGAGACACTCGGCGTGGTAAGGCATATAGACCGCAAACAGTTTGGAGACAACAACATCAACGACATCGCATACTTTGGCGGTCGATACCTCATAGCAGGCAAAGGCATCATGGTTTATGATCCACTATCAGACACGTTAAAGCCAATCTCTGAGGACGAAGCGGTAACCTACGGCATATTCAACCACTTCTGTTCTATAAAAGAGAACACAGAATTGCTGGCAAGCAGCGACCTAGGTCTGGTGATGATAGATGCCAATCTACAGATAAAGCAAGTGTTTACCCCCTTCAACTCGAGGTTACCTGAATCGTATCCCGTAGACATATGTTCGGATGGAGCAGGCAAGACATGGATAGGAACCACATTGCAACTGTGTATGCTCAACGAGCACACAGGACACATACAGACCGAAGGATTCCCTACTGATTTCTTCGACAGAGCACTATCACTGCACTTCTCTGCAGCATCCGACGGCGACGTGATAGCCTACACTGAGAAAGACATATACAAGTGCAAGGTAGACCTTAGCAGTTACCAGCACTACGACATGAATAAGCTAGCAGGAGCAGTGGTGACAACGATAATTCCCTACAAAGATGGTTATTGGGTAGGCACCAACACCGGACTATTACTATGCGATGCCAACTTTGTGCCCGTGGCCCGATACGACAAAAGCGATGGATTACACCACCTCAAGGTAACTGGCAGAGAACACACCTATACCCCTGATGGTTCATTATGGATAGCCTTAGAGAGAGGCATAGCACGACTCACTCCCGAGGGGCAGAAACAATTACACCAACCCAAGAAGAGCAAGATAGCCATACGAGAGTTGAAAGTAGGCGGACATGAACTGGACGAAACGGCCTCAATAAACCTTATACGAAACGAAGAGAGCATACGTATAAAGTGGAACTTCATGTCCGAGAGCCTCGCCATTGAGCCAATACTGCTCGACTATGCCGAACAACGCGGGCGCATCTATGAATGGAAGATAGGCAATGGAGAATATCGCAGCACCAAGGGAAAGGCGCTACTAAATATCGGGGCATTACGCCCAGGCCGGCACACCCTACAGATACGATTACTTGGGCATGAGGAGACCGCTTCCCAATACACACTACTGATAATACCATCTGGTACCTTCTGGCTTGAGATCGCACTTGCAGTGGCGATTATCTGCATTGGGATAATATCATACAAATACAGACGACGCAAAGAGCAGTTGGGCAAGCTACTGCGGCAGAAGCACCAACTAGAACTGCGTATAGCAGCAGAGCAGGCGGTAGAGGCCCACAAGCAAGAGGAGCACCGACGTATCACAGCACAAGAAGAAGAACGCCGCCAAGCACTACAGGAACGCACACAGCGTAGCAGCGAGTTGCACCGCACACTAGAGCAACAGATACGAACATACCTCACCGAGACCAAGGCTTACCGCAACCCTTCACTCAAGGTGGCCGATGTGGCAACAGCCGTGGGGACATCGACGACAAACGTATCGGAAATGTGCAGCATGCACCTGGAGGTATCATTCTTCTCTCTTATCAATGGGTATAGGTTCGACGAATTCAAGCGCATCGTGCGCGATGAGCAGTATGCCAACTACACCATCACAGCACTGGCCGAGATGTGCGGATTCAAGAAGTCATCCTTCTTTAACGTGTTCAAGGAGCATGAGGGATGCACTCCCGCTGCATGGCTCAAGAGAGAAGGTATCAAGAGAGAGTAAGATTACTTCACCAGCAACTTCTCCACTGTAACGTTGCCATCGCTCCATATACGACGACAAAGCACGATACCACGTTGCGGTGTATCAAGTTCCACCCCATCGAGAGAATAGTAATGCTCGGCAAGAAGGGTAGCGGCCGTAATTGACGATACCCCTAAAGTGATGCCGTCAGCAGCAACAAGTTCAAAAGGGTAATCAATAGGGGTCTCCGAACCTGCAAAATCGATAACTCCACCATCGGATACCACCCAACAGATATTCCCCGATGTAGCATTGTTCTGAATGCAGAGCCAGTCACTATCCTTGGCCCCCTTGATGCGAAAAGGGCGCAATGTGGTGGCTTTCATAAGTCCCTCCTTATTGAGGTAAAGGCCATCGTAGAGACTGATAAAATTATAACGACCAGTCTTGAACTCTAGCTGCCACACTTGCGTGCTGTGCACCTCAGTGCTGTCTGCATTAGCCTGAAGCGGTGCCAATAGGGCAGGCACATCGGTCTGCCCTGAGTTTGTGAGATAAGTATCGGTATATCGATGACGGATAAGATAGTTACCGCTACCATAAGAGCGGAAATCTTTGGGACCTTCATGTACATACACATAATAGGTCAAGCCAGTGGTAGATCCATCTAGGGTATAGAAAACCGTATATTCACTCGAAGTAGAGACAGAGTCGAGGCGTAGCGCAGGTTCGGTACTACCATCGCTCCACTGCCAAGTGCCATAAGAGAGGATATCTGACACATTAGGACGGAGCACTACGCTGGCTCCCTCATCAAGTACCACCACGGGAGAATCGGTATACCTCTCAGTACCTAACACCACTTCAGGACGCATGAGTTTCACCTTAATGTTGAAGGTTATAGCACTCTTACGGCCACCCTGGTTGGTAAACACAACCGTGATATCACGATCTGAGGTGACGGCCGGAATAGTTATCTTCGAACCTTTTTGACCATTCTCCCATGCATAGGTTCCCCATCCACCCTTGTCGCTCACAGAAAGCGTCACACTGCTGCCGTAAAATACAGTAGCCTCAGTGGCCGTGGTAGAAACACCATCTACAGTGATGATGGGAGTAAGTGGGGTAGCCTCACAATCGCCTGCCACCGCTATAGTAAACACCTGTTCACTCTTGACACCACGAGCATTGGTATAGGTAGCACGGTATACGCGACTTTCATTGGCCGTGAAGGTAATGTCCTTGGTAGTGGCCCCCGTGTTCCACTGCCACAGGCCTGTATCCTCCTCGCCTGCTGGGAGCTGAGGCGATAGCGTCACCTCACCACCAGGAGTCAACGCTGTATTGGTAGATATAGAATAGCTCTGTCGAGTAGCACCCAATTCATTGTGAGCGATAGTGGTACCATTGTATATTATCTGTGGAGTAAGCAAAGTAGGCACCTCATCAGGTGTAGCCATACCATCCTGCGTAGAGGTGAGCACGGTATAGCCCAAGTGATCATAGCCACCGCTGGTCGATCCTGCTCCACCGCCATCGATACCCATCTGCTGCAAGGCACGCGAAGCATACTTCAGTTCAACTCCCTTGACACCTTCATAGTGTCCAATGATACGTCCCCACACGGGTCGCATGTGCCCGCGGCCGCTAGCAGAGATTGTAGAATGTATGGTAGCCAAATGCCATGCCGTACGGCATCCGGCATAGCGATAGGTAGTCCATGGCAAGTCGTCTACATTACAGTTATTATACGCTGCAACATATTCTATACCGGCTGCCAGACGATTGTCCATATAGGAGTAAAGGTCGTCACCCTGATTCCAAGCCATTTGGCAGATGTCAGCAGCCAATCCCATCGCCATATAGGTGTGTCCCTGGTCACGTCCGCTCTCTTGCATCTGTCCAAGCTTTCCATAAGGTCCGCGTTCATCGTCATAGACAATAGGCACCAAGTTGCCCAAGAACTCGTTCAGACCATCATTGCTAATAACCGTTCCACGATTATCCGTAAAGGTACCCACGTGGTCGTATTTGTAGAAAGAGATACCTTGATTATATATATATACATCATCGCATAAGATACCTATGGTCATCAGCGCCATCACATTACACAATCCCCAATTACTCCAGTAGTGACCAGGGCGTCCGCCCCCCTGTCCATTAACATTCTCCCATGTGTCATTGCGACGGCGCATAAAGTCGATGCATGAAGGGTACCATACGTCAAGCATCCAACGACGGAAAGCATCGAAATCTTCACGCTTCCATCCCTCGTAGTCGCGCATAAGTTCGGCAGCCTGGGCAAACTGATAGCCATAGAGTCCGGCAGCCAGAGCAAAGTTGCTATCGCCGCCGATACCTTTCGTGGTACGTGCCCACTGGTTGAGTACAGCCACGGCATGCTTGGCATGAGCCTCACTGCCATCGATTTTCCAACGCAAGGCATTCTGATAGGCTATGGTGGCGCCACGAGCGGCATTGATATAATTCTCCCCTACTCCGCCGCCACGCACAATCGTCTCCACAGGGTAGCTTGCAGCTGAAGCCTGTGAATAGGCGGCCTCCTTGAGCACATTATAGGCAGCCACCACGTCGGGGTTACCTTCGGCTATTTGGCGGCGTATACGCTCAAAGTCGGCATCGGTATGGAGACCACCCGGATGGCGGAAACCTCGGTCGGTATCATACCCATCAGCAATGTCGCTCATATCAAGAACAAAACCCTTAGTCTTTTCAAGCTGTATTTTAGCAGCATTGAGCGCCTTGAGATATTCGTCTATGACGGTCTGGCTGAGACGTCCGTCTGTGCAGGCCGCTGAGGCCATACGCAAGGCATCACGATACTCCTCGATAGCCAGAGGAGGATAATCTGTGGCCGACAATGTAGTCAGGTATTCCTCAGCCTTTGATACTGCGGCCTTCAGAGCGGTATAGTCGCCCGCCTGACCATAGCGCCAAGCCTCTTCGAGATCATCAACGACGAAGGCGAGTTCAGCAATCTCAGTAGCTTCAAGCACACGGTCGTAGAGGCGTATATCGGCCACATGGGTATTCTTCAGGTAGTTATCCCCCGAGAAGGGAGGACGTCCTATCCAGGCATAGTTGACCGCCTCGGTAAAATTGGTGGTATTGGCAGGCATTGAGGTACTGCTGCCAGCCAAAGTACCATTCAGGTAGAGCTGTGCAGTACGCCCCTTCTGCGTGTAGAGCACGTGTATCCATTCATCCTTGGCCGACTCGCCGCCCACTTCGATGCCCACCTCGTTGTTGTATCCGCCAGTAGAGTTGGCAAAGCGCTGTGCATTAAGACGATAGGCCGAGTACTTTCCCGAGCTGGCACTATTGGCTACTGTGGTAGAGAAAGCCCAAAGGAAATGTCCGTTACCCGAGAGCGAGGTCGCCTTGTTGACACGATAATACATCGATAGCGTATAGTTGTCAAGGGTGCGAAACAATGCGCCGGCCTTAGCGCTCATATCCAGGAAGCCACTCGACTGCCCCAGATCAAGCAAAGCCCAATCGCCCAAGATATCGATGGTGGCTCCATTGCGGAGTGTGGCATCAATACCCGAGTCCGACTTGTCAGAAACGGTACTGCCATTAACGGAAGCAAAGTCGTAATGCAACACAAGGCCCTGCGATATATCGGCCATTAGGGGCAAGGTGCCCAATGCAAAGGTGAGGCACAAGAGAGCTGCACGCAGAGGGCGCAGCAGAGCATAGCGGTAGTTCATAGTCATCAAAATTATATCTTTACCACGCAAAGATACAATTTAATTGTATACCTTTATTACCAAAGGGCAAAAAAACGTCACGCTACAATCTACGCAGATACATAACAACGCAGCGTACTCTACTACAGATATTTACAAAAAGCAAAGAGAGTTCCAAGTGATTCGTGCGGACTGCCGGCATGGAGTGACTACTCCTTAATCTCCTCAAAATCGACATATTCGCCCTCCGATTCATCGAAGATTTTCTTCCCTTTCTTGTTTTTGGGGGCTGATTGTTGAGAATAAGCGGATTGAGTATTGGAATGGGAAGATGAGGCTGCCTGCCCCGTATAGGACTGTCGAGGTTTACGACGACCAAACAAAAGGTTCAGTATCCCCTGCAGCAATGACCATCCAATAACAAATACGAATAGGATGACTATAAAAAGGAAGAAGAATATACTTACAAACATCTATTTTCAGAGTTATGGTTACGGTGGTATATACACAAACGGTGTGCCAAAATGTTCACCACCCGGTATCAAGCCCGCTTTTGTGTCAAAACTGACAGAATGATATACCAGCCTATGACAACAGAGAGACCATTGACTCCCAATACGATGAGCAGAGCGATGCTGATAAGGAGGAAGATATAGACCGTGCGGTTGCTCTTCCAGGTAAGGTTCTTAAACTTGAGCGAAAACATGGGAATCTCAGCAACAAGGAGCCATGAGAAGAGCAGCACCAAAGCCATAATGAGTATCCAACCATAAGGGTTGGCTACGATAGTATCGTGCGAACCTATCACGAGAGCACCCCAAAAGAGCGCATTGGCCGGTGTGGGCAATCCTATAAACGAACTGGTCTGACGATCATCAACATTAAACTTGGCTAGTCGCAAAGCCGAGAAGGCAACTAAAAGGAAGGCTGCAAACGGCATAGCAAAAGCAACCAACAT
>JAFOYZ010000233.1 GCA_017424485.1 Bacteroidaceae bacterium
CATCCTGTGGATAGGTGCACGCACCTCGGCCAACCCCTTTGCCATGCAGGAGATTGCCGACTCACTGAAGGGAGTTGACGTGCCCGTATTTGTAAAGAATCCCGTGAACCCAGACCTCGAACTGTGGATTGGCGGCATGGAGCGCCTCAACAATGCCGGTATCACCCGCCTGGGTGCCATACACCGCGGATTCAGCACCTATGAGAAGAAGATTTACCGCAACCTGCCTCAGTGGCATATCCCTCTCGAACTGCGCCGTCGCTACCCCGACCTGCCCCTCCTGTGCGACCCCAGCCATATTGGCGGTAAGCGCGAACTCATCGCTCCGCTCTGCCAGCAGGCCATGGACCTCAACTTCGACGGTCTCATCATCGAGAGCCACTGCACACCCGAAAAGGCATGGAGTGACGCCTCACAGCAGGTGACTCCCGACTCGCTCGAGTACATCCTCGAGATGCTCGTCATCCGTGCCGAGACCCACAGCACCGAAGACCTGGGGCAGCTACGCAAGCTCATCGACGAGTGCGACGACAGCATCATACAGGAGCTCGCCAAACGCATGCGTGTAGCCCGCGAGATTGGTCAGTTCAAGAAGGAGCACGGTGTCACCGTATTCCAGAACACCCGCTACAACGAAATCCTCGAGCGCCGTGCAGCCCAAGCCATGCAATGCGATATGAGCGGCGAGTTCATGAAGAAGATTTTCGAGGCCATCCACGAGGAGTCAGTACGTCAGCAGATGGAGATTATTAATAAGTAAGGGATAAGGGAGAATTGTAGATTATAATATATGAAAATACTGATTCTCGGAGCCGGCAAGATGGGCTCCTTCTTTACCGATCTGCTCAGTTTCCAGCACGAAACGGCAGTATATGACATCGACCCACGGCGCTTGCGCTTTGTGTATAACACGTGTCGCTTCACCACACTGGACGAGATACGCGAGTTTCGCCCCGAACTCGTCATCAATGCCGCTACGGTGAAGTACACCATCGAGGCATTCAAGCAGGTGATACCCGCCCTGCCCAAGGACTGCATACTGAGCGATATCGCCTCGGTGAAGACACAATTGCCCGACTTCTACCGCGAGAGTGGTTTCCGCTTTGTGAGCACACACCCCATGTTTGGCCCCACCTTCGCCAGCCTCAGCAACCTGAGCAATGAGAATGCCATCATCATCAGCGAGAGCGACCACCTGGGCAAGGTGTTCTTCAAGGACTTGTACCAAGGGCTCGGGCTCAACATCTTCGAATATACCTTCGAGGAGCATGATGAGACCATGGCCTACTCGCTCTCTATCCCCTTCGTGAGTACCTTTGTCTTTACTGCCATCATGAAGAAGCAGGAGGCACCAGGCACGACCTTCAAAAAGCATATGGCCATTGCCAAAGGGCTGCTCAGTGAAGATGACTATCTGCTGCAAGAGATTCTCTTCAACCCCCGCACACCAGGTCAGGTGGAGAACATACGTCGCGAACTTAAGGAGCTGCTGCAGATTATTGAGGATCGTGATGCTGAAGGTATGAAAAAATACCTGACGAAGATACGTGCTAAGATAGAGTAAGGAAAAAACATCACTGCTATAAGCAAATAAAGCGGATCACAATCCGCTTTATTTTTTGTATTCACTCCATCACATACACTTCATCGAGGATGATGTGAGGATCAAGGGCTTCAATGGTCAACGTATGATTGCCTCCAGCAATGGCACCGAACGGCAACGGACACAGCGCAAGATTACGCTTCACATTACGTTTCCAGGTTTCGCTACGGCCATAGGTCGCGATATTGAACACTTCGGTAGATTTCCCGTCGAGCGTCACCTTGACACGCAACTGACTGCTCTGCACCGGATGGTTGGGCACAAAGGCAAGCACGAGAGAATCGGCAGCACCTACGGAGAGCTGCAGCGGTTGCCCTACCCTGAGCGGTACTGCCTGGCGGCTATATCCAAGTTCAGAAACAGCACCTTCGCGGTTCCACTTGAGCGGAGTAGCTATCGTGTATATTTCGTGTTCCAACACTCCCTCATACATACCGCGTGGAACGGTGTCGTATGCAGCCAGGTTGCGCGGATGATAGTTCATCATCCTGCTCCACTTACCATCGGCCATTACCTCATTGTATCGCTTGGTACTATTCACTATCAATTGATGGTTATCATCGGCCATGCGCCAATACTCTTCACCAGCGCCATGCCGTGCCAACTGGGCATAGCACCATTTATGATTCATGTTGGCAGCCGCCTTTACGGGGTATTCAATGAGCTGATACCACACATCGGCATGTGGCGTATTTTCATAGTCGGCCAAGCGGTCACATTCATCAGTCAACGCCTTATAAGCTTCGATGCGGCTACGAACAAACTGCTCACTCCAAGGTAGCGAAGTGGGCCGTTTGTATTTGGGGTTGCTCTCCTCAGTACGCGTATGAGCCATAAACTCCGGACGGCGCACATAGGCCAAGTGGTAGTAATCCATCATAAGGTCGGTAAGTGCATCAGCACGACGTTCGCCAAACTCTCGTGACATAAACTGCTCCATATGTCCGCGTACACCTTGTGCTCTTACCCATTCAGGAGCCCATGCGATATCCATAAACAACTCGGTCAGATACTCGGCAGGTTTAATATCGCCCACATTGAGCACCCACATATTTCGGTTATCAGCATCGTAGGCTCTGAGCAACTCTATCGTCATCAGTGCCGGATGTGTAGAGGGAAGCCACAGATAGTCGTGCGGGCGGCCCCAGTACGACACATGGTAGTAGAGACCATGCCCACCACTGCGAAGTCGCTCCACCGAATCGGGCAAGTGACGTATATATCCATAGTTATCATCGCACCACATCAGGGTGATATCGTCGGGAACTTCAAGCCCAGAGTTATAGATATCGAGCACCTCTTTATAGGGGATAAACACTTGCGGGATATGGACAAGATGACTATCGACCAATTCTGCCAGCATCGCACGCTGGTAGGCCAGCACTTGGGTGAGCACCGTGCGCTGTTCGTCGATAGTCTTGGCACCATTCATGCGACCGTCATGCACGCCACGCATGCCGAGGGTATAGATGATGGGGGTCTCGGCAACCTCCTCCACACGCTTACGCCAAAAGCGCTTCACCTCCTCGCTATTGTTCACGTAGTCGTACTCTCCCACTCCACTCACGCGCCACTCACCATTGGTATTGCGTGCCATAGGCTCACAGTGCGAGGCTCCCATATAGATACCATATTTCTCAGCCATCTCGCGATTGCCCTCTACGAAAAAGAAAGGCACCGTGCACTCATGCATGGCAGGCCAGCAAGTGTTGGCACGCAGACGTAACAACAATTCGAAGATTCGCGCATAGGTCTTCGGTCCCAACTCGCCACGTCGAGTACCCTTATCGTAGGTTTCGTTGGCCCAAGGCACAAGAGCAAAGTCCTCGTCATTGAGAAAGATACCGCGATAACGTACAGCCGGATAGCATATCTTCTCAAAGGCATCTACCACCCATCGCTTACGGGGTGCTATGGGGCTGTCGGCCCACCACTCCCAAGGCGATACGCCCATCAGTCGCGAGAGTTCCATCAAGCCATAGGCTGTGCCACGAGCATCGCCACCAATGACAAACATCCTCACAGCTCCATCAACATCCTTGGCTGCCAGATAGAAACTCTCGGGGTGTGTAGTCAGCGAGTCGGCTTGTATGCCAAGAAGTGCTATCAGCGAATCAGCTTTATCCACTCCACACGTAGTCACTATAATCTGAGGAGTTGTACTTAACACGCTCCCTGAAGAGACCAATCGCAAGGTGTCGCCAAACACGCTAAGATAATCATGGCCGACTAACTCGACTGCAGTATGCACTACTTGTGACTCATCAGACAAGAGTAGCAATGTAGCAGGTGTGCCACGCTCAACCACAAACGCTTGCTTTTCTGCACAAGCCACCACTGGCAGACACATCAAGAAAAGATAGAACAACTTTTTCATAACAATAAAGCCATATTATTCTTCCATTATATACCACAAAAAAAAATAAATCATCCACACTGCAGCTTTGCTAAAGAGACGACACTGCTGCTTCGAGTCGATGCATCGCCTCCTCGATGACACTGCGCGGACTTGCCGCATTGAGCCGCATGAAGCCCTCGCCTTCAAACATGGCACCGTCATTGAGTGCCAGATGTGCCTTATCAACGATAAGCGCATTTAGTTCTGCTTGTGAAAGTCCCAGCTTGCGGAAGTCGAGGAAGACGAGATACGATGCTTGCGGAC
>JAFOYZ010000234.1 GCA_017424485.1 Bacteroidaceae bacterium
GTAAGTGGTTGCGCCCACGGCTCAGTGCCGTCTTGATGGCGCCAGTGCTCATCTCCGTCACGGCCGCTATCTCCTTGATGCTCATCTCCTCCAGGTAGAAGAGCGTGATGCAGGTCTTCTCACCTTCGTTCAACAGGCCTATGGCGCGGTGCAGGGCGGCAATCTCCTCGGTGTCGTGGTCAGGTTCGGTGGTCAAGTCTTGTAGGGCGGGTGCCACGTGTTCATCTTCGAGGCTCAGGTGATGCTTCACTCCCTTGAGATGGTTTTGATAGGTGGTGAAGGCAATGCGGTACACCCACGTGCCGAACGCCGAGAGCCGCTTGTAGCTGTCCAGTCCCCTCCACACACGGATGAAGGTCTCCTGCGTGAGGTCGTCGCTCAGCGCCTCATCGCCACCCGTCTGTATGAGGAAGTAGCGGCGCACCGGGCGCAGATACCGCTTCATCAGTCGGCCGAATGCACGCTCATCGTTCAGGAGCAGCACACGGGAGATTAGGAGTATTTCTTCGGGACTCGACACGATTCGAATTGAAAATTGAAAGTTCTTCATCTTTTGTCATTCTGAACATAGTGAAGAATCTCGCGCTGGGACTCAGCCAGAGCACTTTGCGAGATCCTTCACTTACGTTCAGGATGACACCAATCTATTACTTTTCCTCAATCACCTCAGCCTCTTGCACGATATCGGTTCTCTGTTTTCGTACAGCCTCTTCCATTAGCTTTGCCTCCAGTTTACGCTTTGCATTTCTACGCTCTATGATTGTAGTTATAGTACGGATGATGAGGCGGAACAGGCCTAAGCCAATAAGAATCACTCCTGCAAGTCCCAGGAAATCTTCTGGACCACCGTGTATTATTTCTAGAGCCCCAACAAACAGACCTATACCAAGTCCCAGCAATGTAGCATCGCCTATGAACCGTTCCTTCTCTGTCTTCTTCGGCTTCATCAACGCCTCGATGGCCTCCTTACTGATAGGTTCAGTAGAGTTCAGTAGGTTGTTGTCGATGAGTTTGTTGATAAGTTCCTTGTGGTCTTCGGCCTTCTTGCGTGAGTGACGGAGGCAGAGGACAAGTGCGGCAATGCCTGCTGCAATAATGCAAACTATAATCAATACAATCAGTACATCCTCGCCCCGGATGGCACTGTTTTTTCGTATATCGGCATCAATCTGTGCCATCCTTTCGGCATGCCTATCCAGTTGTGCCTGTCTTGCTCCAGCCACCGAGTCCTCATACTGCTTAATCTGTCTTGAGCGTTCATACTGTGCTTCTGGAGAATGGGAGTTTTGCGCCATTCCCATTACTGGCATCAATGCCACCGCTGCCAATAGCAGCACCTTGAAAAACTTTTTCATATTGTTCGTTGTTTTAGTTTGTTCGTTTATCTTGTTCACTCTTTTGTGGTGTCACCGTCAATTAGACAACACCACTAACCAAAAGGTTACAGCAAAGGTGGAAAAATATCAACATGGTCTATGAAACTATCCATAGACCTATCCATCAGCTGTACTTATTTTCAGCCTAACTTCGGTATAGCCCAGTACGTTATGCAAACAGAATGTACAAAACTCGGAGAGTGTCTGTTTTTATCGCCCGAAGTTGCCTTCAGTAGGGCGGAAGCAGCCGTTGACACGAGGCACGCGCTCCATCTCGCCGTGCGCCACATAGTCGTTGAGCTTCTGGTATGAGGTGCTGGTGGCATAGTGGCTGATGCGGGCAAACTCGCGGACGCTGATGTCATCGTGCGTCTCGAAGTATTCGTACAGCGCATCGGCCAGCTCGGGAGCCGACAAGGGCTGACGCACCTTGCCCTCGACCTTGAACTTCACATCGGCCAGACGGTCGAGCAGGTGCTTGTCGGCACGGAAGCGGATGCCACTTATCTTTACATCTTTGCCCGTGGGCGGTGTAGAGCCGGTGTGACTGCTCAGTTCCATGGTGAGCGAGCCCAAGCCGTCGAGCTGTACGCGGTGGCCGTGGCTCAGGGCATCGGTGATGACAGTGCGCAATGCATCCCACACGAGCTTTACATCGGTGGGCGTGGCGGTGGTGGCGTGGCTGATGTCGTGAGCCATCTGTTCGATGTCGACCTTCTGCGGGTGGGCAACGGCTACGGCCACACCCTGTATGTCGGTTTCTGTGCCACAAACGAGGCGGCGGCTAGTCAGTTTGCAGTTTACCACAGGGGTGTAGCCCCTGTCATGATGCACATGCTTCGATTTCTTGATTTTCATAGGCGATAGGGATTTTTCTATGGTTTCAACTCTTTTTCCATTCGCGGTCAGAATATTTTCTGCTCGCAGGTAGAATACTTTCTATTCGCGGTGAGAAATATTTCTATTCGCGAGTAGAAACATTTTTCTCTTTGCCTAACAAAGATAATCTATAGTTCCTATTTTTGCAAACGAACCGCCCGATTTATTTGCAAGTATACTGGTTTTCAGAGTATTGACAATAGCGTTTTTGTGTAGTACCTTTGTATCACATTAACACAAACTAAACAGAAAGAATATGCAAGAATCTAATGTGAACCAACAGCCCATGTCTTACGCCGACATACAGACATCGGCCATCTACGACCGCTTGCGCCGTGAAGAGAAAGAGGAACCCAAGCAGCCTGTGTGCATCAGTCCGCTGGCCTTCCTGAATCTCCTGCCCCGACAGTTCACCACCGCCATTGCCAACAAACTGGGTGAGGAGATGGATATGAAGACACGCACCGTGAGCAAGCACCTGCGCACCCTCTGCCTCAAGGGATATATAGAGCGTGTGAGACAGGGCGTATACAACAAAGCATCGCGCAAAAGCAAGAAAATCAAGCACGCCTCATAGCGTGCTTAATTTACGCCCTACAAAGCTGAGCATCACGGAGTTTAAGACACAAAATCGTGCGCAAAATCGTGCGTAATCACGTGCATAAAAGAATCGCAGTAGACACGTAGCCTACTGCGATTTTATACTATATATAGTTATGCTGCAACTCGCTTACTTCACAATGATGCGTGCATTCTCCACCTTCTGCCCCTTCTCGGTCAGCGTGATGTTGTAGACGCCCGAACCCATGCGGTCGGTAGTCACGGGTACTGAGGTCTGCCCAGCCTCTACGTGACTACGGCCTACGGTACGGCCATTGCTATCGGTGATGATGAGTTCACCAC
>JAFOYZ010000235.1 GCA_017424485.1 Bacteroidaceae bacterium
GAGCCCCAACAAACAGACCTATACCAAGTCCCAGCAATGTAGCATCGCCTATGAACCGTTCCTTCTCTGTCTTCTTCGGCTTCATCAGTGCCTCGATGGCCTCCTTACTGATGGGTTCAGTAGAGTTCAGCAGATTGTTGTCGATGAGCTTATTGATAAGTTCCTTATGGTCTTCGGCCTTGCGGCGTGAGTGGCGGAGGCATAGTATTACGATAGTAATTGTACCTCCTGCAAAAACAAATAATAACCAAAGGTCCTCATTCCAAAATAGATTAAACCGACGTGCTTTGAACTCGTTCCTCATGTGTAACATCTTCTCCTCATGTTCATATTCAGCCTGCTTTGTTGCAGCTTTCACTGAATCAAGATACTCCTGCGAGCGCATCTGTCGCTCCCATGCATAGTCATGTCCGTTGTTGTCTTGCGCCATTCCCATCACCGGCATCAATGCCACCGCTGCGAGTAGCAGCACTTTGAAAAACTTTTTCATATCGTTCGTTGTTTTAGTTTGTTTGTTCATTTTGTTCACTCTTTTATTGGTGTCACCGTCAATTAGACAACACGACTTGCCAAAAGGTTACAGCAAAGGTAAAAAATAATTAACATAGGGATATGAAACTATCCTTAAAACTGTACATGAACTGTCTGACTGTTGCAAATCCGAGAATTTGCTTTTCATCGTGTATTCCATGCGCACCCTTTGCCATTTCTATTCCTCTTAGGTGCAGGGAATACGCATTATAAATTTAGTTTATTTCTCGCAGATAATCAACCTTTTGCCTCACGCAGACTCCGCAGACTTACGCAGAATTTGCGAGTCGCTTCGCCCTCGCTGCCATCCAGACGGTACACGCGAGTTTACGATGCGTGTTCTGCGTAAGTCTGCGGAGTCTGCGTGAGAATCAAATATTTGCGAGAAAATGGATTGTAAAATTCAATCATTCGTGGAGGAATATTAGCGATATTCTATAATGCGTTTTCCCTGTTTCTATGGTTTCAACTAATTTTCTATTCGCGGTCAGAATGTTTTCTGCTCGCGGTCAGAACACTTTCTATTCGCGGTGAGAAACATTTCTATTCGCGAGTAGAAACATTTTTCTCTTTGCCCAACAAAAAAACTGCCACCCGGCAAAATAGATTTGCGTCGGGTGGCAGATGGAATTCAATAGGACTCGCGTGTATTAGCAGTACATATTGAGGATAGCCTCGTAGAGTTCCTGCTTACCGCTAATCTGAGTAGGCTCGCCATGCTCCTTGGCATAGGCAACGAGATCCTCGAGACCGAGCTTGCCCTCCTCGAAGGCCTTACCCTGACCCTCGTCGAATGAGGCATAGCGCTGAGCGAGCATCTGCTTGTAGGGAGACTCCTCGAGCAATGCTGCAGCCGACTCGAGTGCACGTGCCATAGCATCCATACCAGCGATGTGAGCGATGAAGATATCCTCAAGGTCGGTAGAGTTGCGACGGGTCTTGGCATCGAAGTTGGTACCACCATTGCCGAAGCCACCGGCGCGGATAACGTGAATCATAGCCTGAGTGAGCTCGTAGTTGTCGATGGGGAACTGGTCGGTATCCCAGCCGTTCTGGTAGTCACCACGATTGGCATCGATAGAGCCGAGCATGTCGTTGTCGACAGCTACAGCGAGTTCGTGCTCGAAGGTGTGACCGGCAAGTGTAGCATGGTTGACCTCAATATTCACCTTGAAGTCCTTGTCGAGGCCATGAGCCTTGAGGAAGCCGATAACGGTCTCGGTATCGACATCGTACTGATGCTTGGTAGGCTCCATGGGTTTGGGTTCGATGAGGAAGGTACCTGTGAAGCCCTTGGCACGAGCATAGTCGCGTGCCTTGGTGAGCATCATGGCCAGATGCTCCTTCTCACGCTTCTGATCGGTATTGAGCAGGCTCATATAACCTTCGCGGCCACCCCAGAACACGTAGTTCTGTCCGCCCAGCTCGATAGTAGCATCGATAGCGTTCTTGATCTGCACGGCTGCACGTGCTACAACGTCAAAGTTGGGGTTGGTAGCAGCACCATTCATATAACGCTTGTGGCCAAACACATTGGCTGTGCCCCACAGGAGCTTAATACCAGTCTCCTCTTGTTTCTGTTTGGCATAGGCTACGATAGCCTTGAGGTTGGCCTCATACTCCTCGATGCTGCAGCCCTCGCTCACGAGGTCTACATCGTGGAAACAGTAGTACTCGATACCAATCTTCTGCATGAACTCGAAGCCTGCATCCATCTTGTCCTTGGCAGCCTGAAGGGCATCAGAAGCTGTGTTCCAGGGGAAGTCCTTGGTGCCACCGCCAAACTGGTCGGCTCCCTCGGCGCACAGTGTGTGCCACCATGCCATAGAGAACTTGAGCCAGTCTTTCATCTTCTTGCCCAACACTACCTTCTCGGCATCGTAATAGCGAAATGCCATAGGGTTCTTACTCTCGCGTCCTTCAAACTGAATCTTACCGATTCCAGGGAAAAATTCTTTTGCCATAATAATACTAATTAATTATGAGTTTTTATAAATTGTCTATATAATGATATATATCGGTTATACGAATGACTTCCAACGCTCATAGGCCTCGGCAGTAGCCGCAACCTCATCGGCACGTGGTTCTACCACTGCCAACCTCTGCAACGAAGCAAATGCTTCAGTATGGTCTTTATAGATACCTGCGCCTATACCTGCACCCTTGGCCGCACCTACCGAGCCGTCGGTATCGTAGAGTTCGATAGTAGCACCGGTGACATTGGCCAGCGTCTGGCGGAAGAGCGGACTGAGGAACATATTGGCATGTCCTGCATGTATCTTTGATACCTCCATGCCCATCTGCTCCATCACCTCGATACCATATTTAAATGAGAATACGATACCCTCTTGCGCAGCACGCAGAAGATGAGCACGAGTGTGGGTATTGAAGTTGACTCCATGGATACTGCATCCGGGTGCACGATTCTCAAGCACACGCTCGGCGCCATTACCGAATGGGAGGATGCTCACACCAGCAGCACCGATGGGTGCCGAGGCTGCCATATCATTCATCTCAGCATAAGAGATGCCATCGGGCAGCACATTGCGGCGTATCCATGAATTGAGGATACCTGTACCGTTGATGCAGAGCAATACGCCAAGGCGAGTCTGCAAGTCGGTATGGTTGACATGTGCGAAGGTGTTGACACGCGACTTGGGATCATAGTTGACATTGCCCAGCACACCATATACCACGCCCGACGTACCGGCCGTAGAGGCTATCTCACCCGGATTGAATACACCCAGAGAGAGAGCATTATTGGGCTGGTCGCCAGCACGATAGGTCACAGGTATGCCTGCTGACAATCCCAACTGGGCCGCTGCTGATGCGGTGAGCTCGCCTTGTGGAGCAAATGTGGGACGTATGGTGGGAATCAACGATTGAGCAAAGCCATAGTAGTTCATCACATCTTCAGAAAGGCATCCCTCACGGAAATCCCAAAACATACCCTCGGAAAGGCCCGATACGGTAGTGCATGCCTCACCCGTAAGACGCAATGCAATATAGTCGCCAGGGAGCATAATCTTATCGATCTGTGCAAAGAGTTCGGGTTCATGCTCCTTGACCCATGCCAACTTGGATGCGGTAAAGTTGCCCGGAGAATTGAGCAGATGGCTCAAGCAACGCTCCTCGCCTATAGTTTCAAAAGCACGCTGACCATAAGGTACGGCACGTGAGTCGCACCAGATGATAGAAGGGCGCAAAGGTGCCCCATGCTTATCAACACAAACTAACCCGTGCATCTGATATGAAATACCAATAGCAGCTACATCGGCTCCATGGGCTCCTGAGGTAGCCATCACATCAGACGTAGCTTCACACAAATATTGCCACCAACTATTGGGATCTTGCTCAGCCCACCCTGGCTGCTTGGCCATGATGGGTGCTTCGCTCTTGGGATAAAAGGCCGATGCCACACAACGCCCGCTCTCAGCCTCTACAAGACTTGCCTTCACGGACGAGCTGCCGATATCGTAACCTATCAAATACTTTTTCATAGCATTGTAACTTTTAATGAACATGTATTCTTATGAAACTGATACATATACAACGCATCAGTCTACATGCGCAAAAATAGCAATAATAGTCGACAAACAACAAAAAAACCACAAAAGTTTTGCTTAATACAACATATACAAAACCATTTTATACAAACGATGCCCAACTTTTAAGAGTCGGGCACCAATTGTCAGTAGTTTTTACTATTTTTTACAATACCTTTTTGTAAAGGGCAATGATATCTTCCTTAGTTACTTCGCGAGGATTGCCCGGTGTACAAACATCGGTGATGGCCTGCTCGGCAAGTGCAGGGATATCCTCTTCTTTGATACCAATCTCGGTCAGGTGTTGGGGAATGCCCACTTCGATGGCGAGGTCGCGCACAGCCTTACATGCAGCATCGGCTGCCTCTTCCTTGCTCATACCTTCACGATATGCACCCATAGCCTTGGCAATCTCTACATACTTGTCGAGACATACTGGAGCATTGAATTCCATAATCGTGGGAAGCAACATGGCATTAGCCACTCCGTGTGGAATATCAAATAGCGAACCCATAGGATGAGCCATACCATGAACTACACCAAGACCGACGTTAGAGAAAGCCATACCTGCAATATATTGGGCTACGGCCATACCATTACGACCTACAGGATTGGTAGGCTCAAAAACGGCAGTACGCAGATACTTGTTGATCATGCGGATGGCCTCAATCTCAAACATGTCAGACATTTCCCAAGCACCCTTGGTTATGTAACCTTCAATAGCGTGGGTCAACGCATCGAGACCCGTAGCAGCCGTAGTTCCCTTGGGAAGTGAGTACATGAGCTCTGCATCCACGATAGAGCAGCAGGGTATATCGTTGGGGTCAACACATACCATCTTCTTCTGTTTCTCTTCATCGATGATAACATAATTGATGGTAGTCTCTGCAGCGGTACCTGCCGTAGTAGGCAATGCAATAATGGGTACACTCTTGCGCTTGGTAGGAGCTACGCCTTCGAGTGATACCACATCGGCAAACTCGGGATTATTGATAATGATACCAATACCCTTGGCTGTATCCATGGCCGAACCGCCACCAATAGCCACCAAGCAATCAGCACCTGACTGCTTGAATGCTTCTACACCCATCTGTACGTTGGTCACAGTGGGATTAGGCTTTACCTCACTATAAATCTCATAAGGAATAGCTGCCTCATCGAGCACATCGCTCACCATCTTGGCTACACCATATTGGATGAGTCCCTTATCGGTCACAATCATAGCTTTCTTAAAACCTAAACGAGCAATAACCCCAGGAAGCTCCTTGCGAGCACCAGGACCGAAGTATGACACTTCGTTGAGAATAAAACGATTTACCATTGTGTGTGTTCTTTTGGTTAGTATTATGATTAACTAAGTTATGACAACAAAAGTAAGCTATATCATCGAGAAATCAAAGCATACTGACAAAAAAAGATAGGCAAACCGCGAATGGTTTGCCTATCCTTTCTATAAAGAGAGACAATTAATCTCGATTGATGAACCAATTTTCAGGAGTAGAAAGACGGTTATAGAGTTCTTCATTACGTGTGTGGTTATCTCCCTTACGGCGAGCAACCTTATCGGCCAAATAAGTAGGATCGTTACGACGGATAGCTATACGCATAAGGTCAGCAAAGCGATTACCTTCGAAGGCTGTCTCGAGTGCAAACTCATCAATGATAAGATCCTCAACCTTCTCTACGAGGTAGTTCTTCGGATATATGTTCATGATAAGTGTATCGGGGCTTTCCTTATCCTTCTTACGGTCAGGACTGCGCCATTCTTCATCTAAATACATTCCATATTCTCCTTCATCCTCAGAATGATAGGTAGTGATATATACGATTGTATCACCCACTACACCTGCCGACGCTTCATAGAGCGAATCATTTACGAGATAGTAGGTCTGCGTAGGCTCTACACTTGATGGGGTAAACTCAGAATAGTCAGGTAGTTCATACTCTTCGTTCAGAGAAGCATCACCCGAACCACGTGAATGAATACCCACATTTGTTGTATTATCAGCAGCTGGCAGATATAAGCCATATTCACCATCGACAATACTTACCCGCTCAACGCCTTGCTTAAGGATAGAGAATGCCAACTCTGACTCTCCAATACGATTAAGAGCTTCGGCCAAACGGAGGAATACATTACCCACAGTATATACAGGAAGTTTGTAGTTGGTCGAGTACTTAGAGTTCACCAAGTACTTGCTCTCTACATCTACCAAATACCACTCATCCTCCTGAGGGAGATTGGGGCTATAAGAGCCATCTGTCCACTTCTCCGTGCCATAGTCACGGTATGCACGCACGTCGCCGCATGACAGATGGCGAATAATCGTACCCTGCTTGAATGCATAGTCTTGACTCTCGGCCAACTCTTTCCATGCATATGATGGAGATATGGGGCGCTTGCCCTCATTGTAATCGGTAGCACTGAAGATGTTGTTGAGATTGGTGGTGGTACCATGCAGCTTGCTGTCAGACATGGGGATAACGGTAATATTCTCGTCTGTTGACATCGTAGTAATGAATCCAGTAACATCGCCTGTCTGGGTGCTGATGCCACCTACCTCAATGCCATTGCCCATGGTAGTGCCGAGCTGGTTGAAATAAAGATACTCGGCATAATAACGCGCTGCATTGGCATAATCTTGCTTCCACATATACATATCACCCAAAAGCAAGCGAACGGGGAAGAACATAGACTTAGAGTTAATCTTGTTGATCTCACCATAGTTGGGCAATTCGGTATTTACATAAGGAAGAAGGTCGTCAATAAAGTAATCGCACACATCCTCAAATGTGTAGTAAGGATAATCCTTCTCAGAATCAGCAACAGAGAGAATAGGTTCTGTGATAAAAGGTACAGACTTGTAGATGAGTGTCATCTGCAAATAGGTCCATGCACGTATGGCCTTCACTGCAGCATACTCATACAACAATACAGGCTGATTAGAAACGAGTACTGTAGTATCGACCTTAGAAAGGAAATAGTTACAGTTATTAATCACTGCATAATAATCTCTGTAGCTATAATACTTATTTGAGGGAGAAACATTATAGTTAATGATCTCGCGCAAATCGTTTTCTGTATTGACGTTCTCGTCTACGAGGTCACCACGAAGTTCGCCAAAAAGTATGGTCTGGTCAGCTATTCCCTGTAGTTTTGCTAAGATACCTACCACAGAATACAAGCTATCGGCAGGCGATTCCAATTCGTGATTGTTCTCATACTGTACTGAAGACGATGTCAGGTCAAACATGTCTTCACAAGCTGTAAAGACTGTCATGACAGAGCACAACGCTAAAGCATAGAATATTGATTTTCTTTTCATGATTCGTTCATTTTTAGAGGTTAATCTTAATACCCATCAACACGCTACGTCCCTGTGCTGTAAGGCCACGGTCAATACCTTGATAAAGCACTGAGTTGCCAGCCCATACCTCAGGATCGCTACCGAGATAGTTGGTGAGTGTAAAGAGATTATTCGCAGTAGCCCAAACGGTGATACCCTGCAACCAAACAGAGTTTACAGGAAGTTCGTAGCTGAGTGTCACATTGCGGAGACGAAGGTACGAGCCATCCTCGATCCAACGGTCTGAGAAGCGCGAGTTGCCCATCGGGTCACCGAAAGTAGCCTTGGGGATATCTGTGTGATGTCCCTCAGCAATCCAACGACGATTAAGCGCTGTGGTCTGATTGAAGAACTGAGAACCACTCTCAAGCTGTGAACGTTGATAGTTGTAAATATCGTTACCAAATGAATAGTTGAAGTTCATACTCAAGCTCAAACGCTTATACGACAAGTTTGAATACAAGTTACCATACACATCGGGATTGGGATTACCGATAACAACCATATCTTTTTCATTGATGATACCATCCTGCACATGATCAACAAACTTCATATCGCCAGCAGCAAACGGAGTAACCTCACCTGTAGTAGAAACAAGGGTAAGGCCTGCCTCTTCGGCCTCTTGCTGAGTGGCATACACACCATCGGTTTCATATCCATAGAATACACCTGCAGCACGGCCTACAGAAGTCAGCACATTAGCACCATATATATTGGTAGTATAGTCACCGTCAGGAAGTGCGGTGATCTTATTCTTATACGCTGACGCATTGGCACCAAACTCCCATCTCCAGTTCTTGCGATTGAGAAGTTTGAAACGTACACCGAAATCAAGACCTACATTCTCCAAAGAGCCATCGTTTGACCAATAATAGCCTTCACCCGTGATCTCTGGAAGTGACTTCAACGTAAGCAAATTATTGGTATAGCTCTTGAAGAAGTTCAATGAGAATCCAAGAATATTGTTATACTCAGTCAAATCCAAGCCTACACGGAAACGATGGGTAGTCTCCCACTGAATACCGGTATTACCTATATTATTGAGTACAAGACCAATCGAGCCATTCATGAAACGAGTAGCGCTCAAACTTGTACGTGATGCTGTGATAGCTACATCATCATTACCAGATGCATCGTAACCAGCACTAAGCTTCAAGCTGTTGATACCCAAAGCTTCACGATCAAAGAAGTCCTCAGAAGAAAGCAACCATGCAGTCTGGATCGAAGGGAACAAGCCCCAGTGTACACCAGCCAACTTGAGACCAGCCTTTACATCTCTACCAAAACGCGATGAGGTCTCCATTGACAAACCTCCTTGTACAAAATACTTATACTGATAGTTGTAATCGGCATTGGCATAGTAGGCAAACGAGCGCCATGTCTCATCCACACCATTAACGTCGCTAAAGCTCAACGAACCAGACACATTAGGAGTCTTGTCGTTACCAGTATTATGTCCCTCCTGAAGAGCTGATACATAATGGTCATTGGTAAAGCGGAATCCACCGACAAGATTGAGGAAATGAGCCTTGTTGCGGTAGGTCCAGTCGACCTTTGTATCACTGAACAGCGACTCTTGCTTGGCATTCAAAGCCGAAGCACGGTTCTCTGAAGTACCTACTCCATCAATATAGAAGTTAGGTGTACCTGTCATCGGTACAAACGCACGTTGGTTATTGTTAGAGAGCGCATAGTAGAACAAGGTAGTAGCATACAGATTGCTGTTGAAATCGTAGCGGGGAGCAATAGAAATATTAAACATGCTATACTCCAAGCGATTCTTATTCTTAGCATCACCATACTGATTGATTGCAACGGGGTTGGCCCAAGAGGTGTTGAGTCCAAAACCTTCTGCAAAGTCATCGGCAGGTGAGAGGAATGATGTCACCTTACCATTCTCATCCTGACGATAAGGATTAAGGAAGGGAGCCTTGATCAAAGCCAAGAAATTGGGTGACAGAATAGTCTCAGCGGCAAAATCTTCGATGACGCCATCATCACGCAGATTACGAGTATTGTAATTGTATGCAACGTCAAAGCGTGTGCTCAAGTCACCTATCAACTTAATATCGGTATTGAAACGAAGGTTGATACGATTAAAGCTATTATAATCCAAGGTACTTGCAGCATTGGTATATCCCAATGAGAGGTTATAGTCAGCTACCTCGTCACCTCCTTGTACACTGATATTATAGTTCTGAGTAAGTGCCTCACGATATACATACTCATCCCAATTAGTCTCATTATGATACATATGGTAATAGTAATAATTGGGATCGTCGTTGAGGAACTTAAACTTTGAAAGCTCAGTATCTGTACTACCAATCAACTCTGATGCATACATACGATACTGACTTGCATTCATCATCGAAGGACGATCGGGCATAAACTCTACACCAGCCATTACATTGGCCTCAATACGTGTAGCCATGCTTGTGCTTCGCTTGGTATCAATAATGATTACGCCATTAGCACCCTTAGTACCATACAAAGCTGTTGCATTCTTCAGGACGGTAACCTTATCAATATCATTCACATTGATAGATGAAAGCACATTATTGAAATGTCCCTCATGCAAAGCATCGCGACTATACTGCTGATCTAAGAACACACCATCCAAAATTATGAGCGGCTGGGCATTGGCATTCAAAGAATTGAGACCACCGATAAACATGGCAGATCCCATTGCTGGAGTACCACTACGAGTAATTGAACGCAAATCGCCACCGAAACGTGAGCCGATTTCTTGATCTACAGAAAGAGCAGTGCTCAATGAGAAATCTTCAGTCTGTGCGACGTCAGTAATCAACACCTTTGATGTAAAGTCTTGAGCGAAACGTTCAGAGTGCATTAATACCTCCTGAGGTTTCTCACTAACAGCCATCTGAACCAAATTGTAGCCAGGCGCAGTAAGGTCAAGCAAGGTTACATATTCAGGAACGCTCAATGTATAACTACCAGTCTCATTGGTCATCACAGAGAACTTTGAGTTACCATGAGCAGCGATACGCACACCTGCTAGAGGAGTACGAGTAGCAGCATCATAAGCAACACCACTGACAGTTACCATCTGTTCTGTCTGTTCAGTTTTGTCTTCAGGCACAGCCGCATAAGTGGCAGAAGATGTCAGCAACATACTGCCCAAAGCCAAACCACACAAAATAAGTTGTATATGATTCATCTTTTTCATAATCTTTCGTTTTTAGTAGGTTCGAGAATTACGCAGTCAATCAAGAACGTACGAGATTTTGCCTTTTCACTTGACTTTCCTGCAAACTTCACATTCAACTTAGTTGATGCTGCATCTTCACCAAACGTTGAAACAGGGAAAGTAAAGGTACCAACAGTAACAGTATCGATACGAGTAGGATCTACAAACAAAGAATCTTTAGCAGCAGCCAAAGTTGTCTTCTTGGATTTTCCTGTCTCATCGAAGCATGTCAGAGAGACATTCAAGTAATTAGGCTGACACTTAGCAGCTACACTCATATCGGTAGCCATAGATTGAGGCAAGAACACTATCTTGATATCATATGTTGCAGCCAAGGTATTCCAGATATTGAAATCAATCTCAGTTGCAGAGTTAGAACTCTTGGGGACAACCTCAAGATATGATTTGTTAGAAACCTTAGAATACAAAGGATTGTCTACCTTAAGGTCTCTGCTGTACTCTACAGTGGTGCTGGATTTTGACGTGTGTGTATTGATATACTCGGCCTCGATCTTCAATTTACTATGCCATGAATCCCAAGGAGCATGACGCAGAGAGTCAACAACGAAGACACTACCATTGCTACATACAATACCATCATTCTCAGAGCTAAAATCAGACAATATATAGTCAAAAGGATTGTAGAATACGTTTGTAGATGTAGATATCAAAGAATCTTTGATAGATTGCTGCACAGTATGACTAAAGATTAGGTCATTGATGATACCCATCTTTGTATATACATCCTGCAAGGAATCACGGAACTCTTTCTTCTTATGGAAAGAATAGTAAGGTGCTATACGTTCGTAAGCTGCATCCCAAGCCTCATTAGTAGGGATAATCATAGTATAGGTACTATCCTCATCGTTCAATTGACCGAGAAGGTAATGGAGTTCGTTGTATGTAACCGTTACCGAGTCTACATAAGTTTGAAGACCATCTACAATGGGACCCTTCACACTAGCCTCCTCATCCAACTCAACTTCATTGAATGAGTACATGAACTCGCGAATCTTACTGAACTCATCACTCGTAGTCAAATACTCCCAAATATTAAAGAAGAAAGGCACTTGTGCATTAAGTACATGCAACACACCATTCTTGGCAATAATATTGGTCTCGACCAAAGAAGAATTACCAAAGGTATATGCATCACCAACTTTAGTAAAATCAACCATTTTCTCATTCAACATCTTCACCTTCTTGTCTACTGTAGTTGCATTAGCCGAATGATTGAAGCGAGCAATATGGTTACCCAACACCTCGTCTTTAACCTTCTGTGTGCTAAGTCCATCTATATTGATGGTACCTTGTGGAGCGAATACAGTATACATCTGGTCACCATCGAGAACTTTGTCATAACCATACTGTTTCAAACAGTCGGCAAATCCTTTCAACTCGGGACGAGCCTCAATCTCTTCCCAAAGAGTTTTATCGGCCGTCTGCTTTTGATTTTCCTCATCATAGTGGCCATTCCACACATCGGTACAGCTTGCAAATGCCAAAGGCAGCATCAGCAATAAACCGAAAAGCCTAATATTTTTCATATATTTCATAGTCTTATTCATAATATTAATGATTAGTGACGATCTTCAGGCACGGTGGGAGAATCGTACACACTCTTCGGGCAGAGTTCAATATAGTCTAACATAAACTCCTTACCATTCTCGTCTACAGCACGGAAACGAATATAGTGGTCCTTATCATTAGTCAGATACTCTGTAGCTACGATACGACGCAGAATATTCTGGTGGATAGGAGCCATATCACTCTCATTCGTACCCATTGTCTGTGTATCAGGAGCACGCATATAACCACGGTTATGCATAGCCTTGTCATTGCGAACAATCTCATCCTTGGTGAGACCATCCTCAGAGAACCAACCAATCTTCGGATTAGGTGCACCCTCAGCATTCATGGTCAAGTCAATAGGAATACCACAAGGAATATTGTCAACATATACCTGGGTCACACCACGCTGTACCATAGGCACATAACCATATCGAATCTCATAAGTACCTTCTGGAACAGGAGGAAGCTTAAGCGCAAAGTCATACTGACCCATCGCAATAATTTCATCACCATACCAGCACCAGAAACCCCATACAGGCTGTGAATACCATACTACGGCCTCTTGGTACATAACCATATTCTTCACATAGCCATTAGGAAGTTGGTAACACTTGTCCTCTTGGTTTCTGTAAATACCATTTGAAGCCAACTCAGGCATCAATGTACCGGCATCGAAACGCATACGGTCATTGAGCACCTTCATCGTAACATCGGTACTATATACCAAAGGACGGTCAATGGTATAATAAACACCATTGCTACCATCATGAACATTAGTCTTATTGATAACTGAGCCACGTACTTGATACTGTACATCCCAACGACGGTTAATATACAATTTCCACTCTGAACGACGGCCACACTGCACCTTCAGGATAGTACCCTTACACATGGTCTCATAGAAGTCGTATGCATCATACGATCCCTCGGGATAGTGCATAAATGTGTACATCTGATTCTCACTAGCATATACCTTACGGTCCAAGAAGTGATATGCAACAAAACGATTCAGCGGATTTTTCGGATGAGTAGGATCATCATCGTATTTGCCA